>NZ_JBQFSG010000008.1:0-222283 GCF_056537885.1 Ruegeria sp. BJ6 | reverse complement strand
AGACCTGTTCGCTGCAGTCCCGGAACTCACCGAAAAACTCGGTTGAGTTGGAACAGAGATTTTTCGACGAAAAATCCTGCAAGGCTCGCCAAATGGCGGGCCTTTTTTTATTCGACCTCCAGCACGGCGCGATAGAGGTCTTCGGCAATTCGCTGATGCATCGCGAGGCCCAGCATGTGTTCGGCAAGCGGCTGTTGCCTCCCTTTTGGTCCCCTTTTATGTTTGGCGATGAACGTGGCTAGAACTCTACCTTTGGTTCAGTGGCTGTCATCTTTTCCATTTCTTCAAAAGACGTTACCTCTACGTCGAAAATGGTTCCGTCGTAGTCGTATAGGCGTACACGAACACTTTCTATATGCCCATCGGCTGCTCTGCCCCTATTTCCAGTGTTGAAGGTCACACCGTAGTCTAGGTCGTGCACGTCGTGAAACTTACGAGTAGATCTTTCCGCATAGTTGAAATCCATACCTTCGAAGCACTCAAGGGAACGGTTTTGTTGTGTGACTTCCCCAGTTCCCTTTCTGACGTGAAAACCAAGTCTGTCCGGGTCGCTGCAACTGGCTTTTTCGAAACCAAACTTCTTTAGCAGTGCACTTTTTGTCGAATGGTATGAGGGGTAGCCAGTGTCCTCACTAAATCTTTGCGAGTAGTCAACGCCGCGCACACTTTTTTCACCGTTCGAACCGGTGACTGTGACGATGACACTCTTGCCGTCTTTGAAGTAAGGAAAACTAGCTGCATATGGCACATATTGACCTTTGCCACCGGTGACTATTTCGATCTTGTGGACATCTGCAACTCTGTTGCGAACCCTGTCACTGAACACACTGTCGCTTTTTGATTGGTGTTTGAAACCATTTGCTAGCAGGATTTTGTCTGCTTCTTCGTAGCTCATACCAAGCGTAACGTCTGCCAAACTTGGACCTGATGGAGGTATCTCCACCGGATCTTCCAGTGACGCTTCGTGAATTTCTCTCAAAGCATCGTCGTAGTCATACAGAGAGGTGGTCAAACTATCGACATGACCATCAGGAGCTTCACGGTCGTTAGTCGGTATCAACGTCAGGGCGTAATCCAAGGCGCTGAGATCCTGATCCCCTAAATTGAATTCTCCAAGTTTGTTGAAACTCATGCCCACCAGACAGTCTCTTGTGGGTTCGAGCTTAACCGCTTTACCAGTTTCTTTGCTGATATGAATGCCAAGCCATCCGTCTTGATTTGAGCAGCTTTCGTCGCTGACGGCATACTTATTCATAAAGTCAGCCTTCGCGTCTTCGTACGAAGGATAGCCCGTGTCTTTGTAAAAAAACTGTATGTAGTCGATAGCGCGGACACTTTTCTCACCACTAGCGCCCGTGACAGCAATTGAGACGTACCCATTAGGGTATTCGTAGTTGAATGATACTGCTACAGGTACGTGCTTCGTTACACCTTCGGAAAAGACTTCTATCTCATGAATCTTTGCGTTCCGCCCTCGAACCCAGTCGGTAAAATGGGAAAATGTTTGTGGAGACCGACTGAACCCATTTGCCTTTAGAATTCGATCAGCTTCTTCATAGCTCATACCAAGAGAAACGCCTACCAGACTTGGTTGTTCTGCATCGGCAAGGGTGGGCGCACTACTGATCGCGCACAAGGCCACAATGGCCAGGTACTTTGAAAACTTCACGTTTTTCTCCATGATAGAAATCTGCTCATGGTTGAGGATTAGGCGTCAACGGCACTAAGATCAATTGTCGTCCAGATGTGATTTTGTAAACAATAACGGGTGTTTGTAGAATAGGTGAGTTCGCGAAAAAATTGAAGCCATAAAGGTACCCAAACGACGCGTTGCCAATACCAAGATACTCAGACACTTGAGCGGCATAACTATTCGGGTGCTGTCAAATTCGAGGGCGGCAGCAACGTCCTCCGCCCCCGACTTCGCGGATATTCCGGTGTTACGGCTGTCTATTCTCAAGACGAATAGTGCGGCATCTCCACATCCAGTCGGCGACGAACAGCCAGCCACTCCAGCTCACCTTCGTAGCCGTACCAGTCGCTGACAGCCATGTCAGATAGGTGGCGCTGGATTTCCCGTTCAGGAATTTCCCGAATAGTGGCCCCGCCAGCTGCAGACTTTTGCACCTCCAACTGTACCGCGCAGGCCTGATCCAAATAGAACGACCGGAAGAACGTCTCTCCAGCTGTCGAACCAAACACAAAAGCGCCGTGCCAAGCCTCGATGATCGCCTTTTTGCCGGTGCCCGCATTCAGCAGGCCGGTAAGAAAATCATCAGTGCATTCGAACTCGTAGTCGGTATAGCCCAGAACATCCCCACCACCGATCATCAAGTAGGCCTGGCTGAGCGGTTGCAGACCCTCTTTCTGAGCGGACACCCCCATGATCGCTTTGGTGTGAATATGCATGATGCAGTTCATGTCTGGATTAGCTTCGAAAAACAGTTTGCCGATCTCGGTGGCGGATGGGTTCGGTTCGCCATTCTCTGGGTTGTGGTTCACGCGATCAAAACCGACCTTGATAAGGTTTGATGCCGCGACCTCTTCGTGCATCCAACCATAATGGTGCGTCAGAAGAGCATCCTCACCTGGAACCCGGATAGCGTGCCACTGGTTGGTCAAGTCCGTCAGGCGATATTTCACAAGAGCGTTGTATATGGCTGCAAGTTCGCAACGTGCTTCCCATTCGGCATCACTGCAATTGGCCGGTCGTTGTCCGCTGGGTTTAGGGGTCATGATGTTCATTGGCGTCTCCTCTGTTTCCGAAAAGACTACAGGAGAACAGCGTGTATTTTTGTCTTGAAGTGCCCAATTTTGTGCGGGAAGTTCCCTGAATGCTGAATGTTTCCATTGTGCTGTTCCCGGAGTTTCAGATGCTGGCCTATGTATTGGCCACAGAAACACTGCGCCTCGCAAACAAATGTGCAGGGAAAGAAATTATCCGGTGGCAAACCCGCACAGCAACAAACGCGGCAGTCCAGGCGTCAAACGGTGCGTTGGTCGCCCCTGATACAATCGAGTGGTTGAATGAACCCAAAGCTGATCTGGTGCTGCTATGCGCCGGATATCAACCTCTGGTGCATTTAACGCCACGAGTGCGTGCCTATACCGCGCGGGCCGCGACGACAAACTGCGTCATTTCAGGTGTTGATACCGGTACGGTCATTCTGGCTGAGCTTGGTTTGTTGAATGACCGTCAGGCAGTGTTGCACTACGAAGCTGAAACTGAGTTTAAAGAACGTTGGCCAAACGTTGATATTGTTGATCGTATTTTCTGCTTGGACAGAAATCGATTGACCGCTGCGGGTGGCACCGCCACCGGTGACGCCGTTTTGGCTTGGATATCGCGCGACATAAATGAAGATCTGGCATTGGCCGTGGCGACCGGAATGATCCACGGCATGCCACGAAGCGGGGACACGCCTCAACGTGCAACCAGCACGTCCGATCCGCTGCTTATGCAGATGCATCAGTTAATGGCGGACAACATATCATCTCCACTGTCGATCAAAGACATATGTACACGCCTGCAGCTGTCGCCAAAGCGGCTTCGGCGCCGATGTTTCGACTTTTATGGGCTGACCCCATCAGCCTACTACCGCAAATGTCGGCTAGAGGTGGCACATCAACTGCTGGTCAATTCTTCGCAATCAATAACGGACTTAGCCATAAGTTGCGGTTTTGAATCTCTATCTAGTTTTTCGCGCGCAATAAGTGGGCATTATGGACAAACACCCAAAATGATCAGAAACCAGACCTTGAGGCCAAGATCCTAGATAGCCGTTTGTTGCGTGACCTGTGAATTCGTTCGCCGACTGATTTTGTGCGCGCAGTGCATGACAGGTCCGGCGGGTCGCGCCGCAACATAGAGAAGATATTTGAAGGTCCGGAATGGGACGCATCATCCGTGAGAAAGAAGTCTGACAACAGGCTCGACTCTGCATCGGAACCACCACAGGCTCGTTTGTTTCCGATTGCACGGATGTCCCAGTTGGTCACTCAACGTCATTGACGGAATTTATTGCAATCCGTACGCTCACGTTGAAGTAGAAAAACTTTGTTGCTGGAATAGATGAAATCATGGTTTCAAATCAATTCGTTAATAGTAACACCCGTGCTTTTTTAAGTGAACTTAGAAATAATATCGTTGACCACCAAACTTTCTTTGAAGGCGAGATTGTGAGCCTGACCTATGGTGACCTTTTTCGCAAATGTGACCTGCTTTGTGCCTTCTTTAAACGACAAGGCCTTTTACCGGGTGACCGCATCGCGATCGCTCTCGAAGATGACGTCTGTTCGGTTGTTACTTTCGTGTCCAGCATGTGGTTCGGCCTGGAATTGTGTATGATCGATCCGGATGCGCCCATTCCGGAATGTCAAAAAACACTCGAACTCCTGAAACCTGATCACCTGCTGTTGAGCCCAATATGCCGATCAAATTGGGCGTTCTTGGACGAGGGAACTAACCGGCACCAGTCTCTTATTACAATTGACGACCACCTTTTCCATACTTTGTCGCGCGAATTAGGCGCGACAAATAGATTTGAACCGGCGGACCGATCGTTCGAAGACCCTTTGATGATCGTTCTTACCTCGGGAACGACCGGCAACCCCAAAGGGGTTGTTCTGTCTTACAAAGCCATACTCACGCAAAGCATGAACATGGGCGCTGGAATTGACTTTGGTCCCGGTAGCCGGATTCTGAATCTCTTCCGGCTAAGCCAGATCGGGTCGGTCGTGAATGGCATATTGCTTGCGCTGCTTCATGGCGGGACTCTGGTCAGACCGTTTCAAAAGTTTGATTTAAGTAAAAGCCGACAACTGCTTTCGCGGATCGTAGCACACCCAGTCAGCCATTTTATCTTTGTTCCAAGTCTGATCTCGTGCCTGTTTCGTGACAGAGAAGCATTTGAAAAAGCATTCGCTGTTCCTGATTTCAGGTTTTTCGTCACAACAGCGGCACCGATATCTGATGATCTCTGGCAACAGATCGAAACACAGACAGGGAAGGTCGTAATCAACACCTTCGGATCAAGCGAAGTCAACAATGTGACTTTCACCTCGCGGAACATTGCCGACGAGCGAATTGGCACCATAGGCAGCCTTCTGGATGCCGAATGTAAAGTCGTTGGAGAAACCGGAGATGAAGTTTCGCCCGGTGAAACGGGTGAACTTTGGATTCGTTCCGAAACACGGATGACCGCCTATCTGAATGCCCCTGAGTTGACTGAATGTGTACTGGTCGATGGTTGGGTCAAGACAGGTGACCTTGCCTATCTGTCGGGGGAAAATCTGGTCTACGTCGGGCGAAGCGTGGAAAGTATCATCAGCGGCGGGCACACCATATTTCCGAATGAAATAAACAATTTAATTCTAAGTCATCCCGATGTTGCAGACGCTTACACTTTTGGGAAATCTCATCCTGAATGGGGAGAACTTGTTGCCGCCTGTATTGTGCCGGTCTCTACGGATCTTACGGCACCCACAATCAGTAGCTTTCTGAGAGAAAGGCTATCGATGCACAAAATTCCGCGGAAAATCGTGTTTGTCGACAGAATTCCGCTCAACGATCGAGGGAAGGTAAGACTCCAGGAAATACAGAAGCTGGTGCCCTGAAGGGTACCTGCCAGAATGCGCCTCACGTGCTCGGCAAGCCTTGAGGATTTTTGGCAACTGATAGTGATTGGATCAGTAAAACGGAGGCGAATATTTTTTGAGCCTCAAAATCTAAATAAGAAAATCGGGTTAACGCAATGAACATTCACGACACAAATACCGAAATCAAAAACCTGTTCGGCATCGTCGATGCAAAGGCGAAAAAGCCGTTTCTCATCGCACCGGATTCGCTTTCTTATAAAGAAGTGACCGAAGAAGTCGGCTTGGTCATGCGGCTTTTCGAAAAAAGCGGATTGAAGAAGGGCGACGTGATCGTTTTGTGCGTCGAGAATGACGCGGATCTCGTGGTATTCTTCCTAGCTGCATTCCGCTACGGGCTTGTGACCTCGATCCTGACGCCTGAAAACACCAGCGTTGAAGCACAGGCTTTGGTGCAGCACATAAAACCGCAAGCTGTCGTTTGTACGAATGAAATACTCGATCGTTGGAAGTCGCAATCGGTCCTTGATGGGTCAGACCTGATGCTGGCCTTGGGTGTGACCAAGCGGAAAACATCAACTCGCGAGCGTTTTCGGTCTTTGTTTTCTACATCCAAGACGGGTGATGTGGACGCTGACACTTATCCTGCAATCGTCAGCAATCTCTCTCCTCTTGATGCACCTTCGGATGAGCCGGAGTTGTCGGATTTTTCAATGCTGGTGTTTACTTCAGGCAGTACCGGTACGCCGAAAGTCGTCAGGCTCACATACGCGGCGGTGATTGAACAAGCCAGAATAATGGGCACTCAGCTTAGTTTGACCAAGGATTCGGTGATGCTAAGTCTGATCCCTTTTACATCGCTTGGTGCGGCAGCAAGTGGTGCGCTGCTGTCATTCATGAATGGCTCCACCCTTGTACGCCCGGTGCGTAAATTCTCGAACCAGAGCATACCCGACATATTGGACACGATTTACAGCAAACGGGTTTCACACTTCTTCCTATCGCCCGCGATGATGCAGTTGTTGCTACGCTATGGAGACAACCTGAAAGAGACATTTGATACAGAAGATTTCAGATTCTTCCTGTCAATGTCGGCAATGCTTCCTAAAAAGCTGTGGGAAACCTTTGAGGAGAAGACCGGAAAGGAAGTCGTGAATTCCTACGGTTTGTCCGAAGCCAACAACCTGACCTTCACCGGTCCCGGGTCAGATCATCGGGACACAAACAGTGTTGGAAAAATCCTGGGGTCACAGTGGAAAATTCTGAATGACGACGACGACGAAGTAGAGCCGGGAGAAATCGGAGAGCTTGTCGTTTCCGGCCCCACGGTCATGCATGACTATTTGCACAACAGCGACGAGACCGACAAAAGCCTTGCCGACGGTTGGTTCAGGACCGGTGACCTGGCCCGACATGATGGCGACGGAAACATCTTTATCGCTGGCCGTATCAAGGACGTTATTATTGTTGGCGGCAACAACGTCTACCCGGAAGAGGTCGACGATAATATCCGGCTGCACCCACTTGTAGTGGATACATGTACATTCGGCGTCGAAGACAGCCTTATGGGCGAAATTGCCGTCAGTTGCGTGGTGCGAGAAGACGAAAGCTTGGATGCCGCTGCGCTTGTCTCACACCTGAGCGATCGCATTTCACCCGTCAAAATCCCTGCCAGAGTGGTCTTTGTCGACGAAATCCCAATATCCGAACGCGGCAAGGCGGATCGCAATCAGCTGAGGTCATTAATTAACCACGAGCTTGAAAACAACAAAGGGGCTGACAGCTCGTCCCTTGAGGATCAGGTCATCGCTGTCGCCGCTGAAACATTCATGATCGAAAGCAGCAAGCTGGAAGCGTCCAGCAACTACTCCAACACCCTGGGTTGGGACTCGCTTGGACATGTCATGTTTGTCGAAGCACTTGGTGCCAAATTCGATATCACCATTGAGCCCATTGACGTCTTGAAAATTCACACGATCTCCGACGCGGTTGAATTGATCGAAGCAAAGTTGGCCGGGTGAAAAGAATGCGCACCAAAGCCAGAAAGCTGCTCTTGACGTCGGCAACGATCGGAATGCTCGTAAGCACGGCCTATTTCTATGACAACAGCAAGCCGGTGCTGGACTACATGGAGTATCTGCCCGTCTATCGCGTCGAACAACTGTGGGAAAGAAAACAACAACAGGACGCCCCGACTGGGACTCCTTTTCTACAGGCTGTTGCGCAGCAGAAATGATCCCATTCACAAGAAAAACCATTCCAACAAGGTGGATTACAATGTCACACGCTCTACCAATTGCCGAAGCCTATGATCATCCGAGCGCGTGGGACACAACCACGATCCGGACGGAAGATGACATTGCATGTTACTTGAGCGAGCAGCAGGTAGAAGCACTGCTCACTGCACTGGATCATGCGCGTCGCTCGGGCAAAAAGGTGGAGGACATTACGCGCGAGGATTTTCCACTCAGTGGTATAGAAAAGTCCCTTCAACAGTGGATTTGGGATCTGCATGAAGGCCGTGGACTGTTCCTTTTGCGTGGTCTTTCGATACAGGACCTGACAACCGAAGATTGCGCACTTCTTTATTGGGGGTTTGGCTCCCATTTTGGCATAGCGCAACCCCAGAGCGTCGCCGGCGACAGGTTGGGTTATGTTCGGGATGAAAGTGGCAAAAACAGGCACTCTCGCGGCTACCAAAAACGATCCGAGCTTTCCATGCATACGGATACTACGGATATCCTTGCCATGATGAGTATCGTTCAGGCCAAGAAAGGTGGGCTTAGCGGGTGCACAAGCGGACCGGCGATATACAACTATCTTCTGGAGAATGAACCCGACGTACTGGAAACGCTTTGCAATGGGTTCCACTACCCGGTCTTCGGCCTCAGAAAACCTGGCAGTCCATTGGTCACTGAAGAGAAATATCCGATCTTCACTATGGCAGAAGGATATTTAAGTCTCAGCTACCTCAGAGCTCACATCGATATGGCATTTGGTGGCTTGGAACGTGATGCGACTCCTGCCGAAGAACACGCACTCAACACCTTTGAAGCACTGACCAAGGACCCTCGGTTCTGTTTGCGGTTCAACATGAAGCCGGGCGAAATTCTGTTCATGAATAACTACGTTCTGCTGCATGACAGAACTGAATTCGAAGACGACGAAGATCCCGAAAAACGCCGTCTGCTATTTCGTCTATGGCTTGATGCGTTCGACAAGAGGCCACTGAACCGTCTGGCCTCGCCTTACATCAAGAACTGAGGCTACTTGTGAACTGAACGCGTCATGAGAAAACTCACGCTGACCTCTCAGGGGTCAGCGAAGGAACGACACGCCGATCATCACGTAGTTGAACGTAAACAGGGATGAAAACACCCACCAGGCTTTGGCAATGATTGGATTGCCGTTGACGAGGAATGACCTGATGCGGGTTTCCTTGAAATAATGATAAAGATTGATCCCGATACCATTATAAAGCCCCCACATAACCGCATTGATTGTAAAACCGTGCCAAACCCCGATTGTGGACATTGACAACAACAACGCCAGTCGGGGGGCATTGGTGTACGAAACTATCGGCAAATAGATATAGCTTCGAACCCAACCTGTAAGGCTCATGTGCCAGTTCTTCCAAAACTCAACGATGTTTGGCCGAAACAATGGGAAATTGAAGTTCTCGCAAATCTTGTAGCCGATAAGCAGCCCGACACCGATTGCAAGGTTCGAATACCCTGCAAACTGGTAATAGACGTTCAAACCAAACTCGATGCTTTCAAAGTAAAACCGCGTCAGAGAAGCATCATCTGTGTTATTCAAAATCCAAGCGTCAAAGTACTGGCTTATTACAATGTCGCTCACGACGACCACCTGAAAGCCACCCAGCGCAATCCGATCAATTCCAGCCCTGATATTCTTGGTGTCAAACCGCTGGCGGCGCGTTGACTTCATGTAGTCTTCAAACCGGTAGATTGGCCCTACAATGATGATTGGGAAGAAAAACAGGTAGCTGTAGTAGTTTACGAAGCTGTGTTTTGGGAGCTGTCCCTTGAAGTGTTCAAACCAATAGTGGATCAACCTCAACGAATAAAACGCCATCCCGGTCATGAAAACTAAGTCATAGTGATCACTGGTCCGGAAGATCACTCGGGCAGTCTCGTGTGCGGCAAAAGGAAGGATGAGGAGTGCAAGCCCCAACAAAAGCACGGGTGTGGATCGATGGTTGATTTTTGTAAGTGCAAAAGTCAGCAGACCAATCGCAAGCAGCACCAAGTAGGAAACCCAATCCAAAGTTAGCAGAATTAGGGTCGATATGAGTGCGAGGTAAATCTGCTTGCCTTGTGATGGTGTCAACCAGTAGAACAGAACAATTGCCGACAGGATTGCAGCGTAGAAAGTTAGGTTTCCCGGCTCCAGAACATTCAAAAATAAAAAATTAAAACCTTCGGTCATGTTCTTTCGCGGTCAACCTGTCAATAAAAAAAATTGGAGTTTAAATAAACTCTAGCGTGCATGTTTCACAGTATTTTCACCAGTGCGCAAGTTTAATCTCTCTGCCTACGTCGTGTTGACAAATGGCGCAGCCAAAGGCGGTTTGCCAAGCAAGATCGTTATCGGCAAAAGCGGTGCCAACACAGCTGGCATCAAGGCTATTAACAAGATGCCGAGGGGCTTTGGTTGCCCAACGGGCAGGATAATCGGCTCACTAACCCCACCGATGCTGCCACCAAATAAAGTTTTGACCGAACCCGGGCAGGCTATTTCTGTGCGCCGGCGAACTCTGCCAGCAAGCTGTTGAATTCCTCGGCTCGTTCTATATTGACCAGATGGCCGGTCCCGGAAAACTGATGCCATTTGGCGTCCGGCAGTGTTCTCCGGAGAAAGGCATTAGTTTCGCCAACCAGATAATAGTCCTCGTCTCCGGTCACCAAAAGCACCGGCTTGCTAAACGCCTTCAACCGTTTCTGTTCATCAAACAACGACCGCCGGTTCCAGTGCAGTGTCGACAGCACATGAACCGCACCTTCCGGAGATTGGCCACGCAGGTTCTTGGCATAGGTTGCCCAGCCTTGCGGATCGTTTTTCTGAAAACTCTGATAGGCTGGATCTGCTTCCAGAACCGCGACTGCGCCGTCACCTCCCCGGTGTTCGCGAAGCCGGATTTCGTGGCCGACCCAGTCTTGCCGATATCGTATTTGCTCGGCCTCATCGCGGGGGCCTGAGCTGTTGCCGACGAGAGTTAGGCTTGTGACGCGGTCATGGTATTTCAGCGCAAAATCGAGGCTGGTGAAACTGCCCATTGAGGTACCGACCAGATGCGCTTGCTCGATCCCGAGGTGATCCATCAGGGCCAGAAGGTCGCTGGTGGATTGGGCCTGGCCGAATCGACTGCGGTCATTGGGGACGTCGGAAGGCAAAAAGCCACGCGCGCAATAGGTGATGCAGCGGAAGGATTGAGACAGAGCCGGAACCTGCCGGTGCCAACTACGTTGATCTCCGCCAAATTCATGAACGAACACGATCGGGGAGCCTGTTCCTGTTTCCTCGTAATAGAGGGTGATGCCGTCAGCGGTCTGAAATTCAGGCATGTTCTGTTTCCTGCTGGTGTCTTGGAAGAAAGCGCCCGGACGGGGTCAGCGCATCAATGCTGCAATGGTGGCGGCGTCGTAGCCAAGTTCGGTCAGAACTTCCGAGGTGTGCTGTCCCAGCTCTGGCGCCGGGCTTTCCTGCAATTCGCGGTCCGCTATGGGGTTGCGCGCAAACTGCATAATGCGCCCGGATGCTCCTGCCTCGACGTTCGAAAATGCGGTGTATTCTTTGGCAATCGGGCTGTCGGCAATGGTCTGGATGGTCTCGACCACCGAGCAGGGAATGGCATTGTCTACAAGGATTTCCATCCAATATGCCGACGGATGCTGTTTTAGATGCGTGCCCAGAACCTCATCCAGCGCATCGCGGTTGGCAAGCCGCGCCTCATCGCCCTGAAACCGCAGGTCGTCCAGAAGCGCGGTGTAACCGATTGCCTCGCAAAAGCGCGGCCAGTCCTTTTCGCTGCCCAGACCAATTACAATGTCCCGGTCGGCAGTTGGATAGGGCTCAAAAGGTGTCATCGACGGGTGGCGCGAGCCGATCGGCCCTGGCACGATGCCGGCGTTGAGATAGCGGGCAAAAGCGTTCTCCAGACACACCCACTGACAGGCCAGCATGGAGACATCCAAATGGCTGGTTTCGTCCGCCCCCTTGGCGTCGCGTTCATAAAGCCGTTGAAGGATGCCGATGGTTGTGAACAGGGCCGCAGCGATATCGCCCACGGAAAAACCGACCCGGGTCGGATCGCCATCCAGCTCTCCGTTGATGCTCATCATACCGCTCATCGCCTGCACCACGATGTCATAGGCTGGGCGGTGCGACAGGCTGCCGGTCTGACCGAAGCCGCTGATCGAGGCAGAAATTAGTTTCGGATTGATCCGCTTTAGATCGGCATCGCTGCAGCCCAGCCTATCGCGCACGCCAGGGCGCATGTTCTCGACAAAAACATCCGCCGTGGCCAGCAGGCGGTGCAGGGCCTCCTTGCCCTGCTCGGTCTTCAGATCCAGCGTCACTGACCGTTTGTTGCGGTTCAGCGAAGCGAAATAGAGGCTGATGCCGTCCTCGAACGGCGGTGTGCCCCGGGCCAGATCGCCACCCGGGTTTTCGACCTTGATCACGTCGGCGCCAAGGCTGGCCAGCAGCCAGGTGCAAAACGGGCCGGACAAGACCGAGGTCATGTCGACAACGCGGATGCCTTTCATTGCGAACCCCTCCTCAGCATGGCTTTGAGTGTTTTCAGATGTGCTCCGTCTGCCGCCAATGCGGTGTCGCAGAGGCTGCGGCAGGTTTCCGTCAGGATGTCCCGTTGCACCAGCCGGTCTACCAATCCCCAGGCGGCGGCCTCATCTGCGCTCACAACATTGCCACCCAGCAAGATTGCAGCACTACGGCCCGGACCGGTCAGCGCCTGCAATTTATCCACATCGTACTGCCCCGGCATAACGTTGTTTTTGAGAACAGGATAGGCAAAGCGAGCCTCGGGCACACAGACCCGGATGTCGCAGCCAAGCGCCAGCGTCAGGCCACCACCGATGCTAGGCCCATTGATGGCGGCCAGAGTAAGTACCGGTACGGCTCGCAATGCTTCGGCCATTTCGCCCCACGGATCGGGGCCGTCCAAATCGTCATAAAGCGTGTTCAGGTCAGCACCCGCACAAAACACTCGTCCTCCCGCGCCGGTAATAATTACCGCGCGAAGCTCCGAGTCCCCGACGGTCGCGCGAAAAATATCCCTCAGTGCAACCAGCATATCCTTCGTTAGCGAATTGGCCTTATCCGGTCGGTTTATCGTGACTGTCAGGCAAGCACCTTCGCGCTGGGTTCGGATCAGGCTGGTTCCGCTCATGTCCGGAACTCCGGCACCGTGCGCTCCAGCATCCGGATCAGTGAGGGCCATTGTAACTGGCCATGTGGTCCGCTTTCTGGCGCACCCCAATCGTGCAGCGCTGCCATTGCCTCCTCGGTGATTTCTATGGGCCGGTCGGTGGCACCCAGAATATCCACCTGAATTTTGCAGGCCATCTCAAGGTAGTAGTGATAAATGAAAGCCTCGGCCGCTGTCCGTCCAACCGCCAATAGCCCGTGGTTCTGCAAAAGCATGGCAAAGTTGCTGCCCAGATCGCGCGCCAGCAGCGCGCCTTCATCCTCCACTGCGGTTGAATCCTGATAGGGATGGCTCGACAGGGTGCCCAGTACGAACCCCGCATGTTGCGACAGGGGCTGCAAACCCTCAGGCATGGCTGAAACGGCCACACCGGCCCGAGTGTGGCTGTGGATCACAAAGTTCACATCTGGCCGCGCATTTAGAATGCCGGAATGAATGATATGACCGGCCAGATTGACGATCTTGCCGCTTCCCGGATGATCATCCACAGCCTCTCCGCCAAAGGACATGCGGGTGAGGTTTGATGCCGTGATCTCATCGAACATCAGATCGTGCGAGTTCAGCAAGTAGTGTTCGGGATCTTGCGGCAGACGCGCCGAAATGTGTGTGGAGGTCAGATCGGTCCAGCCATAGTGATGCGACAACCGGTAAAGTGCGGCCAAGTCATGCCGGATCTGTTCTGTGCCTGTGGAATCATGAGGCGCGTTCAGCATTCCGGTTCTCCCAATGCATCCCGATAGAGATTGTGGAAATGGCGCAATCCGACTTCGCTCATCGCGCCGCAGCCATCGCCGATGACATAGGGGCCGGGTTCAAATGCGCGACTTTGCATGCCCTTCTGGATCTTCGAGACCACGACCTCATCTTCGGCACCGGTGGTCTCTCGGTGTTTGACCATCAGAGCTCGGACTTCTTCATCCGAAATCGCGCCGCTGGAAAACCAGCGGTAGCGGTAGATGGTTCGGTTCCAGGCTACTGGCAGCCATTGTCGGATAGTGAAATAGCCACCCGGGTAACAGCACATCGAAACGTTGGGCCAAATCCAGTAAGCACCGTAGTCACCCGCACGTGGGCTGGCCTTCAGATCGTAGTCGTATTGTTTTTCGTTTTTTGTCTGGGCCTTCCCGTCGTGCCAGATGGTCATGCCCCGTGGCACAGTGGTGTAGCCCTCCATATCCAGAACACCGTGGGTCAATGAACTCGCGTGCACCGTCGGGCAATGGTAGCATTCATTGTAGTTTTCGACCGACAGCTTCCAGTTGGACTTGTGCTCGATCTCGGTTTCGCAGACGAACCGCAACTTTTCGGGGTCAGAATGAAAGCTGAGCAGGTTTTCCCTGTATTCCTCCAGTGCCGGGCCCATCGGCGATGCATCTTCGTCCAGATTGGCAAAGACAAAACCGCAGAAGACCTCGACCCGGATCGTGCGAAGATTGATCTGGTCGCACGTCAGCCCATCGCTTTCCACCGATCCCGGCGCGCGGCGCAGCTTGCCGTTAATCTCATAGGTCCAGGCGTGGTAGGGGCAGACGAGCACCCGCTTGCCCTTGCCTTCACCCTCTACCAGTGGATGCCCGCGATGGCGGCAGATGTTGTAATAGCCCTTGATGCTGTCATCCGGGGCGCGGATGACAAAAATATCCTCGTCGACGATGGTAAAGGTCTTGAAATCGCCCGGCTCTGCAATTTCCGACACATGGCAAACGCATTGCCAGCTGCGAAAGAATATCTTTTCTTTGTCGGTCTCAAAGCAATCCGGCTCGACATAGTACCGCGCTGCCAATGGCGTATCTCGTGACATTTGCCCTCCGCTTCTTACTGATGCCTTGCTGGTTCCGCCAGTTCGATTTCGTACCGCTGAGCCGCAGCCTGCCTTGCTCTAGATGTGATGAATAGATAAAAAGTTTTTATACCTAGGGTAATTTCAGGTTGGTCTACTTATGCCGGACCCGTCCAATCAGACACCGCTCGGCGCAGTCCGTGTCTTCACCGTTGCTGCACAATTCGGAAACTTCAAACGCGCTGCGGCCGAGTTGGGCGTGACACCCACGGCTGTCAGTTCACAGGTCAAGTCGCTTGAAGCCTATCTCGGCTGCACGTTGTTTGACCGCAACGCCCAGTCGGTCACGTTGAACCAAGCAGGACAGCAGTTCGCCGAAGCCTGTGACGCCATCTTTGCGAGGCTCGACAAGGCGGTGATTGACGTGCGTCAAACCGCTGGCCGCACGTCAATCACTGTTGGGGTGGGTGCCCTGATCGGTTCGCAATGGCTGTCCAAACGCCTGTTCAGTTTCTGGCAGCGTTTCCCCGATACCGGCCTGCATCTGCAGTATTCGCCCGGCGGAGTTGAGTTTTCGGACGGCCAGACAGACATGATGCTGGCGTGGGGCGACGGGCGCTGGCCCGGACTGATCTCCGAGCCCTTGCTGCGTTTCAAAACGTCGCCTGTGCTCGCCCACTCGCTGTTGGCGAGCAATCCAGCCGTGAACAATCCGGGGGATCTGTTGAACCTGCCGCTGTTGCACTGGAAGGATCAATTCGACTGGCTGGAATGGTTCGATTCAATGGGCGTTGAAACCGGTGGCCATCTGCCCGGCGTCGTCATCGACGACTCCAGTGTCCTGCTCCGCGCCGTTCTGTCGGGCCAAGGGGTATCGCTCGGGCTGCTTCCTCTCATCGAAAGTGAATTGCGGTCCGGCCATCTTATTCGACCTTTCAAAAAGGACTTCGCGCCGTCACGGTCCTATCATCTGGTCTACCCGCCGGACGCTATGGACCAGCCGCAACTGAAAGCTTTCCGAGATTGGGTAGTCGAAGAAGCCGGCCAGAGCCACCGTTAGAACATATCCCTTAAAGACGGAAATGGGCGCTACGGGCACGCAATGGATCGTCCTATTCGTGCGATACAGGTTTGCTTCCAAGATGTTGATCTGGCTCTGAGCCCATTGTGCCTTTTATTGCTCTGGGAAGGAGCAGTAGCAAAATGTCGAAAGCAAACTTTGCAGAGTGGGGTCGTCGGCCTAAGACCACTTTTCAACCGCAAAAACCTATTACGGCAGACCACCATTCATTGCGGCCGTTCGCTACCGGAGACTATCAAGAAGTTCTTTGGCATCGTTAAGGTCCGGAGTGTTGAAACCCTCAGAGAACGAGTCATAAACAGGCGTCAGCAGTTCTCTTGAACGTGTAACACTTCCCTGACTTTTCCAAAGTGCTGCAAGGCTGGTAGAAGCACGCAGCTCAAGCGATCTTGCCTGTTGCGCGCGCGCCCTCCGAATTGCGAGTTTGAATTGTTTTTCCGCTGCAGATTCATCTCCGGCTTCAGCTAACAGGACGCCTTCCAGTCTTGCCAGTTCAGCAAAATAGAACCGCTCTCGGTTCGCATCGCTCGCTGCGTTAGCTTTTCTCAAAGCAGACCACGCGCTATCCAAGTCATGCGTTTCGATACCGCTAGCGGCTAGAAAACCAAGCCATTGTGTATCACCAAGACGTGCTCCGGTTTTGTGCCATTTTGCATGCCCGTCCAGCAGCAGTTCAACCCCTTCGTCAATCCTGCCGAGCCCAGTCAGGGCGCGGCCACAGCACATGGTTCCAATGGCAAGCCACGGCGCTAAATCGTGCTCCGCTGCATGGGCGATCGCCTCTTTGGACACAGACAACGCCGCAACGAATTCCCTGCGATACAGCAGAGCTACGGCCTTAAAACACAAGGCCCATCCAATGCAGTGGCTGAATGACAGATCCTGACCAAGCTCAAGCCCTTCATTCGCCAGTTTCAGAGCAGTATCAGGGTAACCGATCAGCCAATAATTCCATGCAGCATATAGCCTGCATACAACGCCCGCGCTATCTCCGTGAATGGCAACTTCCACGTGGCGCATGTGTTTCGAAAGTGCGTCATCAATATCTATGCCAGATTGCAGATACTCTTTTGCTTTTTCGGACTCGCCCACAAAAAACAGGCTGGTTCCAAGCGCTCTGTTACTCAATGCGCGCTGGTGCGCGCTACTTGCCGACGTCACAAGAGAGCTCAGTCTCCTTGCAAGATGCAAAGCTTGCTTATGCTCTCCTCTGGTTAGATGGTAATTCCAATACCCTCTTAATATTGGGAATAAATCTTCGGTTCGGCCAAGGCGATTACAAAGCTTACGGGCCCTTTGGTAAGCCTGCCGCACATCCGGGGACGACCACCCTTTCACGAAAGTCAAAGGAACGGCAAGTTTTGACTGCAACTCCAACTCAGTCTCAATTCTGTTGGTAGGTTGTCGGATTGCGGGCACCAGCTTTAAGCCTGTTTTCAGATGTGCAATGGCCTCCATATTTGCCGAACGGGCAATTGCCAGCTCTCCAGCTTTCAACCAATACTCAATAGCTTTTTCGTGGCTGCCAGCCTCCATAAAGTGGTAGGCCACCATTTCAGGCCTTTTCCTGGTAATCTCAGGATGCATCGTCTCAATCATTTCAGCTGCCCGTTGATGTACCGGCCGCCGCTTTGCCTTCAGCAAGCTGCCATAAGCTGTGTCTCGAATGAGCGCATGCTTAAAAGAGTATCTGGTGTGAGGATGTTTCCCCCTTTGATTGAGAAGTTCCGCATCCACCAACTGTACCAACGCCCACCTTAGGGCCGTTTCTTCAAATGAAGAAACAGCCTGCAATGTTTGGAAATCGAACTCTCGACCAAGCACAGCGGCAACTTGTGCTACTTCCCGCGCTTTAGGCGACCGGTCCAACCTTGCCATCAAGGAATCTTGCAGCGACGCGGGGATCGTTGCACTGGAAATATGGTGGGGCAGTTCACGGCCTGTGTTTCGCTCGGCCAAAAGGCTGGAATCCAGCATCACCTTGGTCAATTCTTCGATGTAGAGCGGTATGCCATCAGTCTTGCCAATAATGTGTTCGACAGCCATTTGAGGTAGGTCTAGCCCTTTGGCTTGCTGCCTGATCAGAGTTTCTGCCTCTGACCTCTTCAAGCGACCAAGCTTGACTGTTGTTATCTGGATATCGCACTGCCACGGCGGTCGAAATTCTGGACGGCAGGTCAGGACATTTAGTATTGGAGCGTTCCGCGATTGTCTGATCTGAGACGCTAGTATTTCTAATGTTGAAGGGTCTGCCCAATGCAAGTCTTCCCAGGTCAACAAGACGGGCCGCTGCCGAGCCTCATCCAATAACCAAGCGACAATGGCATCCATGGTCTGGTGCTTTTGCGTTTGCGCCGTCAACGACGACGGCGGATATTTTTCATCAGGTAACGGAATTGACAGCAATGAGGCTATCAAGGGTACCACATCATTGAGCGGCAAGTTGGTCCCCCGAAGTGCGTCTTCCAGTTTGCGGAGTTTATCCGAGGGCTCATCCTCTGCACGTAAACGTAAAAGCTGCTCTAGATGAACAATAAGAGGGTAAAGTGCACTGTTAGTGTGATACGGCGAACAGCTAAGTGTAATACAGGTGCAGTCTGTCTCACTGAGTTTGCCGTGCAAGGCTTCTAACAATCGGGATTTTCCAATGCCAGGCTCACCGCAAATCAGAACAACCTGCCCCACATTTTCTTGGCTTTGCTGCCAAGCCTGCCACAACAGCTCAATCTCATCCTCGCGTCCGACAAATGGGGTCAGTTGCCCGGAATGGGTCAACTTAAACCGTGTATCCGGATTGGGCTCTCCGACAACTTTCCAAGTCGATACTGGTTGTTCAAAGCCCTTAAGCTGTTGAGCGCCAAGGTCTTCAAATTTTAGCGCGCCTCCTACTAATTTGCGCGTGGCAGTGTCAGTTACAACCTGATTAGGCAATGCCAGGTTCATCAGACGAGCAGCCAGTATAGGAGTTTCCCCGGCTACAGCACCCCTCTCAGACGCCGTCTCTCCAACGATGTCACCTATCACGACATGCCCTGTGGCAATTCCAACTCTGACCGAAAGGTTCTGTTTCACGTCCTTTTTCAAGTCTCTCACCGCCTGCACCAATGCCAGGCCTGTTCGAACAGCGCTTTCAGCTTGATTCTCGTGTGCACGAGGCCAACCAAAATAGGCTAAAACGCCGTCGCCTAGGAACTTGGCGACATGCCCTTGGAAGCGCATCACTACCTCGGCTACAGTGACTTGATAGTGTTGCATAATTTCACGCAAATCTTCTGGATCCAACCGTTGTGAAAGTGCGGTTGATCCAACGAGATCGCAGAAGAGAACTGTCAGTTGCCGGTGTTCAGCGTCAGGACCCTGTGCAGGACTGACTTGGGCTTGATGCCTACCTGGTACGACCTGCTGAAATCCATCACCGGCAAGAGCAGTTATCGCATGTACCAGCAGCTTACGGTCACCGAGTGGGCTGACCCCAAGTTCTGCCAAGTCATCTTCACTGAGATCAGGAAGATGTTTGAAGTTGATTTTGTTCGTGGCGAAGGCCTCTGCATATTCGCCAAGGCCTAGTTTTTCGAGCCATTCACCGACATCTTGAGCCATTGATGCCTCTCGGACGGTTGAAACGACTCCAGTTTAGTCGATTACCTTACTTCGATCCATCACAGCTCGTTGCATTGTCGGAAAGCAGCGAGTTTTTACGGAATATTGTATTCAGTTACTGGTTTTGTCCGACGGCTTTGAGCACCGTGTCAGTCCAGTTTTGCGAGCCGCGCACAGAGGTCTGGTGGTTACAGCCAAGGTCAGCGTTGCTGCCTATTAGTAGCTCCTCTATTTCCGCTTTTCAAAAAAACTCACGCGCAATCGCTCGCTCTTCAGACAACGGTACCAGCTATACTCTTGAATCTAATGGGCCTGACTTTGGTGCTCTTTCAGTTCATTCGTAAATCTCTGCAAACCGGGAATGTCATTTGATGCGGAAAAGGTGATCAATCGGACCGGCCAGTTGAGGTCGTAAGTCAAAGGCACAGCTGATACATCGCCCAATTGCGATGCGCCTAAAATATCAATGTCGACGATCGCACGGCCTGCACCTTGGGCGACCATGCGTACCAAGGCGGATTGTGTCTGAACCTCGGCTCTGACCTGAAACGAAACTTCACAGCTATCAAACATTGTCTCCACTGCACGGCGGAACGGGCTGCGCGGTGTCAGCATGATTTGGGGCGCCTCCGCGAGTTTGGCAGGCGAGACTTTGCGCGCATCAGCCAGCGGGTCATCGCGGGGAACAATCACCACGGGTTGTAGGTCGGCCAGTCGAGTGCACGACAGATTTGGGTCGCCGGGGTCAGACGATACAATTGCGCAATCCACCCGTCCTTCACGCAATGCTGCCATCCCTGCCTTCTCATCCAGAACATCGACATCCACCCTTAGGGCGGAAAGTTCCGCCATGAGTTTACCAGCCGCAGTCGCAACACGGGTATCGGCCACCGCCGGAACCGTTGCCACACGCAAATGCCCGCCTGTGCCAGAGGCGATTTGGATCGCTGCTTCCTGGATACGTTCCAAACCTTGATAGTGTTTTTGAACCGCCCTCTGCAAACTGTGTGCCGCAGAGGTTGGCTCGAACTTGCGTCCTGATCGATCAAACAGGAGCACGCCCATTTCTGCCTCTAACTCGGCGACCACTCGGCTAATGGCAGGCTGCGATATGTGCAGGGCATCTGCTGCCTTTCGCGTGGACCGATGTCGATAGGCCATCTGGAAAAGCTCAATCTGTCGGGCAGTGATACGCATATGAATTGATAACAATAGTGCATCAATAAATGCAATAAGATGATTTTTCATTAAGATTACCTGGCGTTACCGTTCCGTGCATGAACTGCGAAACAATGGATCGAAACGTGCCCGCTGACCTACTGATCTTGCTGCTTGCCATTTTAACAGGTGCAGCGATTCAGGTTGGCGTCGGGATTGGATTCAGCATCGTGGTAGCGCCCGTGATGATGGTGTTGCTGGGGACGGCCACGGCTGTTCCGGTTTTGCTCATGTTGAACACGCTCGTATCGCTTGTCGCGTCGAATAGGCGGGTGTGGTTGAAGAACAATGCACTGATCCGGAATGCAGTTATTGGGTGCTTAGCGGGAATAGCTCTCGGTCTCTTGATTTACCCCTATCTGTCAGAACGCATGGTGTTGGCCCTGACAGGTGTTCTTTTACTTGTCGGAGTTGCCACTTCGTTGTTGCCGCAGGAAAACAGGGTTGGCCTACCGGGATTTCAGGCAATTTCGGGCCTGTCTGGCCTTGCTACGGTATGGGCCGCGACCCCCGGTCCTTTGATGATTTTGGGCTTTCTGGCATTGGGTCGCACCCCGCATGAAGCTCGTAGGTTGGTGCAACCTGTGGCACTGGTCGCATATGGCTCGGCTTTTGCGTTGCATTGCCTGTCAGACTGGTCGGCCTTTGCCAGCGCTCCGTGGCTTTGGCCGTTTGTCGCGGCCACTATTGCGGGCAGCCTGTTGGGGCACCTGATCGGCCCACTGCTGCCACAGCAGGCCATAACCCACGCAATTCGAATAATCTCGATCCTCGCGTGCGCGGCCCTGTTCCGCCGCGCCTATCTGGTTGGATGACACGTGATGACTGAACAGATGAATATCGACCAGAAATTGTCTGAGTTCCCGCGCGCTCGTTTGATGACCGAAGTCACACCGGTCGAAAGGCTGGATCGCCTGTCAGACCGCCTGGATATAGACCTTTGGCTTAAGCGGGACGACCTGACTGGGCTTAGTTTTGGTGGCAACAAGACTCGTCAGTTGGAGTTCTATTTTGGCGAAGCGTTACAACAGCGGGCTGATACTGTTCTGATTACCGGAGCGGTACAGTCGAATTTTGTGCGCACAGCGGCTGCGGCTGCTTCACGTCTCGGGATGAAATCCGTTCTGCAACTGGAAGAGCGGGTGCCGGGGATGGGAGAGCAATACTACCAATCAGGCAATGTCCTGCTGGCCAAAATTCTGGGCGCTGTACATATGCACTTTTCGGTGGGCGAAGATGAAGTCGGCGCGGACAATGCCTTGCATGAAAGGGCGGCTCAGCTGGTTGCCGCCGGTCACCGGCCCTATGTCATCCACCTTGGCATCGACCATCCGCCCTTGGGGGCATTGGGCTATGTGCAGGGTAGTGCGGAACTGAGCGCGCAAATAAGCGATTTTGATGCCGCGGTCGTACCTTCTGGCAGCGGTTCAACACACGGCGGGTTTCTGACAGGTCTACGGCTGTCCGGAATGCGCGCGCCCGTTCATGGAATCTGCGTTCGTCGCGATCAGGAGCAGCAAAACGCACGCATGCAAAAAGTCCTGGGGAACTTGGCTGCCTTGATGGATTTCGACCCTTCGATCGTCATGAACGATATCAAAGTCTGGGATGACGTGCTCGCACCCGGATATGGGCAAGTCGGGCAAGAAACACTTGATGCCCTGACCCTCATGGCGCGTACCGAAGGTATCTTTTTGGATCCGGTCTATTCGGCAAAGACATTTGCCGGGCTTCTGAGGCTGTTGGACGAGGGGATCATCAGCAAGGGCCAAAAGGTCGTCATGCTGCATACCGGAGGCCTGCCAGCACTGTTTGGATATCAGGAAGTGATCGGATCACTCGCTTAGAACCGGGTGCAAAAGCACCGCACACATAAACAAACAAAAAAATATAAAGGGAGAAAACAATGAGGAAGAACCTGATCTTGGCCTCGGCTATGGCACTTTCGCTCGGAGGTGTGGCTGCGCAGGCGGAAGAGTTTGTCACGATCGGCACAGGTGGCGTGACCGGTGTATACTATCCCACCGGTGGATCGATCTGCCGTCTGATGAACAAGAACCGCAAGGAAACCGGCGTGCGATGCACGGTCGAATCCACCGGCGGTTCGGTTTATAACATCAACACCATCCGCGAAGGTGAGTTGGAATTTGGCGTTGCACAGTCCGACTGGCAATTCCACGCGCTCAACGGCACCTCTAAGTTTGAAGAAGCCGGACCATTCGAAGACTTGCGTGCTGTGTTTTCCGTTCACGCCGAACCGTTCAACGTGATGGTGCGCGAAGACTCGGGGATCGAGCATTTTGACGATCTGGTAGGCAAGCGGGTTAACATCGGCAATCCCGGCTCCGGCCAACGTGGCACCATGGAGGTGCTTATGGACGCCAAAGGCTGGACCAAAGACACGTTCGCCCTCGCCGCCGAGTTGAAATCAGCGGAGCAATCCAGCGCCTTGTGCGACAACCAGATCGACGCGTTCATTATCACGGCCGGCCATCCCTCGGGTAATCTGACCGAGGCTGCCACCACGTGCAACGCCAAGCTGGTGCCAGTGACGGGTGATGCTGTGACCGGTTTGATCGATAACAACGCCTATTACCGCTCGGCCACAATTCCCGGCGGCATGTATCGCGGCACCGATAACGACGTCGAGACCTTTGGGGTCGGCGCAACACTTGTAACGTCGGCCAACGTATCTGATGCGGCAGTCTATGCTTTGGTTTCGGCCATCTTCGAGAATTTCGATGATTTTCGCACCTTTCACCCGGCCTTCGCCAATCTGACTAAAGAGGAAATGGTAACCGCCGGTCTTTCGGCGCCAATCCATCCGGGTGCGCTGAAGTACTATCAGGAAAAAGGACTGTTGGAGTAAGCAGGGAAATCTTCGGACACTGTCGTCCAACCCATGTCGGGGCCGCATTGATGCAGCCATGCTCAAGTGGCCCCACATAGACAATTCCATTCCCAACAGAGGAATGATTTGGGTTCAAACGCAGTTACAGTGGCCGAAGCAATCAAGAAGGCATCAAAAGAGCACTGCGAGTGCCAAAAAGGCTTCTTTGAGTATGCAGAACACGAAAGAGCAGACCCCTATCTGTCCCCAGCACCTTGGCAAGGGGCATGCAGGCAACACGGCGGATTCTTCCCCTCCGACACCCAAAGTTGACTACTCGGTCTCAGCGGGTCTGGCCGACCGACTTGGAGGGCTTGGGCTGTCCATCGCCTTTTCCTCCTACCAGTCGGGGTTCCTTTACATGGTCGGGGTCAAGCCGGGTGGTGGGATCAACATCCATCAGATGGCTTTTCCTCGACCAATGGGAATTCACCGTCATGGGATGCATGGCTTGTCACTGGCGGCAGATGATCAAATTCTGCACCTTCAGAACGTGCTTGATCCGCATGAGCGCGTGAATGATCTGTTCGACGCGGCCTTCATGCCGCGTCAGAGCGAGTTTACCGGGCGGCTTGACCTACACGATCTTGGCATCGACGCCACAGGCAAGCCGATCTTCGTCAACACACGATACAATTGCCTCGCAACGCCGGACATGCGCCACAGCTTTCGTGAGGTCTGGCGACCGCCATTCATATCATCGCTGGTGGCTGAGGATCGTTGCCACCTGAACGGGCTGGCGATGAGGGACGGACACCCCCGATACGTCACAGCTGTCAGCCGGTCGGATACGATCGACGGTTGGCGTGACCGGCGTGCGGATGGGGGTATCGTTATTGACGTCGAGTCGGGAGACATCATTTGCGACAATCTGTCGATGCCGCATTCGCCGCGATGGCATGACGGACGGCTGTGGCTGTTGAACTCTGGACGTGGTGAGTTGGGCACAGTGGAGTTCGACCAGAACGGCAAGGGTAGTTTCAAGCCACATGTTTTTTGTCCCGGTTTTGCCCGTGGTCTGGCCTTGCATGGACGTTACGCTTTCGTAGGCCTGTCCAAGCCCCGTTACAAGCGGTTCGAGGGACTGGAGCTTGAGGCCCGTCTGACCGAGGCCGACAGCGCGCCATGGTGCGGAATCCAGATAATTGATCTTGAGACCAAGACTTGCGTGGACTGGCTTCGGATAGATGGCGCGGTGGCCGAGCTCTACGACCTTGAACTCGTGCAGGGTCACCTCTGCCCGATGGCAATTGCGCCTGACACCTCAGAAGCGGCGACGCTGATCACCCTGCCAAAGCCAGAGCAGCGCGAAGAAAACACATAAAATTCAACAACAAAGCAATAAAATTGGTACGGACATAATGAACAAAATAGATCAGAGCACGAGCCTGCCACACTGGCGTGCAATCCGTCTGCGTGGCGGTCGGATGACGAAGTACAAGGGACAAGTGGCAAGTTACGCTCCAGCACTGGGACGTGTGCTTTCAGGCGTTTCTGCAGCGGCACTTGGCGCGACCACATTACTGACTGCAGGCTCTGCGCTTGCGGGGAGCTGCGTCCCGCAGGTCCCCGGCATATTCTTGTGTTCCGGGCCAGCTGATCCGGTAAACGACATCAGTGTGACGATCATCAACGGCGCGCCCATATCTGTAGAAACGACGCCGGGCTTCGGCATTGACCCTTTCAATTCCGCAAACGCCATGGATCTGTTTAGTAATTCAGGCCTGACCTTCACCGACAATAATGCTTCAACCATCATTTCGCGGAGCAATGACGCGCTTAGGGCTGTCGCATATGGCGGCGGCGATTTGACGGTGACCACGACCGGCACGCTCAGCGGAGCGC
The DNA here is from genome assembly GCF_056537885.1 of Ruegeria sp. BJ6. Taxonomy (NCBI): domain Bacteria; kingdom Pseudomonadati; phylum Pseudomonadota; class Alphaproteobacteria; order Rhodobacterales; family Roseobacteraceae; genus Ruegeria; species Ruegeria sp. BJ6. Next base: position 196,800 of record NZ_JBQFSG010000008.1, on the reverse strand, counting down.
GACACGGTATCTACGCCCGAAATTACGGTGTGCTATCGGCAGGGAATCTCTCAATAACAGCGGCGAATGTCAGCGGAGCAGCTGTTGACGGGATTTATGCCAGGAATGACCGTGGCACCGGCCTTTCAGTCACAACTTCCGGGATCGTTTCAGGGGGCCGGTCTGGGATCCATGCTCGAAACACCGGTAGCGGTGCGCTGTCGATCACGGCGGCGGCGGTTACCGGGTCCGGTGCAGACGGTATTTTTGCCTACAACGGCGCCACTGGAACTGATCTATCGGTTACGGCTGCTCAGAGTGTCAGCGGCAGTAACAATGGCATAATGGCCGCTAATCACGGTACAGGAACGCTGACAATTTCGACTGCGGAAGTCACTGGAACCAACGGCTTCGGGATAAGGGCGGCAAACTACGGCTCCGGCACGGATCTTTCGGTCACGGCATCGGGTGCCGTTACGGGCAGTCGCAGTGCTATCTCGGCAAGCAACCGCGGAAGCGGAGGTTTGACCATCGATGTTGGAGACGCAATCAGTACAAATGATGGCTACGGCATCAATGCCCGCAACTACGGTGCAGGCGCGCTGGTGATCTCAGCCGCCAATGCCACCGGGACCGCCAATAATTCGGGCATTTTTGCCGGTAACAGCGGCACCGACCTTTCGATAACCACAAGTGGGCTGGTCACAAGTAACTGGCGTGGGATTTCCGCAAGAAACACCGGCACGGGTGATATGACCCTTTCGGTTGCGGATGTGACATCGACCCGCCTGAACGGGCTGAACCTGACCAACTATGGCGCTAACCTGTCGATCACATCCACCGGAACGATCAGCGCTGTAACGAAAGGGATCGAAGCACGTAACCAGGGCTCCGGTGCGCTGACGGTTTCCGTCAACGACGTTACAGGAGCGACGGAAGAAGGAATATACCTTCTCAATGCCGCCTCAGGAACGGATCTGTCGATCACCGCAGCGGGAACGGTCACAGGTACGACCGGAATTGCAGCCACCAACCAAGGCAGTGGTTCGCTGACGATTTCCACGTCGGATGTCGCTGGCACAGCTGGCAACGGTCTGATCGCCCGCAACGAAGGTGGCACCGATCTTTCGATCAATACGCAGCGCGGCACGGTAACCAGTAGTGGTGATGGAATTGTTGCACTTAATGATGGCAGTGGTGCGCTGACGATCTCTTCGGCGGTTGTCACCGCGACCGGGCCAAATGGAATATTTGCGCTTAACAGGGCGCCAGCAACTGACCTTTCGATTACGACCGCGGGGCCGATAACTGGCTCAGTCAACGGGCTTTACGCGGTCAATCTGGGCAGCGGTGCTTTGACTATTTCAACTGCCGGAGCAATCGGCAGCAGCGGCGCAGGAATATACGCCAGAAACGAGGGTAACGCCGACCTGACCATTAGCACGTCCGGCACCGTCAGCAGCGGGTTTCGGGGTATTTATGCCCGCAACTATGGCAATGGCGCGTTGCGGGTGAACGTTGCCGGCACCGTTAATGGAGGTTCGGGCGCGGCGATTGACGCCCGAACGAACTCTGGTGGGATGAGCGTGCTAACACTCGGCAACGGCGCATCGGTCTCGTCCACATCCGGCGAGGCGATCACCAATAACGAGGGCAACAGTCAGGTCACCCTGAAAGCAGGATCAACGGTTGCAGGAGCGGTGCGTCTGAATGACGGCATCGACGCGTTGACGATTGAAGGGGGCGCAGATATCAGCGCGGCAACCCTGTTCGACGGCGGTGGCGGCACGCAGGACGCGCTGACCTTTTCAAGCTTCAGCGGCGGTTTTGATGGCGCTCTGTTCACCAATTGGGAAAGCCTGACGGCAGACAATGGAAGTGTCCTGACTCTGGACGGTTCAGCCTCAGGTATTGGATTTATCGCGGCAAACAACGGTTCGACCATCAATGCCGGGGATGCAAACCGGTCTCTGAGCAGCAACCTGCGGATCGACACAACCAGCAGTTTCCGGGCCGGATTTGCCGGATCGGGTGCGGTCAGTGTCAACGGTGACGTCAGCAACGATGGCCTTGTCAGTTTGGTGGATGGGCACGGGGGTGATCGCCTGACTATTGGCGGCGATCTGTCGGGGTCCGGTACTGTGGCGCTTGATATCGATTTTGATGCCGGAACCAACGACCGGTTGATTGTGACAGGTAACAGCACAGGGGCACAGCAAGGATTGCAGGTTCAGAAATCCGGTGGCCAAACAAACCTGCAGACCTATGCGCTTGCCTCAGTTACCGGCACGAGTTCTGCCAACGATTTCCAACTGGTTAACGGTGATTTCGTTACCAAAGGCGGTGAAGCCGCAATCGTCGGCGGCGCATATACCTTCCTGCTCGATTACGATCCGGCAACCGGTGAATTCGTTCTCACTCCCTTCACGGCAAACGGCGGGGTGAACATGAATCCGAACCGTGCATTCCTTGCTGCCGGCATCCAGCAGTTCAGTGACCAGATTGCATTGGATGGCGCGTTGCGCCGCCTGACCGGCAGAACAGGCAGTGAAGACACTAACACCGTCAGCCGGTCCCTGATCGAACTCAGCTCTACAGACCAACCGCTGGTCTGGCTAAACGCCGAAGGTGGGCGTGACCGCTATACGTCAGGTGATCGCACGAATGAAACGACAAGCGGCGGCCTGCGTGTGGGCGCCAGTCTGCCGTTTGCCGAAATCGGCAGCGGCTCTCTGATCGGTGGGTTTGAATTCGGTGCAACAACACTTTCAACAAACAGCGAAACATCTTTGGCTGACGGCAAGATCGACACCGACGCGTACGATGTGACGCTGAGCGCGTTGTGGTTGGCTGATAGTCAACTCTATCTGGACGGCCAAGTGCGTTATGCGTTCTTTGACAGCACAACCCGGCTGGCAGGTGGACAGGACGTTGATACCGACGGCGATGGATATGCGGCCTCGATCGAGATTGGCAAGTTCTTCCGCATGAACAACGGCCTGAATACCATTCCGCAAGCGCAGCTTCTTTATAGCAGTGTTGATGCCGACGATCTCAACGATGTTTCAAGCGGTGTCGCTGGAACGGTCTCTGACGGGGATACGCTGAGTGCGCGCATTGGTTTGCGGGCCGAGCGGGAGTTCGGCACCGGCGTCTTTTTTGGCCAGTTCGACTATTACCATGCTTTTGATGATGAAACCGGAGTGTCATTCGGCAATAACACAATCCTGACAGAGCGCGGCAGGAACAACCTTGCTCTAACACTGGGAGGACACATGGACATCGCAGCAAACACCATTTTGTTCGGAGAAGTATCCGCCCAGAGCGGGTTTGGCAGTAGCTCTGACGACTATGGCGTTGCTGGTCAACTGGGTTTCGAGTTCCGGTTCTGACCCCTCCTCCACGAGACAATGACGGCGCACTCCTCCTCGCGCCGTCTCTTGTGGGCCACCGCACAGCTCACTCACAAAACCATTCACGGGCAAAGGTGGCCCACAACCAATCAACCGATCAAACAGAAGGATCAACATAATGAAAACTCTAATCTCCACGGCACTGGTCTTGGCGGCATTGGCCGTTCATTCGCCGGCTCAGGCGGAAGATCTGGAATTCCTGCTCTACAACGACAGCAGTGCCGACCTGATAGAATTCAACGTCTCCCCGGCATCATCCGATGATTGGGAAGCAAACCTTTTGGCGGGTGGCTATCTGGCCCCTGGATATGAAGTTGGCGTGGATATCGCAGACGGGTTGACGACCTGCGTCTATGATATCCGTGGCGTCTTTGCCGACGGTTCTGAGGCCGAAGATTATGAGCTGAACCTGTGTGATCTGGGTGAATACACTTTCACCGACTAGGTATAGATGCATTCGTAACGGCGAAAGCTCCGAGAGGTCGGAGCTTTCCTCAAGCACTCGATCAGATTGTCACCAAACAAGCTGCTCAGTCCGGATAAAGCCCAAACTGACTTCTGCGCTTCATTTTGCGGACCAATGAATATGATACCTAATAGGTGAGAACGGCTCGTACCATTGGATCAAATCTTAGCCAACACTCTAGTAAACCAATAGCCTAAGGGTTTTTCATTTTAGGAGATCAACGTGACCAACCACATAACTCTCAGAGATGGTAGAACACTCGCTTTCAGCACTTACGGCGACCCAAACGGAACACCTGTGATTTTTAGCCACGGGTTTTCCGACTCTCATGTAATTCGTCAGCCCGACGACAGTCTAACCGCTTCGCTTGGAGTGCGATGGATTGCAGCAGATCAGCCCGGTGTCGGAGGGTCGAGTCCGAAGAAGGATCGGAAAATGGTCGATTGGGGCGCTGATATGGAGGCCCTGGCGGATCATCTTGGTCTCGATACATTCAACGTCGCGGGCCATTCAGGGGGCGGCCCTCACGCTTTGGCGGTGGCATATCACATGCCCGAACGTGTGCGCAAAGTTGCACTCGCTTCTCCTGTGGCGCCATTCGATGAGCCCGGCGTTACCAAAATGCTGGTACTGAAGGATCTGAAGACCATCGCGAAACTGCGTCATCTGACTGTATTGATCCGCTGGGCAGAGCGTATGGGCGCTAAAAGTGCTCTGAAAGACATCCCTTCATACGTGGAGTCTGTCGTTGACCAAATGCCCAACGAAGCCAAAACAATTCTCCGCAATCCAGAGCAGCAGGCCTTGTTCGAAGAGAACTTTCGTCTTGGTTATCAACAACACGAGGAAGGTGTTTTCGAAATGACCATGGCTCTTTGGGATTGGGGATTTTCGCCAAAGGCGATCCGGCAACCGGTGGAAATGTTTTATGGTACTGCAGACGATATCATCTCGCCTGAAATGCCTCGGCACCTTTGCTCTGAACTTCCCAACTGCACCGCGCACGAGTGGGCGGGCGCAGGACATTATGGGTTTGTGGACCGCGAACGGTGGACCGAATTTGTCGGCACGGTTGCCAGTCTGTCGTAGCAAGTCAACGGAAACTTTGGCGGCAGAATAAGTGTGGGTCCGGGCCAATCTGATCAGAGGATTCCGCCTTTGATCAGAGGTTCGCAGTGAGCCTGAAGTTGCTTTCAGATCATTGGGTCATATGCCCATTGCAACAAGGCTTGCCGTTGGCGTGGACGACAGAAGATATCCCCCGGAAAGCAATTGGCACGAATTTGGCCAGCGTGACGGGAAAATGCTCTCCAACGTTTGATCTGGATTGCGTCGATTTCTGGGATGCGTCGACCTAAAAAATATCGGCAATACCACTGAAACCACCCTCGCGGGTCAGGGCCATATATCCAACCCTTTTGCCGCCAATGCGAGAGAGGCTGACGGCTCTTTACGCCGAAATAATTGTACTTTGGATCTGGCTTTTCACTTATCTTGGCTTTTTCGAACCAGCTTGACGGGAATTCACTGACGCAATCGTTGCAGTATTTCCCTTCAAACACACCCATTTCCAACATTTCTTTTGGGGACAAGAATGGTCGAAATTCTGGCGAAAAATTCTCGCCCACGGGCGCCTCTAACCGATATGTGTAACCGGTCTGCATGCGGTCGCTAACTTTGATTGAATCGCCGATTTTCATCCCTCAATAAATATAAGGAAATTCAAATGGTTCCAGTCTCAAATCTCGGCAATGTCCCCTTTGTCCGCATTGGAGCCAATTTCTGCGAGAATTGGACCGATGACCGCTCTTGCGGAAACAGAACTGAAACTTGAAGCTCAAACAGACATGAGCCACTTTTTGAACGTTCTCACCGTGGCCCGCTCTTCTTCGCCCGGTCGGCAAACAAAGTAGAGCCCACGGTTCAATGGAACACTAGTTTCATCAAGACGGGTCAGTCGACCGAGTTCCAAGTCTCTTGCTGCCAAGAGATGCCTTGCCAATGCGACGCCTTGCCCATCAATCGCGGCCTCCAAAAGAACAGCGCTGTCCACAAATTTGGTGTTTCGTGAGTTGATCCGATCTGCGCTCAGCCCAACTTGCGCCGCCCAAATGTCCCACCCGGTATTGAATTCATCGTGCAACAATGGGAAGTCAGCCACATCCTCGGCGCGCATCGGCAGCTGCGTTTTCTCAACGAGGGACTGCGCGGCGACGACAATCAATTCCTCTTGTCTGATTTGCTCATGATAGAGCCCATCCCAACCGGGTTCTCCGAACCGCAAGGCGACATCGACCCCGGACCTATCAAAATCGGCAAAGGCATCATTGGTATCCAGCAACAAGGTGATATCCGGATGCGCTTGCTGAAACGAACTTAGCAAAGGCACAAGCCATTTTAGCGCCAGCGATGTCGACAAAGACACCGTGATCGATTGGCGGTGATGCTGTCGCTTCACCTCCGACACACCCAACTGCAAGGCAGAAAACGCCCCGCGTGTTGACTGGTACAGGCGTTCCCCGGCCTCGGTCAGTTCAACGCCATTGGGCCGACGATGAAAAAGCGTCACGCCAAGATGTTGTTCCAGCAACTTGATTTGCCGACTGATCGCGCCGTGAGTGACGCTCAATACATCCGCAGCCTTTGTCAGACTGGAGTGGGTCGCGGTTTCGTCAAAGGCCTGCAGGGCACGGAGGTGTCTGAGGTTTTCCGTCATGTGAGAATATCTAACAGCAGTATCAAAAAAACTCGATAGGAATATTTAGTTACAAGCAGTTATATCGGGGTCAACCGAAGAAACCTCACGCAATCTAGTTGATCGAGAGACGTATGACCGGCATGTCGCCCAAACCACGGACGCCAGCTTAACGCCTGTCTGCGTCTTCACCCCTCCCCTCAGCTGGCAAGAAGTTCACCGCAAGGACGGAAGCTACTGTCTTGGAAGTAAATTTGGGCAGATATGAGCAGAAAACAAAACTCGACCTCAATAATACAATTGAAAGCGGCAATAGAGCACTGCAGAGGAATGGCAAAGTGGCGAGCATTGACCCGTCGCTTTTTAGCAATGGTGACTGTCGCCTCAGCTCCAAAAAACCCCACATGAGCCCAGTCATTCATCAATGCACTACAGACGACACCTCTTGAGATCACGACAGATGAAGATGTGACCATCACTCACATAGATGCAAGGGGCGCGAAACGCGGACCAATCACATCGACGAAAAGACATAGATCGGCGTTCCGAAGACGTCGGCGGAAAGTAAATTTGGGTAGGCATTGAATGACCACGAAACAGGCAAACACCGCACAGAAACCGGCGCACAGCAGCATGAAGCGCCTCGTTCTAAATTCAGCCATTGCGGCGAGTGTCACCGGGTTGGGTTACTCGCGGCAGGTTTATGCGGGGAGCTGCTCCTTTTCCTATGCGACGAACACGTATCTCTGTATCGGTCCCGCGAGCCCCACAGGCACCGACAGTGGTCAAACTATTAATGGCGGGAACAATCTGGTCGTAACATCCAGCCCTGATTTCGGGCTCGACAATTCCAACTCACCTGCATCCGCCGATGCTCTGCGTCTGCGAGCGACTGGTTCAATGTCAGTTACGATTTCAGGAAACGTTACAGGAAATCAGAGTGGTATCAGCGCGCTGAATTATGGTTTCAGCAGAGGTACGTCAACGATAACAACGACAGGAACCGTGATCGGTGAAGGCGGAAATGGTATCTACGCCAGAAACCGCGGCAGCGGTTCAAGAGCCACAGACCTGACCATCAACGCAGTGGATGTAACCGGTGCGGGAGCCGGTATTTACGCGCGTAACGGAGGTACCGGAAATCTATCCGTCACTGCATCCGGACAGGTGCAAGGTGGTTCCACGAACGCACCGGGCGATGCTCTCGATGGCATCTATGCTCGCAATGAGGCAACGGGAGTTGACCTCACCATAGAGGCAAATCACTCCACAGGGGGGATTCAGGGCGCTGGCATCGATGCGCGTAACGAAGGCACTGGAAATCTGACGATCACTGCATCCGGACAGGTGCGGGGTGGGACCCTTGCAGACGGCATCTACGCTCGCAATGAAACGACGGGAGGTGACCTCACCATTACTGCAATTCACTCCGCGGGGGGGCACGACGGCATTGATGCGCGCAACTACAGTACCGGCGATGTATCGGTTTCTGTGACGGGCGACCTTATCAGCGGCAATGACAACGGTGACCGCGGCGTCGAGGTTCGCAATAGTGCTGCGGGCGGTGCCGTTACGGTCGATGTGGCAACGGTCGTTTCAGAAGACAGTGGCGTTTTCGTTCGCAATCAGGGCACGGGCGATCTGAACATTTCGGCTTTGGGTTCAGTAACGAGTAATGGGGCCGCAGGGGGCACTGGCGGTCCTGGTTTTGATGTACAACACAGCGGTACGGGCAACATCGATATTACGGCTTCCGGTGGAGTAAACAGTAACGATTCAGGTTTCGAAGTGAGGCACAGCGGCTCGGGTGACGTGAACCTTACCGCCGGATCCAATGTAACGACGGGCGGGACCGCAATTCGAGTTCAGCATAACGGCCCTACCGGTTCTGTGAATGTAACAACCTTGGGGGATGTCGACGGTCAGGGCAGCAATGGAATCTTAGCCCTGAATAACAGCTCGGGCGCTTTAACAATTTCCAGCGCAGGTACTGTATCCGGCGCAAACGATTTCGGAATTGCGGCGGGCAATTCCGGCACTGATCTTTCTGTAGATCTAGTCAATGCGTCAGGTAATGATGCCGGTGTCGCCGCATTCAATTCCGGTACGGGTGATTTGTCGATCACCAGTTCAGGAACCGTCACTGCCACTAACGGTTCGGGTGTTTATGCCAGAAACGCAGGCGTAAATCTGACCGTCAATGCCAACGAAGTAATGGGCACAGATTTTGGCATAGACGCTGTAAATAACGGCACCGGCAGGCTGACCATCAACGCGGCTGATGTCACCGGCACAGGTGGTGACGGGATTTACGCACAGATCACAAACGCTGCCGCAAACGGCGATCTGTCGATCACCACGACTGGCGATGTCATGTCAGGAAGAACCGGGATTGTTGCCCGGCACGCTGGTGATGGTGGTATTTCGATCGCCACGTCCGGAGAAGTCAGCGGCGGTGATACTGGGATTGTGGCCGAAACCGCTGCCGCCCAGCTTAGCGTGATTGATCTGCAGGATGGTGCTGCGGTCTCGGCCACCTCCGGTAATGCAATCAGCAACAACGATGGCGATAGTCAGATCACACTTCGGTCCGGGTCTTCGGTTGCAGGCTCTGTCCGGCTGAACGGTGGCAGGGACACGCTGATTGTCGAACGTGGTGCGGATATCAGCGCCGCGACACTGTTCGACGGCGGAGATGGTGCCGAGGATGTTCTGACCTTCTCGGGATTCTCGGGTGCGATGGGTAATCTTTCCATTGCCAATTGGGAGAGTGTGATCGCGGAGAATGGCAGCGATTTGAACCTGAACTCCTCGCCGGTGAACGTCCAATTTTTGGAAATCAAGGCTGCTTCCAGCGTTACTGTAGGAATCGCCGACTTCACTTTCGGTGGTGATCTACAGGTGAATGAGACCGGTCTGTTCCTTGCCGGAGCCGTTGGCTTGGGCAATGTCGCACTCAACGGCAATGTGCTCAATAATGGCCTGATTTCGCTGGCCGATGGAGCGGCTGGCGACCGACTGACATTTGGCGGCAACCTTGCGGGCAGCGGAACGATCGGTCTGGACGTGAACCTGACCAACGGCACCAATGACGCGGTGTTCGTGTCAGGTGACAGTGCTGGTGTTGGTCAGGGTCTGCAGGTGGATGCAATTGGCAGCACTGTGGACACTGCGCAAACCTTCACCCTGGTCACGGTGTCCGGAGCCAGCACCTCCAGCGATTTCCGATTGGTTAATGCTGATTTCGTTACCAACGACGGGGCGCAGGCGATCAGCGACGGGGCGATTGCCTATCGTCTTGTGTATGATGCTGCAGCGGGTGAATTCGTTCTGACTCCGTTTGGCAATTCCGGAGCAGTGACTGGAAACCCGGGCGGTGAGTTCTTCGCGGTTAGTGTTCAGCAGTTCAATGACCATCTCGCCTTTGGCACCGCCCTTCAACGGGTCATGGCCGCACGGCAGCGCGGATCGTCCGACGCCAACATGGTCAGCCGGGCCCTGAGCGAACTTACCTCGACAACACAGCCTGTCGTATGGGTGCAGGCCGAAGGTCAGCGCGACAGCTACAGCGTCGATGATCGTGACGTTGCAACAAACAGCGGCGGATTGCGTTTTGGCGCGGGTCTGCCGTTGGCCGACCTTGCAAGCGGTCTGGTCTTCGGCGGGCTTGAGTTCGGGGTCAGCAGCCTATCCACCGATGTAACCACGTCGCTGACCAGCACTGACATTGACACTGACGCCTACGATGTAACGCTCAGCGCTTTGTGGATCCACAACGGTCAGCTCTATGTCGACGGACAGCTGCGCTATGCCATCTTTGACAGCACGATCCGCCCGAATGGCGGGGTAGCGGTGGATAAGGACAGCACGGGTTTCGGTCTGTCTGTCGAAGTCGGCAAACTTATTACGGTGCAAAACGGGCTGACATTGGTGCCGCAGGCGCAACTGATGTACAGCAATATCGACACGGATGATGTCACCGATCTTGCCGGCGGCAGACAAACCGGATCATTGGCCGACGGGGATACTTTGACAGCCCGTTTGGGTCTGCGCGCCGAGCATAATTTTGCGAGGAATTCCGTGCTGTTCGGTCAGGTGGACTACTACCATGCTTTCGACAACGAAACCGGCGTGACATTCGGCAACAACACTATCCTGACAGAGCGCGGCAGGAACACTGCCGCTCTGACGTTGGGCGGGTATGTAGCGCTGTCTGACAGAACCACCTTCTTTGGCGAAATCAGCGGCGAAACCGGCTTGGGCAGCAATTCCAGTGACTATACCTTCGGCGGCAACATCGGATTTGAATTCCGGTTCTAGGACACGTATGCCGGTTGGCTTTTCTGTTGGAATAAGATTTGTAACGTCGCGAAACACCAGATCTGTCGGAAGACGCTGAAACAACAGGATGGATGAAAACGACGTGAATGGTTCTGCGGAAAGTCAGCCTGAGCAAATTGCCGAAGACGCGTTTGAGGCGCCTGCAAAATCAGATGCGTCTGATGTGCGCTACTCAATATCTGCCGGGTTTTCGGCGCGGTTGACAGGCCTCGGGCTATCGATTGCCTTTTCGTCCTATCAGTCCGGGTTGTTGTATCTTGTCGGTACCAAACCTGATGGCGGGGTCAATATCCACCAGATGAGTCTTCCTCGCCCGATGGGTCTGCACCGGCATGGTGCGCACGGGCTTTCCGTGGCTGCTGACGATCAGATTTTGCACTTTCAGAACGTTTTGGAACCGAAAGAGCGGATGAACGACACTTTCGATGCGGGGTTCATGCCCCGGCGGAGTGAATTCACCGGGCGGCTGGATTTGCACGATCTGGGCATCGATGCGGATGGGCGGTCGATTTTTGTCAACACCCGCTACAATTGCCTGGCCACGCCCGACCCGCGCCACAGTTTTCGCGAGGTCTGGCGGCCGCCTTTCGTCTCTGCATTGGTGGACGAGGATCGCTGTCATCTGAACGGATTGGCGATGCAAAACGGGCGGCCTCGATATGTCACCGCTGTCAGCCGCTCAAACACGATCGATGGATGGCGCGACCGGCGCGCGGATGGCGGAATTGTCATCGATGTCCAGAGCGATGAAATCGTCTGCCAAGGCCTCTCGATGCCTCATTCTCCTCGCCTACATGACGGACGCCTATGGGTGCTGAACTCGGGCCGGGGCGAACTGGGAGAGGTTGAGTTCGACAGCGACAGTAAAGGCCGGTTTGTACCCCATGTCTTCTGCCCTGGCTTCACACGAGGCCTAGCGATTCATGGCCGCTTTGCGTTTGTCGGACTGTCCAAGCCACGCTACCAACGGTTCGAAGGGTTGGAGCTGGACGCAAAACTGGCCGAGGCCGACAGTGATCCTTGGTGTGGCATTCAGATCATCGACCTTGAGACCAAAACCTGCGTTGACTGGTTGCGCATCGACGGGGCAGTTGCCGAACTTTACGACCTTGAACTGTTGCCAGGTCACCTGTGCCCAATTGCCATTGCGCCAGGCACGCCCGAAGCGGCTTCGCTGATAACGCAGCCTTAGCCCAGCTAGCAGTTCCCAAAGTGAATTGACTGCAACAATCCAGATCGCGAGATACTCTATCCGATCCAACTATCAGCGGGAGCCCGCCACCGACTTCATTCGATGGCAGGTAAATTCTCACACAGCTCGGATCAGAGCTTGATGCGGAACGCCGCGAATCCGTCTGTTCCTTCCCCGGCATCCTCAATTGAGACGCCCTTGACGTCGCCCATGTAATCCCGCGCTTTCGGGCCGGTTTCGAACAAAACAGTCGTGTCCTCAAGCGGAGCAAACGACCAATTGGCATCTGCTTTGGGATCAATCGTGCCCTGCTCGACGATATAGCGCACGATGACGTCGCGGTTGGTATCCGGGGCCTCGAATACGACGGTGTCACCTAATGCGCCGGGGAAAGAACCGCCGCCCGAAGCACGATAGTTGTTGGTGGCGATGATGAACTCCATGTCATCCGTGACCGGCTCACCGTTGAAGGCAAGGTTCACAATTCGGGCTGCATCGGGGTTTACCTCTTCGCCCTTTGGCCCAAAGCGGGAAGGCTGGGACAGGTCTATCTGATAGGTCACACCGTCCATCACATCGAAATTGTAGGATGGGAATTCCGGGTTCAAAAGGATCGCATCCTTGGAGCCTACTTCAACCTGATTGAACATGCCGGCCGAGCGTTCCAGCCAACCACGCACCTGCGCACCGTTCACTCGAACCGCACGCACCGTGTTTGGATAGAGATAGAGATCGGCAACATTCTTGATGGCAACGTCACCGACTGGAACATCGGTGTAATAGTCCGGGCCACCACGACCGCCAGCCTTGAAAGGTGCCGCCGCTGACAGGATGGGCAGGCCTTCGTGCTCGGTGCCTTTCAGCATCTCGTCGATATACCATTTCTGCGCGATCGAGACGATTTGCACAGACGGGTCATCCGCGACCAGCGCGAAATAGCTGTGCAACGGTGCCGAAGTCTTGCCGACCGCGCGCCGGACATAAGCCAGCGTTTCGTCGTGTTCCTTTGCAACCGACGCCAGAACATTCTGATCATCGCCGACCAGAGCGGTAATCGAGCGGTCTTCGTTGCGTTTGGAAATGGGCCGCGCCTCGGACGTGGTAGTCACTACGCGCCATTCATTTCCGTCCCGTTCCAAAAGCAGGTCCAGCAGTCCAAGGTGCGACCCCCAGAAGCCGCCCATGACGGCGGGTTTGCCCATCAGCGTGCCGTTATCCACATCGATCCCGGGGCGGTCTGTAAATGTCGGTGACGGGAACACCAGGTGATTGTGACCCGTGACCAGCGCGTCGATCCCTTCGACACCGGCCAGAACGACTGATGCGTTTTCCATGCCATCTTCGTGATCAGCGCCACCAATCCCCGAATGCGACAGTGCGATGATCAGATCACATCCCTGTTCCCTCATCTCAGGCACATAAGCCCGAGCTGTCTCGACGATATCTCGCGCTTCAACGTTGCCTTCAAGATGCTTACGATCCCAATTCATAATCTGGGGCGGTGTGAAGCCGATTGCACCGATTTTGATCGGATGTTTGGCGCCGTCGCCCATTTCGATTTCGCGGTCGAGGATGGCGTAGGGCTGCACAAGTGTCTTGTCGTCGCGCGGGTTTGCACCTTTCTCTTTTGCCACATTGGCCAGAACAACCGGGAACTCTGCCCCTGCCAGCGCCTTGTCCAAAAACTCCAAGCCGTAGTTGAATTCGTGGTTGCCGAGCGTGGCAGCATCATAACCAACAGTGTTGAACGCGGTGATGATCGGGTGGCTGTCTCCATCTTTCATGCCACGTTCGTAGGCGATGTAATCGCCCATCGGATTGCCCTGCAGAAAGTCGCCGTTGTCGACAAGCATCGAATTCGTCGCTTCCGACCGGATTTCGTTAATGATCGACGCTGTACGGGACAGACCCACTGTGTCACGGGGTTTGTCTGCATAGTAGTCATAGGGGAAGACATGGACATGTATGTCTGTGGTTTCCATAATCCGTAGATGCGCCTGATTGTTGGCCGCAGCCGCTGAAAATGGGTGCAGGGTGATGGCCGCAGCACTGGCAGTCGTAGTGGCGAGGAACTGGCGACGGGATATTAGTGATCTGCTGGAGAACGACATAGGTCACCTTTCAAGTTTGTTGGTCAACGCGTCTTTTGTCGGATTCTCACAACAACCATATGACACGGGTTGCCAGCACATCTGACGCGTCGTTTGTAGGCGGTTATGTTCAGTACCATACCCAAACTTCATGTGTTTGCTAGGGTATGTCAGGTGGGAAACCCCCTGTCGGGGCACTGTTGCTAACTTATGGCGATTGACGTGCGCGCCGCCAGCAGGTGATCGGCAAGAGCGACGCCAACACCGCAGGCATCAAAGCCATCAACAAAATTCCGAAGTGCTTGGGCTGCCCGTTAGAAAAAGAGATGGTCGAGGCGAAATCGGCCAGCCAAAACTTCTTAACGACACCAAAGTTTGCCACAGAGGTCGTTTCACCCTTCGTTTAGTTGCTCATTTTTTTCCAGCCCCGGCACTGCGACACGTACTTCGCGGCGAGCGAAATCTATCCCGTTCTCTTTGAACGCGGCCTTCACGCGGTTGAAAATTTCTTTTCGCAAGGTGAACTGCTTGCCGGGAATGGCCATGAACTTGCCTCGGATAATCATTCCAACATCGTCGAAGTCGAACACACCCTGAGATTTGAAGGGTTGCAGGAATCCATCCTTATGCGTTTCATCCTCCATCATTTCTGCACCGATCCGCTTGAATATCTTTTTGACCTTGTTGGGATCAGTGTCGAAGGGCACCGTGAATTTCAGCTTCCTGATAACCCAGTCACGGCTGAAGTTGGTCAGCTTTTGGATCTCGCCATACGGGATGGTGTGCACCGGTCCGCGATGGTGGCGCAGCTGCATCGACCGGACTGAAATTTTTTCGACCGTACCCATGGTACCACCCACGTCTACGTATTCTCCGACGCGGAAGGCGTCGTCGACCAAGAAGAAAACTCCTCCCACAATGTCCGAGACCAGTTTCTGCGCGCCAAATCCTATGGCCAGACCCAGAACAACGGCACCTGCCAGCAGAGGCGTGATATCCAAGCCCAACGCGCTCAGCGCGAGCAGAGCGAAGATAACGGCGATTGCGACCTGAGCAGTGACACGTAACAAGGGCAAAACGGTCGCCAAACGAGAGCCACCTGCGCCTCCGCCTTCGCCTGCCTCTTCATCCGGGCTTTGATCGGTGGTTTGTTCTTTTGCCAGCCGTCGGTTGATCCAAAGCGCTACGATCTCATTCAGGACGTAGCCGACCGCGATGAGTATGAAGAATTGAATCAGCTTGCTACCGGATTCATCACCTCCCCCAGCGATTTCCTGAAGGTCCAGATCCCAGGTATTGGCGATCATCAGAATGACCAGAATACCGGCGAGGACCCGACCAATTCGAATGTAACTGCGTTTGGTCGACTTGTACGCACGCACGGCCACAGGGCCTTCGCCCAGCATTGGAGGCTGCAGATGGCGCACCAAGCCACGTATCAGAGTGTCAAGCGCCGGGGCGATCAGCAACCAGAACATCGTGGTAAAGTGCGCACCCTCACCCAATAGCGCGAAGACGGCGGGGTTACGCTGCGCGGACAGATATTCGACCAGCAGCCAAGTACCGGCAGATACTGCAATCGCAAAATAGGGATAATATTGCGCTACTTCGTCGTCAAAATGGGTACGGTCCGGATCCGTACCCCGCATCCTGTCCGACAGACCATCTCGGGCCTTCCAGGCAATCATCCCGACATAGATATGTATCGCAGTATTCAGCCAGAACCCAAGGCAGGCCTCCCCGGGCATAACGCCGTTCATCGCATTAAACCCGAGGATGAACAGGGTGAACCCGATCAACAGAAATAGTCCGAGCAGATTGCGGTGCAGATACTTCGCCCAGTGGTCATCAACGTTGACCAGCCGCAAGCCGGATTGCTTCGGTGCCAAAATAAACCGGGAAATGGCCGCGCCCAACCGCGGGAACCAGATCAAATAGAACACAAATGGAGCAGCCTGGGCGATCTGCTGCTCGTCCAGCAACCGACGAGCCACAAAAACAAGCGTATAATAAAAGACCAGAAGCCCAAGAAATTCACAGCAGAACCGTTTGAACAAAAAAGTGACTGCACCGCGAAGATTGTTCGAGGCGTCTCCATCAACCACTTTGATCCAACGGCGGGTCCACAATCCCACGACCTGTTCAGCGGCAAAACCGATGGCCAGCGCCAGAAAGGTATAGGCAAACAGGGTCATCAGCCCGCCTGCCCCAAAGGAACTGGTGAAATTCGAAAAAGCTTCGACCTGAGCCGTGAGCAGAAGCGGGACTTTCCTGATCACATCCAGCCATGATGCAGTCATTGTCGCAACTGATTCCGAAATTGCCTGAACTCCGCCTTTTCTGGTTTGGCTGGCTTCGTCCTGCTGTGCCGCCACCGCGTCCAACCGTTCCAGCAAGGTCGCGCGCACCTGATCGTCCGACATACGCGCAATCAATTCATCAACCTGTTGCGGCGTCAGGTCCTCGGGTATGGAAACATGGGCGAGACTTGCGGAACTTTCTTGTGCGTTTGCTGACCATTGCCCCGCCAAAAGCAGCACTATGGCCACGGTCGCTATCCATTTGAAATGTCTGCTCACTTCCCTCCTCGATCAACTCTGCTTTTCCACTTAGGTTAAGTGGCAACTTAAGCCGACTGGATATAGCGATCCGATTGCGCAGATGTGTTCATTTGAACAGTTTCCGGGTCTTGCCGAATTGAAAGCAACAGTTTTCTGGACAGTGATCAAGGTCAGGATCAGTCTGCCGTTTAGCGCGAAGGGTTGGATTGATTTGGTCATGCCCGGCCGAATACTGCCAAGTTCCCAGATGTGACCGGAGCCTTTTGGGAAATCTTTTCCATCGCGATCAACTGGATGGTTTATCTGTGGCTACGCCCTTTTGCGTTGAGGGCAAACAGAGCTTGTGTAAAGGTCTGCCGATTTCTTCAAATGAACACATCAGAAACTTGTGCTGAGACTGGCCGTTTTACCATTTACTGCATCGCTACCAAAGTAACGGCCCCTAAAGCGCGTGGATTTGCCCGACGACATTTGGTTTCGGACACATCCAGCTTAAGCCTGACACCTGCGCGTGCCAGCCAATCCGTGCCCAGTACATTAGCCTGAGCGCCAATCAAGGCGTCCGACTGAGTACGACCAATAGAAAGAGGGGCAAGTTGGCGAAACGTCCAATTATACGTCAGTCATTAGATCCCGGAGTAGTTCCGTTTGGGTTTTTCCTGTCATCTGGCTTACGTTGAAACGTAGAAACGAGTTTTTAGATTGAGTTGGGCTGAATACATTTCCAGGTGCCAGAACAACACCTTTCTTGAGAGCCATTCGCGCGAGCACTGCTGCATCCATCCCGTCGGGAAGTTCGCACCATAGATAAAACCCACCTCTGGGCTTCACGAAGGGCCTTATGTTTATCGTGTTCAACTCTTTGATTGAACGCGTGCGGACCCGATCCAATTTGATCCTAAGCGCGTCCATATGTTTGCGATAACTCCCGTCGGTGAGCGCCGCATGCAGCAATTCTGTGACCATCGGGCTGGAGCCACCGAAGCTGATCGCAACCTGAAGCTCGGTTAGGGCCGCAATCCAATCAGGGCGCGCCGCTATGTATCCGCATCTGAGCGACGCCGAGAGCGTTTTGGAGAAGCTTCCAATCGTTAGAACCCGGTTCATCCCATCCAATGCTGCCAATCGCGGGGAAAGATCGGGTTCGAACTCGGAGAAGATGGCATCTTCCACGATGTGTAGATCATATGCTTCAGCCAAAGATAACACGCGGTGTGCGGTAGCTGCGGCAATCGTCGCACCCGTTGGATTGTGCAATGCCGAGTTGGTCAAGTAGAGCCGTGGGCGTTCTTTGCTAAGCACACATTCAAACTGGGTTAAGTCGGGACCATTGGGCGTATATGGGACGCTGACAATAGTGATCTGATGCGCCCTCAATAGCGCTTGAAAATTGAAGTAGCACGGATCATCCACCAAAACCGTATCGCCAGGCTTGAGAAGCATTCTGCAAATTAGATCCAGTGCCTGAGATCCGGAATTGGTAAGCAGAACAGTATCGGGATCCACCTCTATGTTCTGGTCGCACAACACCCGTGCCACATGCTTTCGCAGACCAGCATGGCCCTGTGCGCTACTATAGTCGGTGAGAACACTTCCTTTGCCACGCGCCACACCGCGCATGGCACGTCTGAGTGACTCGACCGGCATCCAGTCGGCAGGCATCCAGCCACATCCGGGCTTTGCAATATCGTCTCCGGCATCAATCGATTGTCGAGCCACCCAAAGCGGGTCTATTTCCCGATCAAGCTGCGGCCCGGCTTGTGATACCACGAACGGCTGTGCGCGGTCCGTCACAAAAAAGCCAGACCCGCGTCGGGCAAATATAGCCCCTTCAGCAGCCAAGACATCATAGGCCTCTACCACCGTCGAAGGTGACACACCCAGTCGGGACGCGAGGCCTCGAACCGAAGGCAGTTTGTCGCCAGCGCCGAGTGATCGAGACCGAATACGACGATTGATGTGTTCCATCACAAGGGTTCGACGGGTCGCTGTCACCATTTCCGACCTTCTCTGTATGGCATCAACTAGCAGTACAGTTTGTAGCAATTGTGTTGCTTTGTACCTGCATCTGTCGGGCCACTCCAGCTACAAGGTTCTAAAAAAGGGACCCTTTGTTGATGAATTCCTCATTTTCTGGCTGGGGCAGCGGGCTGCTTGGTGTTTTGATCTTCAGCGGATCGCTACCTGCCACGCGGGTGGCAGTAGGCGGTCTGGACCCATTCTTTCTGACATCAATCCGAGCGGTTCTGGCGGCTGTACTTGCCCTTTTCTTGCTGGTCTTCTTCAAAGAAAAACAGCCGCCGCGTGCTGATCTGATTTCTGTTTTGATTGTAGCTTTGGGCGTGGTGATCGGCTTTCCTCTTTTGACGGCACTGGCACTGCAGCACATCACTGCCGCGCATTCGATTGTCTTTATCGGCCTCTTACCTTTGAGCACTGCTGCCTTTGGCGTTCTGAGGGGTGGTGAACGCCCGTCCGCGTTGTTCTGGGTATTTTCAGTTTTAGGCAGCGCGGCCGTCATTGGTTTTGCACTTACACAAAGCGCCGACGCATCGCTCATCGGAGATCTCTTTATGGTGGCTGCCATCGTTGTTTGCGGATTGGGATACGCCGAAGGTGCACTGCTATCGCGCCGATTTGGCGGATGGCAGGTAATCTCCTGGGCGCTTGTCTATTCTCTACCGTTCATGTCCGTTTTTGCACTTTTGACTTGGCCTGACACATATACAGGGCTGAACTTGCCAGTCTGGCTCAGTTTGGGCTACGTCTCGATCTTTTCGATGCTGGTTGGCTTTGTCTTCTGGTATCGTGGCCTGGCGCTGGGAGGCACGGCAGGTGTTGGGCAACTTCAGCTCCTTCAGCCGTTCTTCGGCTTGATCCTTGCAGCGGCCTTTTTGGCGGAACCGATAGCGCCATCCATGATCGGGATCACAATTTTTGTGGTTGTATGCGTCGCCGGGGCAAAGCGCTTTGCTTAGCCACCCAAGGCCTTCTTCATTACAGTTCCCTAAAGCAGTCATTTGTGCTCAGCGCGGCACTATTCCATCATCCTGATCTCCACCGCGGCACGCACGGTCACGCGCTGTCTGAGATATTGCTGCGGAACAACGAGATTTCACCGAACAGTAGAACTGACAATCGTCACATCATTTGGGTCGGAATCCTGTTTCCAAGATCACAGGTTCAGGGTGGCGCAGTAGGTGCATAATTTGACGCCTCGCGCAGGCTCAGGCACAGTTTGCCAATGATCCAAACAGTACTGCTTGATGTCTCCGGAGTTCTCTACCAAGGGACCGAAGCGATCCCCGGAGCCGCGAAGGCTCTTACCCATTTGCGCTCCAGCGGGCGGCAAGTGAGGTGTCTCACTAACAGCACCCGACAGCCAAAGCACCGCATAATGGGCAAGCTGCACGATCTTGGGTTCGACATTCAGCCGGACGAGTTATTTACGCCCGTTGCGGCCGCCCTCGATTGGTTGGTCCACACGGGGCATAGCCCGCATTTGCTCGTCCATCCTGCGCTTGAGGAGGAATTTTCCTGCTGTGATAGCAGTGGGCCGCCCGCCGTTATTGTTGGCGATGCGGCTCAAGGTTTTTCCTATAAAAACCTGAACCAAGCCTACCGGTTGTTGCAGAAGGGGGCACCTTTGATCGCTCTCGCGAACAACCGCATTTTCATGGATGAGGATGGGGAGCTGAGCCTTGATGCGGGCTGCTTCGTCAAAGCGTTGGAACACGCCAGCGGAATTCGGGCCCGACTGTTCGGCAAACCGGACCCTGGGTTTTTCAGGGCTGCTGTTGCTGGCACCGGAGCCTCGCCTGCTCAGTCAGCAATGATCGGCGATGATGCAGAAAGCGATATTGCTGGCGCACTAGCTGCAGGCTTGGCAGAGGCCTATCTGGTGCGCACCGGAAAATTCCGTGAAGGTGACGAGACCCGATTTGCCCCTGAACCGACGGCTACCGTGGCCGATATTCGCGAAGCGGTTGCCTGCTTGACCGGACGTGACAACTTAGAGGCAGAAGCTCCAACATGACGGTCGAGGAAGGGTTTGACCGTGCTGGCGGAATGCAGATAAATCCTCATATGGCTTATCACCCAATATTGTGGACGTTCCGCCGCTGCCCATATGCAATCAGAGCTCGTCTTGCATTGGCGAGCTCGGGCGTCAAAGTCGAATTGCGTGAAATCCGCCTAAAGGACAAGCCACAAGCTTTCTTGCAAACATCTGCATCCGGCACGGTGCCGGCGCTTCGCCTTCAGGATAGGGTTTTTGACGAAAGCCTGGATATCATGATCTGGGCTCTCAAACAGAATGACCCCCAGCGACTTCTGGACATGCCTCAGGAAGGGTGGGACTTGATCGCGGAAAATGATGGTCCATTCAAGGATGCACTGGATCGCACAAAATATGCTACGCGCTATCCAGATGTTGACCATGCAGCAGAGCGCCGGAAAGCTGAGTGCTATTTGGTCAAACTTGAAGAACGGCTGACCGGTCAATCTTGGCTTTTTAGAGACCGCCCAACCCTTGCAGACCTGGCGCTTTTGCCCTTTGTCCGCCAGTTCGCCCATATAGACAGGGAATGGTTTGACGCACAGGAATGGCCGAATTTGATTGCGTGGCTGGATCGTTTCCTGGCAAGCGAAGCCTTCGCAAACGTAATGAACAAGCACGCGCCGTGGGCAGACGGCGACACACCGCTTTGGTTCAATGGCTAGACCAAGCATGGCGGACCAGACCTTGCGGCAAAAGGACAGTGTAAATCACGATCAGACCGCTTGCCGCCAGCGATGGAATTGGAACCTTTGCAGGTCCTGACCTCAGTCGCTCTTTTCGACCAGAAAATCGATCATGGCACGAGTCTTGGCAGGTAGGTTGTCGCGGCTGGCATAGATCACGTTGACCCCGATGGAAGGCGGACGGAAATCGGGCAAAATCGCCACCAATGATCCGGCATCCAGTTCAGCCTGACAGGAAAGCTCTGGCAGACGGGTAATCCCGCGCCCGGCAAGCGCCAGTGCCTTCTCTGTATGGGCATCGTTGCATCGAATGCGCGGCGTGATTGGCACGGTGATCACTTCTCTGTCGGGCCCCGGGTAGGTCCAGTTTTGGGTGACCCCATGAAACGAAAAATCAATCAGTTGATGCCCTTTCAAATCATCGGGATGTCTCGGCGTGCCGTTTCGTTTCAGATAAGCAGGGGAAGCCACCGTCAGACCCTGTGTACGAAAAATCTCGCGGGCGATCAGGTCGGACGGGGGCAGATCGCCAATGCGCACCAGCAGGTCGATCCCTTCACCGATCATATCGGCGCGACGCTCGGATACGTCGATGTTCAGATCTACTTCGGGATATCGCTTGAGAAACTCGGGCAGCCAGTCATTCAGCCACCCGTGAGCGAAAACCACAGGCACACTCATCCGCAATTCCCCAAAGGGTCGGTCGCCGACCGAATGCAATCGGTCTTGCACCGCGCGGGCGTCCTCCACCATTCGGCGCGCGTTTTCATAATAGATGCGCCCGGATTCCGTCAGGCTGATCCGTCGTGTTGTCCGGTTCAGGAGTCGTGTCCCAAGCCGCGCTTCAAGCCGTGCAATCTCTTTGCTGACATGGCTGGGCGTATGGCCCAACAGCTTGGCGCCCGCACTCATACCTTCCTGCTCCACCACTGTGCAGAACAGTACCATGCCGTCGAAGAGATCCTTATTTTGATCCATATGGAATATATGCCGTTCCAACTGAGCTATTAAAGTTCACTACAGGCATAGTTACCTTTGTTGCAAGCAAAGGAAAGGTCAAACCATGTTGGACATCAGAAACTTCGATCACATCGGCATCCGTATCAGTAATCGCGATGCATCTGTCACCTTCTATGAGTTGCTGGGATTCGAGATGATCGCCGATGGCGGTTTTGACGACGGGCATCCATTGGTGATGCTCCATCCTTCGGGGGTCAACATCAACCTGTTGGGTCCGGCAACGGCAAAGGCGGGCGAAAACGTTCTGATGGACGAGGCAGAGAAGTATCCGGGCATCACCCACCTGGCGGTCAAGGTGAAGGACGCTGAAGCAACCGAAACCTTTGTCACCGAAAACGGCATCGCCATCACGGGCCGCCGAGAATTTCGCGGCACCAAAACCATCTTCATTCGCGACCCGGATCGCAATGTTCTGGAGCTTGTCGGCCCCGGTCCTTCAGTCGCGCAGCTTATTGCCGAGCATGTGCACGGCTGAAACCCAAGCAACCAAGGAAACACTCTCATGTTAACTTTCCCAAAATCGCTCACCACAGCCCTGAGCCTGATCATCGCTGTCGCAGCAATGCCGGCAGCGGCGGAAACTCCGATGATCAAAACAATAAATGGCGTCGCGACATATCCAGAAGGCTATCAGGGCACGCCGGTCCGGGCCGCTGACGAAGACCCGTTTCTGTCACCGACCAACTCGGCGTTGATCCTTATCGATTACCAGCCTCCGATTTTGGCTGGGGTCAAGAACATCGACCATGAAGAGCTGATCAACAACACCACGGGTCTGATAAAGACCGCTGTGATCTATGACATCCCAATCATTTTCAGTCATGTCGCCGTGGGCCTGAACGGTTATGACCCGATGATCGAAGAATTGCGCGAACTGGCCCCGAACGCGATCTTTGTCGACCGGACAAATGTCAACGCCTGGGAAGAACCTGAGTTTGTCGCCGCGGTCGAAGCAACCGGCCGGACAAAGCTGATTATGGGTGGTCTCTGGACAGATGTCTGCCTGGCCTATCCCGCGATTGAGGCCGAACTTGCCGGATATGATGTCTATGTACCGGAAGACGCCGTTGGCTCGGTAACCCAGCTCAGCCACGAAAACGGCATGCGCCGCATGATTGAGGCGGGGGTCGAACCGATCACGTGGAACGTGGTTCCGGCAGAGCTGCAACGCGACCACGCGCGTACTGACAAGTTGCAGGCCGTTACCCGTGTGTTCATGGAACATCTGTTTAAAGTCGACCCAGATACCAAGTGGTAAAGCCAACATCTGTCAGGGGCTTCGGTCCCTGGCAGTAAAATAAAATTTTATCCAGGCATTGCCTGCTCGCACTTGGGCAACATCACCAAAGTAGGGAAATTGAGCTCTCATTCCCATAGATCGAAAAATTCGCCATATATTGCCTGACATCTCCTGAACGTTGATACTTGGTTCAATTAACAGGATTTGTATTTCAAGGAGGTCGATGTGCTCAACGGCGCGATGCTTGTCTGGTTTTTATTGACTGGTGCCAGCGTAGCTTTCGTTGTTTGGGATTCAATAAGCAACGGCGTGACGAGTTGGGTTCAGCGCATGGCTTGGATTCTGGTGACGATCTATACAGGACCAGTCGGCCTATTTTTTTATATGATTACCTGCCGCCGACCGTTTCCAGGCGGACATGACCGTTTCACCCGCACACCGTGGAAGCAAGGGGTCAACAGCGAAATGCACTGCTTAGCAGGCGACGCTACGGGGATCATTGTTGCCGCCACCGTTGTTCATTTTCTCGCGCTATCAAATGGATGGGACATCCTTGTCGAATACGTCTTCGGTTTCGTCTCGGGGCTTTTCATCTTTCAGGCCCTTATGATGCTTTCGATGTATGGAAGTTATTCGCAAGCTGTCCGAAAGACGTTCTTTTCAGAGACGGTCTCGATGAACATGGTGATGACAGGCATGATTCCGACCATGGTCTTGTTGGCCGCGGCTTGGCCGGAATCGGAAGACCCGCTCTCTCCGACTTTTTGGTTTCGTATGAGCTTGGCGGCAATTGTTGGGGGTTTTGTTGCATTCCCGATCAATTACTGGCTGGTTGCCAACCACCTCAAACACGGATGTATGACCCTACCCGGGGCAGATGGCCCGGCACCGGGCAACGGTCACTTGTCTTCAGAGATGAACGGTATGTCCCATGGCGACATGGAGGACATGCCCAGTCACGGCATGAGCATGAAGACGCTGCCTTTGCACTCAATGTTCCTCTGGGTCATGGGCACCTATGCAATCCTGCTGATCGCAATCTGGGTGACTTCGCGAATTACGCCCATCCATTTTTAGCGCTTCAAAACTTGTTGGGCACTTAAATCACGGAATATTTGCAGGCTAAAACCAGCATAAATTCACCAAAGGCATAGCCGCCGGACTTGTTTTTGCAAGGCGCGCAAAAGCCTCCACGTCATGCAGAAGATCCCAGGTTCTACACGTCTGACCTGTACGCCAGTCTCTTGAAAAGCCCATGCCGCGCAGCCAGCACATTCCCGGCCACCTCGACCGGGCCGGGCGTGAAGTTGCGAATGTGGGTCATCAATAAGTTGCTCTGCCGCCAGAGAGATCGAAAACCGCGCCCGAGTTGAACGTGCAGTCCTCGGAACTGAGCCACATCACCATACGCGCGGCTTCTTCGACCCAACCCAGCCGTTTCATCGGCGATTTGTCGATCATGATCTGTACGAATTCTGGCGTCATCTGGTCCAGAATTGCGGTCTTGATTGCGGCTGGGGCGATGCAATTCACACGAATATCAGTTTGCGCCAGCTCTTTCGCGAGCGATTTGGTAAAGCCGATCACGCCCGCCTTGGACGCAGAATACGCCGACGCATTTGGCGTACCTTCTTTCCCGGCCAGCGAGGCCATGTTGACGATCCGGCCAAACCCCCGTTCTTGCATGACTGGCACAATCGCATGAGCAAGATAAAAGGTGCCGGTCAGGTTCACCTCGACGACACGCGCCCATGTGGCGGGGTCACTCTCAACCACCGGCAGGGTTGGCCCGGCAAAGCCTGCATTGTGGGACAAAAAGTCGATGCCGCCAAAGGCCGCGCGGGTTTCTGCAACCGCTTCGGCAATCTGTTCGGGTTGGCTTATGTCAACCTTGCACGTGATGGACCCGGCTGGCGCATCTTCAGGCTCGGCCAAGTCCCAGATGGCGACTTTTGCACCTGCAGCGGCGTAGTGGCGGGCGATCTCTGCACCGATCCCAGCCGCGCCACCGGTGATGACAGCGGTGCGACCTGCGAAGTCATAAGTTACGTTGCTCATGGACCTTACCGGATAAAGTTTTTCACATAATCAGCGCCAAGGCCGACTTTCTCGAAATGCGCACGGCACATGTCGATCTTGGTGAACACGTCCTCGTAGCCAAGGTGATTTCCGTCGGGGTCGCAGTAATACATCACTCCGTTCACCTGAAAATAGGTGATCATTTCCTCGACATCTTCCGGCACAACCAAAGTGTGGGTTTCGCCCGGAGGCTCGTAAACGTAAGAGCCTTCGGTGGCTTCCCAGTCGTGCTCCAGATAATGCCAGCGGCCTTTCAGCACAAAGCCGTGTACCGGGTTCGGGTGGCGGTGGCGTGACAAAACACCTGCCTTTGTCACCTTGAGAAGGTTCATCCAATATCCCTGACTGACATTCAGACAGAGCGGGCGGAAGAATACCGTCTCGGTCTGCTGGACCCACATCCGGGGGTCGTCTTCCGCCAGCGCATTTGGCACTACGATCTCGGGCAGCGCGTCCTGTGGCATGGGGTGCTTGTATGGCACCATTGGGTTTTCGTCGGTCTCAGACAGTGGCATTTCGCTTCCCTTGCTTTCAGACTGCGGCGTAGCCGCCATCCACGTTTAGAATTGTTCCGGTGATGAACCCTGCTTGTTCAGACGCCAGAAACAGGGCCGGGCCGATCAGGTCCTGTGGTTTGCCCCATCGCGCCATCGGGGTGCGCGACAGAATAGCCGCGCTGCGCTCAGGGTCGTTTTGCAGGTTCTGTGTCAGCGGCGTGGCGATCCACCCCGGTGCCAGCGCATTTACGCGAACCCCGTCCGGCGCATAAGCAATCGCCAGTGATTTGGTGAGTTGTGCGATTCCGCCTTTGGATGCCGCATACCCAGGCACCAATCCACCGCCAAAATAGCTGAGCATCGACGCGATATTGATGATTGAACCTTTAGTTTCGGCAAGATGCGCACGCGTGGCAGCGCAAACGCGCATTGTGCCGTTCAGGTTAATATCCACAACTTTGGCAAATATCTCCGGATCGTGCTCTTCGTTGCGCCGGATGACGCCTGCAGCGTTCACTACGACATCCAGTCCGGGAATGTCTTGGCAAAAGGCTTCAACCGCTTTCCCATCAGTCACATCCAGCGAATGAAAACTCAGACCGGGTTTACCCTCCGGCAGATCGCCCAATCCGGCAGCCATCACCTGATAACCCGCCTCGTGAAAACCTTCGGCAATCGCCAGTCCAAGCCCGCTGGTTCCGCCGGTGATCAAGGCGCGTTTTTGTATTTCGTTCATTGCTTCCATCTTACATTGTCCATATAATGGACATCTAGACCATTTTATGGACGTTACACGCTGCGCAGTTCGCTGGTCAACAGAGAGGTTCACGCATGTCAAAACAAATTCAGGGGACGCAGAGTTTTGCGCGAAGCATCAGTCTCTTGCAGCATATTTGCGACCGAACCACGCCTCCGGCCTTTCAGGATTTACTTGCGGAATGCACGTTCACACGCCCCACCCTGTACAGATTGCTGCACGGGCTGGAAGCCGAAGGCCTGGTAATTCAGGCCAGAGACAAACGCTACAAACCCGGCCCACGTTTGATCAATCTGGCCCGTACCGCCTTGTCTACATCTGACATTCGCGACCTTGCCCGCGATGCCCTTATTCGCGTCAGAGACAAGACGGGGGAAACCGTGCACCTCGCCGTACCAAGTGGCGAAGGGCTTGTTTACATCGACAAAATCGAAAGCCTCGAAACAGTGCGCATGAACTCGACCATAGGTACGTTTGTTCCGTTGCACTCAAGCGGTGTGGGCAAAGCGTATCTTTCCGCTTTGCCTGAGGATGAGTTTGCCGATTATCTCGAAACCGCGACCCTGACACCAATCACGTCTTTCACAACAACAGACCCTGCCGGATTACGCGTTCAGATTAACCAATGCCGCACACAGGGTTTCGTTTTTGACAATCAGGAGAATGAAGTCGGCATCGCCTGTTTCGGCGCGCCAATACTTGACGACGCCGCACGCCCTATCGCCGCCATCAGCGTGTCCGTACCGTTGTTTCGACTGGACAGGAACAAATCGCGTTACTCGGCAGCCGTTTTGGAATGCGTTCGAGAGTTGTCCGGTCGCTCTGCGTGACGCTGATAGGACTCCCCCAGCGCGAGCTACAACGTCTTCTTGCTCCGGATTTGGTTCTTGTCCGCGGCCCAATCACTCGTCACGAACTACAAAACCCATTGGTTAAGTGAATTCCTTGGCGGGTCCTCAGTTGGATTCGAGGACCGCATTCAGGAACTGCTGTGTGCGTTCTCGTTTCGGGTTTTCAAACAGTTCTTCGGGCGCTGCCTGTTCTTCGATCGCGCCATTGAAGAAGAAGCAGACGCGGTCTGAGATGTCTTTGGCAAACCCCATCTGATGCGTCACCATCAGCATAGTCAGATTATGCGCATCCACGAGCTTACGAATGACATTGGTAACTTCTCCGATCACTTCGGGATCCAAAGCCGACGTTACTTCGTCAAAAAGCATTACCTTGGGGCGCATGGCCAACGCACGGGCGATGGCGACGCGTTGCTGCTGGCCACCAGATAGGCGCGACGGATGCTGATCGCGCTTCTCGTCCATGCCGACCATTTGCAGAAGCTCCATCGACCGCTCTTCGGCCTCTTTCTTCGGAATTCCGAGAACTTGCACCGGACCTTCCATGCAATTCTGCAAGGCGGTCATATGCGGGAACAGGTTGAAGTGCTGAAAACACATGCCGATCTTGCTGCGAATACGCCGGATATGCGCCGGGTTCGCGGGCACCAGCACACCGCCTTTTTCCATATGTGTCAGGGGTTCACCATCCACGTAGATGACGCCGCCATTGATGGTTTCCAACGTCATCAGCATGCGCAGAACGGTGGTTTTGCCTGACCCGGACGGGCCGATGATTGTCACCATCTCACCCGCATCGATATCCAGGTTCAGATCGTCCAGCACAACGAGATTGCCGTAACTTTTACGCACGTTCTGAAACCGGACCATCGGGATATCGTCGCCTTCAAGGCGCATTGGGTATTGGCTCATGTCTTCGTTCATTTATCTCATTCCCATTTTACGGCGCACCCATTTTTCAAACTGGGCGATCAAAAAAGCGGTGGGCAGTGAGATCGCAAGGAAGATCACGCCGACCATGGTGTAGGGTTCAAGGTAGCGATAGCTTTGGGCGCCGACCGCGTTGGCGGTATGCATCAATTCGGCCACGCCAATCACGGACAGCATCGGGGTATCCTTGAAAATACCGACCAGGTAATTCCCCATTCCCGAAATCGCTGGCGGCAGCGCCTGCGGGATGATGATGCGGCGATAGGTTTGGATGACCGGCATGTTGATGGCGGTTGCGGCCTCCCACTGGCCTTTCGGCACGCTTTCGATGCCACCGCGATAAACTTCGGACAGATAGGCCGCATAGTGAACACCAATCGCGATCAGGCCCGATGTCCAGGGCGACAAGTTGATGCCGAACTGCGGCCCCACGTAGAATACGAAGAACACCTGCAAAAGCAGCGGTGTCGAGCGGATAAACTCGACCACTTCGCGCACGCACACTGTGACAATGCGGTACGGCGTGCGTTGTGCCAGTACGAAGACCAGCCCCAACACCACGGCGATGGCATATCCCCCGCCCGCCGCCAGCAGAGTTTTTCCCGTCGCGTCGATAAAACGCGGCAACAATTCCCAGGTCCAGTCCCAGCGCCATTGCATCGGTCAGGCCCTCCCTATCTTGCGGGCCATCGTGCGCTCGAAATATCGCATGAAGGGCGTGATGAGGAACCGCGCGAAGATGTAATAGATGATCAAAGCCGTGCCGAAAGTCTGAACCGACAGGAAGGTCGAAATGTTAATCTGGCGGGCTTCATACATCAGGTCAGTGACAGAGATTAGCGCCACCAGCGCCGTGCCTTTCATGATCTCGATGACCAGATTGCCCCAGGGCGGCAACATGATGACAAAGGCCTGAGGCAAAATGATACGCCGCATCCTTTGCCCGGGTGTCATGTTGATGGCCTTGGCAGCCTCCCACTGCCCTTTAGGAACGGCAAGTATTGCGCCGCGGACCAGTTCGGCCCCGTAGGCGCCCATATTCATTCCAACGGCAATGAAACCAGCAGTGAATTTGTCCAGCGTGACCCCAAACAAGGGAAGAACGAAGAAAATCCAGAACAGCTGTACCAGCAGCGACGTTCCGCGAAAAATCTCGATATAGACAGTGGCGACGCCTTTGACCGCGACGTTCTGAGAGAGGCGCATCAACCCGAAGGTAAGGGCGACGATTACGGACACGATTGTGGCCAGGACAAACTGCACAACCGTGATCAGCGACCCCTCCAGCAGCCGTCCGCCATAGGCCTCAAGAAATTCGTAATAGGGCAAACGCCGCTCCCTTCGTGTTTACTCAGAGGATGAGAGGTGCAAAGAACAGCGCCCTGCCCGACAGGGCGCTGCTTTTTGCAAGTTAAGTGAATGATCCTCGCTGGGGATCAGCGATTGGCACAGGCCCATTCCATCGAGGCGTCTTCGCCCGGAACGTTGTCCGGATAGTAATCCCACTGCTCGACGGCAGAGAGCATTGCCTCGGACCCGAGATAACCGGGCATGGCAGCATTGAACTCTTCCCGGAATCCATCGTCATCGGGGTGGAAGCCGATAGCAACCCAGTTGAAAGTCCATTCCGGCAGTGCGTTGGTATCCGTCGCTTCGATGCCGTCGGTTTTGGCTGCAAGGTCATAGGCCTCAACTGCGGTCATCGCGCCGATACTCGCCCGACCGGCCTTGACGGCTGCAAGCACTTCGGTCGTGCCGGGCAACTGCATGATGTTGGCTTCGGGTATACCGACTTTCAATGCTTCTTCGACATTCACATAGCCTGCAACAGCGGCCATGGTGACGCCTGCATTCTTGATCTCTTCATATGTCTGCAGGTTCTCGGGGTTCCCCTCGGGCACGATGAAGGCGTTACCGAATTGCCCGACCGGCTCGGAGAAGTCGATATTCTCGCAGCGCGAACCCAGAATATACATCCCACCGGTGATGATATCGACACGACCCGCCATCAGGCTTGGGATAAGACCAGCCCAGTCGGTCACGACAGGTTCGATATTCGTGTGACCCATCTTTTCCAGCAGATCCAGGGTGATCTGGTTTACGAACCCCAGCGGTTCCCCGTTTTCTCCCGGATGGGCCCATGGGGCCGCCGCGGCAAAACCAAGGCGGATCGGCTCGCCTGCCGCGACTCGGTCCTCCAGCGGTCCGGCGAGCGCACTGCCGGCCGTCAGGGCCAGCGCGGCGGAAAGGGCGGTTCCCAGAATTTTGGTTTTCATTGTAGGTTCTCCTTACTGTTGGAATGACTGGTCCGACAAACGATCCGTAGCCAAATACGCTTGCCTGCCCGGCGCGCTGTTTCATGCGTCTTTTCGGGCTGTGCCGATGGACGGAAAGATGCTGAAAAAACTGATCTTTTCAGGCTCATGTTTCCCATCCCCGACGATATCGGGTGTTTTTCAATAGGGCGTTTCCACTCCTCCCATTTCGACATAAACGGATTTGATCTGGCTGTAGTGATCCAGCGCGGCCCGGGAGTTTTCCTTGCCAACGCCTGATTGTTTGAAACCGCCAAACGGCATTTCAACCGGCATGGTGTTATAGGTGTTGATCCAGCACGTACCTGCCTGCAACCGGTCGATCACCCGGTGTGCCCGGGTCAGATCGCGCGTAAAGACCCCTGCTGCCAACCCGAAGTCCGAATCGTTGGCGCGGCGGATCACCTCTTCCTCGTCCGTGAATTCGAGGATCGACAGAACAGGGCCAAAAATCTCTTCGCGCGCGATGCGCATGTCGTCTGTGACGTCCGAAAACACCGTGGCCTCGACGAAGCTGCCGTTTTCGAAACCGTGAACGGCCGCCCGCTTTCCCCCGCACAGCAGCCGAGCCCCCTCTGAAAGTCCGGTTTCAATGTGGCCCAGCACTTTCTGCATATGTGCCGCAGATATCAGCGATCCCATCTGCGTGTCGGGGTCCAGAGGATCACCCAGACGGATTTGCCGCACTCGTTCCACGAGCATTCGTTCGAACTCCGCCCGGATCGGCTGTTGGACAAAAACACGAGTGCCGTTCGAACAGATCTGTCCGGCAGAGTAAAAGTTCCCAAGGATCGCGCCACTTACAGCGGCGTCCAGATCGGCATCTTCGAATATGACCAAAGGAGACTTACCGCCAAGCTCCATCGTCACATGCTTTATCCCCGCGCCGGCTGCGGCCATCACCTTTGATCCCGTGGGCACTGAACCGGTCAGCGAGACCTTTTCGATATCGGGATGCGTGACCAGCGCGGCCCCGACATCGCCATAGCCCTGGACCACGTTGTAAAGCCCTTTCGGGAGTCCGGCCTCGATCAAGATTTCCGCGACTTTCAGCGCACCAAGCGGCGTGACTTCGGAAGGTTTGAAAATGACCGAGTTGCCACAGGCCAATGCTGCAGCACCCTTGTAGCACGCGATCTGTGTCGGATAGTTCCAGGCACCGATACCAAGGCACACACCCAACGCGACCCGCTTCGTATAGATAAACGACTCGCCATATGGGATGCACTCGCCCGAAAGGCTACTGGCCAGCCCACCGTAAAATTCGAATGCTTCAGCGCCAGACAGCGCATCCGCAACAATCGTTTCCTGATACGGCTTTCCGGTATCCAACGTCTCGAGAACGGACAGTTCATGGTTCCGGTCGCGCATAATGTCGGCCGCCCGGCGCAGGATTCTACCCCGCTCAGCCGGTAAGGTTCGTTCCCATTCTGCCTGCGCCCGCGCTGCGCTTTCTACCGCGCGCGCGATGATGTCGGGTGTTGCGGAATGCAGCAGGGCAATCCGCTCACCGGTTGCAGGATAGATGCATTCGATCCGGGCACCTGCCGGATCCTCCACGTACTCTCCATCCACAAAATGAGAGGCCTGCGGCTGCGCGCGCAGGCCAGACGAAACAGGTTGCGCGCGTGTGGCCACGCCGCTGTCAGCTACATTGGCAGATTCCTCCAATGGGTTCGACTTTGCTTCTAAGTCCATGTCCATTCCTTTCGGCGTGAGGACATTCGACAACGTGGCGTGCCTGATTCGAGTGTTCTGTCCCAGCATGATAGGGGCGAACTTCTGTTTTACGCAACATCTTTGCTGTTACAGTAATCTTTATGAGAACTTTTTTCATACTGATTACGGATTTCGTATCTTCCCATAAAACTCGATGACGGTTCCGCATTTCACTCATCCCCAGTTGCTTTTGAGAAGAAACTGGTTTTTGAAGTTCATCAGCCCGGTCATAACTTCGGCCGAGCCGATGTCTTCCCGGCCATAGACATGCTCGGACAACATGCTGAGAAAGGTCTTGCGGTCATCTGTCACAATTTCGATGAGCAGGTCATAATTGCCGCTTACCCAAACTACATAAACAATTTCCTCCAACGCCGAGAGGCGGGCAGCAACGCTTTCCGGCCGATGTCCGGAAGCGACGCGAATGCCGACCATGGCCTCGGTCCGATACTCGGAAACGCCTGAATCGGTGACGGCGACGATGCGCAGGCTGCCACTGGATTTCATGGCATTTACCCGATTTCGGATCGTGCCCTCGGATACGTTGAGTTTTTGGGCAATTTCCGCAAACGGAGTGCGCCCATCCTTTTGCAGCGCCTGGATAATTTCCTGATTGAGGCTGTCATTCAACAATGCGGTGTCCCGCTGACGGCTGCCTGCCCCGGTTGCGTGATCGGATGATGGCTTTTTTCGGTTGGTTTCGGTCATGAGAACTCTCTAATTTGATACGTAATCCGGATTTTACTACGAATCTCGTAATATTGGGATCGTAATTTTTCGTTGACGTGAAATAATTCGCAATCAAAGTTCGGATTGAATCAACTTGCAGAACTGCAGTTCGATGGAACCAAGCGCCCGACCGATCAGGAGGAAGCCAACCATGTCATCCGCAGCAGAAAAACCGCAGATCAAAACATTTGCCGGGAATTTCCAGGGCTACAATCAATCCCATCCCGCCGCGATCGACGAAGAGATCGCCCGCGTCGGAGCGGGCACACCCGCAGGTGAATATCTGCGCCGTTTCTGGCATCCGGTCCATTTGACCGACGATCTTGGCGATCTGCCCAAAGCCATCACCATCCTCGGCGAAGAACTGGTCGTGTTCCGCTATGGCGAGGACAAGCAACAGATCGGGCTGGTCCACAAATACTGCCCGCATCGGCGCGCCTCGCTTGAATATGGGAAATGCGAAGACCGGGGAATTCGCTGCTGCTACCACGGCTGGCTGTTTGCACCGGATGGCGAAATTCTCGAAGCGCCAGCCGAGGATCAGACCGCACGCGCGGTCGAGATGGTCAAGGAACGGACCCGGCTGGGCGCTTATCCGGTCATCGAATATCGTGGTATAATCTTCGCCTATATGGGCCCGCCCGACAAACAGCCTGATTTCCCGATCTACGACGCCTTCGAGCATGAGGGCATGACCAGCGCGCCCTACAAGGCCCCATATACCTGCAACTGGATTCAGGTTCAGGATGCGATCATGGACCCGACCCATACAACCTTTTTGCACAGCCAGAACAGCCACCCTCAGTTCTCCGAAGGAATGATGGCTTCGGGTGAGCTGAAATTCTATGAGCGGAATGAAAACCATTTCCTCGGCACATCCACCCGACGCATCGGCGAAAACGCCTGGGTCCGGCTAAACGAGCTTGTGCTGCCGAACTTTACCCAAGCCGGGTCAGCCTATGCCGCCGACGGGACCGAACAGCGCTATTTCGGACGGTCGTGCTTTACCCGTTGGGTGGTGCCGGTGGATGACGAAAACACCATTGTCTACGCATGGGCGAATTTCGGCGACCGATGGGACCCGCACGAATACAACACAAAGGAAGGTCACGAGATGATCGAACAGGGTGAGGTTCTGGACCGGACACCCGAAGAGAAACAGCGCTACCCAGCGGATTCGGAAGCCGTGGAAGGAATGGGGCCAATCTCGACCCATAAAGGTGAGAACCTGATGCCGACGGACCGGGGCATCTCGCTATATCGGCGCCGTGTACGTAAGGCGATCCGGGATCTCGAGAATGACGGCATCGAACCACCTCAGCCCCTGCGGCACGGCGCAAATTCGGTGCGCACCTATGGTCAGGACACGGTGCTACATCTGCCCCCGATCGATGGTCAGGACGACAGTGCCTATCTGTTGAAGATCGGCGAAGCGGTGATGGACATGCAGTTCGAGCATGAAGACTGGTGTGACGAGAACCGTGACACCGCGATCATCGAAAGACTCAAGGAAATGGAAGCCAACGGTATCGGGTGAACTCCCCTACTTCCTCCGCGAACCGGTTCTTCCATCGGTCCGCGGGGATTTTTTGGTCAACTCTACGCAAGGAAACCACTATGGCTGTGAAAGTTCACGTCAAAAACAACCGTTGGGCTGAAGGATCATTTCCGAACACACCGGAAGGCGAAGAGGTGTTCACCATCACCGGTGAACGCTTTGACACGGCGCAGGCGCTGCACCCCGATGTTGTCGGCAAGCTTGATCCGTTCATCGACTGGGATACTGACAACTGGCTAAGCTCGATGGCGGATGCCGAAGTGCTTCTGACCTGGAACATGCCCACCGAGAATCTGGCGCAGGTTGCGCCCAATCTGAAATGGATTCACTGCATCGGTGCCGGGGTCGAGCATATGCTGCCGATGGACTGGCTGCCCGAGGGCGTGACCCTGACCAACAACAAGGGCGTTCATGCCGCCAAGGCCGGAGAATTCGGCCTGATGGCGATCCTGATGCTGCATTCGCATATGCCTGCCATCGTCACCAACCAGCGCAATGCACTTTACGAGTCGCTCTATTGCTCGCCGATCGCCGGCAAGACTGTCGTGGTTCTGGGAACCGGGTCGCTGGGTGGGTCAGGTGCCAAGATGATCAAACCTCTGGGGGTCAACGTGATCGGCGTAAACCGGTCGGGCCGGGATGTCGAAGGATGTGATCGCTGTGTGCCGACGGCGCAGCTGGATGAGGTTCTGCCACTGGCCGACTATCTGCTGATCGCCACACCCGATACGCCGGACACACGCGGGCTGATGGATCGGCGGCGGCTGGATCTGATGAAACCCATGGCGGGCATCATCAATATCGGACGCGAGGCTGTCATGGATTACGATGCGCTCTGCGACAAGTTGGACGAAGGCAGTTTGGGCGGCGCCATTCTGGACGTGTTCGACCCTGAACCCATCGCACCCGAGTCGCGGCTGTGGAACACGAAGAACATGATTATCACGCCCCATGTCTCGGCCGATGACGGCGACGCGTATATCCCGCTGACGCTGGGCCTGTTCTTTCAGAACATGGAGCTGTTTCTTGCGGGCAAGCCGCTTCTGAATCCCATCGACCCTAAACTGGGCTATTGAGGAGATTGTCATGAATATCGGGTTCATCGGACTGGGCGTCATGGGCGCCCCCATGGCCGGGCATCTGGCAGATGCTGGCCATACTATTTTTACTTGCCTCAACCGCTCGGCCCTGCCCGATGCGCTTGCGGACAAGCCCGTTCAGGTCGTCGGCAGCCCGGCCGAGGTCGCGGCGCATTGCGATACCGTGATCGTCATGGTTCCTGACACGCCCGATGTGGAACGAGTGATCACCGGGGAAAACGGTGTGCTGGTTAATGTGCACGAAGGCTCACTCGTGATCGACATGTCCTCGATCAGCCCTATTGCAACCGAGGCGCTTGCGCGGGCTGTAAATGTAAAGGGCGGTCAATACGTCGATGCCCCGGTGTCGGGCGGCGAGGTTGGCGCAAAGGCGGCGAGCCTGACCATCATGTGCGGCGGGCCGCAAGCCGCGTTTGACCGGGCCAGACCCCTGTTCGAGCTGATGGGCAAGAACATCACCCTAATAAGCGAGGCCAATGGAGCTGGTCAGACCTGCAAGATCGCCAACCAGATCATCGTCGCCCTGAATATCGAAGCGGTGGCCGAGGCGCTGGTCTTTGCATCCAAGGCGGGTTGCGATCCTGCAAAGATTCGAGAGGCGTTGATGGGCGGGCTTGCCACTTCAAGAATCCTTGAGATTCACGGAGAACGGATGATCAAACGCACGATGGATCCGGGGTTCCGTATCGAACTGCACCAGAAGGACCTCAATCTGGCATTGGCCTCGGCCCGCGCCCTTGGCGTGTCGCTGCCCAACACCGCTACAGCGCAGGAGCTGTTCAATTCCTGCTCGGCCAATGGCGGGGCGCAGGACGATCATTCCGGCATGGTCAAGGCGCTTGAGCGGATGGCAAACCATCCGGTTTCTGACGGATAACGCGTCGGGCCGGATTCAAAACTGCGCCTGAACCCAATCGACAAACAGCGACGCATAAGGATTTGCGGCGCTGCCCTTATTGTGGATCAGAAAATACGCGTCACGCCCGGGAACATGGATGTCGAACGGCACGACCAGATTGCCTCGTGCGATCGCGCGCTCGACTAATGTCGTGTGCCCCATGG
The DNA here is from genome assembly GCF_056537885.1 of Ruegeria sp. BJ6. NCBI lineage: Bacteria > Pseudomonadati > Pseudomonadota > Alphaproteobacteria > Rhodobacterales > Roseobacteraceae > Ruegeria > Ruegeria sp. BJ6. The sequence continues at coordinate 159,463 of NZ_JBQFSG010000008.1, read as the reverse complement.
ACACTCCTTTGCCCGCCTGCGCCATAGTCAGCGACAGAACATAGGTGCTGAAGAAATGTCGGTCTTTCAAAGCAAGTCCCCGAACCCCTGAACGCCCGAGCCAGAAGTCCCAAGTTTCGTTGACACCCGTCAGATCGAGAATTCGTTCATTTGCCAGATCATCCGGCGACTTCAGCCGTTTCGCAACTTCAGGTGCGCAAACCGGCGTGAGTGTTTCCTGCCGCAGACGGATCGCGTCTTCCTGAAAGGTTTCCTCTCGACCATAGTGAATCTCGATATCCGCGGTGGTGCCTTGAAACTCCTGCTCCCACAACGCGGTTGAGACGGTCAGCTGTACGTCCGGATGGGCCTCCATGAAGTCATCCAGTCGATCCATCAGCCAGAACGAGGCAAAGGCGTAATTCACTTTCAGGTGTAGATTGCGACCGGCCGAATAACCCAGAAACGACCGCGTACCCTGTTCCAGCGTGTTGAAGGCCCGCTCGACGATGGGCAGATAGTTGCGACCGGCCTCGGTCAAGGTCAAACCGCGATGGCGGCGGATGAACAATTGCTGACCCAACGCCTGCTCCAGCAGCCGAACCTGCTTACTTACAGCGGATTGCGTGATCAGCAGCTCCTGCGCTGCGTCGGTGAAACTCAGATGCCGTGCCGAGACAGAAAAGGCGCGCAGCCAATGCAGTGGCGGAGTCGCTGTTTTACGGTTTTCCTGCTGCATTCATTTAGTCTCAACGCTACCATTCCATTTCGTCGCATCATGGCCAGAAATTAGTCGTTTGAAAAGATGACTTCAAAACTCCTTTATCGAGTCACCGGACAGCAGGGGCTGTGCCGGGCTTACCCAAGGCTCAGCAAGGAGACCCAGGTGTGAAGATCGCCTTTACTGATTTCGTGCAACCCGACCTCGATCTGGAAACCGCCCTTATCAACGACGCGGGGTTCGAGATGGCGGTGGCCGATCCCCATTGCACCTCGGAACAAGAGGTTATCGATTTGGTCAAGGAAACCGGCGCTGATGCCATCGTGTCGCTATATGCGCCGATTGGCGAGGCCGTGTTCTCTGCCCTACCCGATCTGAAAGTCGTCAGCGTCCCGCTGGTCGGGGTCGATGCCATTGATACAGAAGCGGCCAAGCGGCACGGTGTCTGGATTGCGCATATCCCCGACGCATGGGTGTCCGAAGTTGGCGTACACGCCGCCGCCATGGCGCTGTCTCTGGTTCGCCACCTGCCCTTCTATGATCGTTCGGTCCGCGAAAGGCGCTGGGATTATGAAGAGCCGGGCGTTCTGCACCGCACGCACGACATGACCTTCGGTCTGCTGGGGTGTGGGCGCATTGGCCAGCAGGCCGCACGCAGCGCTGCCCCCAGTTTTGGCAAGGTGATTGCCTATGACCCCTATATGCCCGCCGAAGCATTCCCGGACTGGATCGAGCGGGTCGAGACCAAAGAAGCGCTGTTTGAACGGTCCAACGTCGTATCGCTGCACTCACCACTCACGGCCGAAACCAGGCATATCGTAAACGCTGATCTGCTGGGGCGGATGCAACGCGGCAGTTTCATCGTCAATGCTTCGCGGGGCGCTCTGATTGACTCCGACGCTTTGCTCGCTGCTCTGGACAGTGGTCAGGTCGGCGGTGCCGGGCTGGACGTGTTCGAGGTCGAGCCACCTGATCCAAATGACCCCCTGCTGCACCACCCGCGCACCGTGGTGTCACCGCATGCCGCCTATTACTCGGTCGAGGCCGATGAGGAAGGCCGCTCGCGCGCGATCAAAAACGTGATCACTTATGCCAACTCCGGTCGACCGGACCACTTTGTCGTCGAAGGGACAAAACAGCCATGAAAGATCTAGATACATCCGCCATGACCTGTGGCGAGGGCCTTCTGCATCTGCTCAAAGCCTATGGTGTCGATACCGCCTTTGGCATTCCCGGCTATCACACAGTCGAGTTCTACCGGAATTTCGACAAGATGGGCATCCGTCAGGTCACCCCCCGGCACGAACAGGGTTCGGCCTATGGCGCCTATGGCTATGCCGCCGCCACCGGCAAGCCCGGCGTGTGTTTTCTGGTCACGGGTGCTGGTGTCACCAACGGAACCACGGCGATTGGTGAAGCCTATTCAAACTCGATACCGATGCTGATCTTCACTACCATGAACAACGTGCACGAGCTGGGTATGAATGGCGGCCGGATGCACGAGTTGCGCTCGCAATCCGACATTCTGGATCAGGTCACGGCGTTCACCCACACATTGCTGGACGCACGCAACCTGCCCGAAGTTCTGGCCCGCGCCTTTGCTGTCTTTTCCGGCCAGCGCCCGCGTCCGGTCTGCATCCAGATCCCGCAGGACATTCTTGCTGGCCCCGCGAGTTTCGAAATCGAAGCTTGGCCCCCTGCCCCAAAACCCGGCCCCGACCCGACCGAGGTCGATAAGATTGCCGGGATGCTGTCCGGCAGCAAATCCACCATAATCGTGGTGGGTGGCGGTGCTATCCCAGCCTCACAAGAGGTGCTGGAATTGGCCGAACGGCTGGACGCGCCCGTCATCAACTCCTGCGCGGGCAAAGGTGTGATCCCCGAGGATCACCCGCTGTGTCTGGGCTTCACTCAGGCGTTCGATCCGGTGCGAGACTTGTTGCGAGATGCAGATGCGGTATTGGCCATCGGCACCGAATTTGCCGAACCCGATCGGTATTTCACCGAGGATTACCCGATCAACGGGCAACTGATCCGCATCGATATCGATCCGGGCCAGATCATGCACTATTCGAAACCCGCCGCTGCCCTGCTGAGCGATTCAAAGCTGGCGGTTTCGGCCATTCTGAAGGCGCTGGAAAACCACAACGGCCCGCAGAACGACCAACCCGCCGCCGATCTGGTGGTCGAGACCAAGGCCAAATTCAGCGGAGATCTGTGCAAGGAATCCCCCAAGCACAAAAAGGCGCTGGAAATCATTCACGACGTCCTGCCCGAGGATACGATCATCAGCGCCGATGCGTCTCAGGTCTGCTATACCGGGCTATATCACTATCCGATGAAACTCCCGAACCTGTTTCACTTCCCAAACGGCTATGCAGCGATGGGGTTTGGCGTGCCGGTCGCCATCGGCATGAAGGTCGGCGCAGGCGACAAACCTGTGGCCTGCATCACCGGTGACGGTTCGTTCCAAATGACCTGCGAAGAATTGGCCGCGGCGGTCGAGCAAAAGCTGTCGATGCCGATAATCGTCTGGTCCAACGACGGCTATCAGGAAATCCGGGAATATATGGACAGCAAGGGCCTGCCCACCATCGGCTGCACCATCTACAACCCCGAGTTCAAGAAAATCGCCGAAGCCTTTGGCGCCCATGGTCGCCGTCCGCAGAGCGCCGAAGAGCTGCGCGAGGCGCTGGAATTCGCGCTGCAGGCAAATGGTCCAACCATCATCGAAATCGACGAGAAAGACGCCTGGCTGCAATAAGCAGCCAGGCCCTGGAATTGGGCTATGTCATGATTACCAATGCAAAGACATCCAACATCCACATGGACAAGAAAGAGCTCAAGCAGCTCATGCGGCGCAGTGACCGGCCAGGGCTGATTTATCTTGGGTGCTGGCTTGGCCTGTTGGTGATTACCGGCACTTTGGTGATGCTCTCCGTAGGCACTTGGTGGATGGTTCCGGCGCTGTTGATTTATTCCGGGTTCTTCGCGGTGTCAGCCTATGCATTGTCCCATGAATGCGCACACGGCACCGCCTTTCGGACCCGTTGGCTGAACGAGCTGGTATTCTGGTTCACCTCGCTGCTCTATTATGAGGAACCGCTGCACCGTCGCTACTCCCATGCCAGCCACCACACCCACACCTGGATCGAGGGCGCAGACAACCAGATGCCTTATGCCCCGATCCCGCTGACTTTTTGGGGATGGATCGAGGAAATCCTGGGGCTGGGGCTGTACTGGCATCAGACGAAAATGTTTGTGCTGCATTCTTTCGGTATCTTCTCGGAGAACGTCAAACGCGTCACACCGAAAAGCGAGCTGCCAAGAATGCAGCGCAATACGCAGATCTGCGTCACGATCTATCTGGGCCTTGCCGCAATCAGCATTTGGCTTGGCTGGCTGTGGCCCCTGTGGCTGATCGTGATCCCGCGCGTTCTGGGCGGACCGATCATGAACGCATTCATCCTGATGCAGCATGTGGAAATGGCCGAAAATCAGCCCAATATCGTGCAATCGACTCGCTCGTTCCGCACCAACTGGTTCTTTCAATTCCTGTATTTCAACATGAACAACCATATCGAGCATCACCTGTATCCAACGGTGCCGTTCCATGCGCTGCCGGACCTGAGTGAGGCACTCACCGATCAATTGCCCGAACCCGATGCCGGTTTCCTGAGCACTCATTGGGAGGTTCTTAAAATTGCCATCCGACGCTCGCTGGGGCGCGATGACCGGTCAAAGATAATCCGTCAGGCCTTCTCGGACGACTTAGCAAAGGAAGAAAATGACACAGCAATGGCATGATGCCTGTGCAACAGGCGACATTGACGACGAGGATTTGATCACTCTGGATGTCGGGGGCAAACTTCTGGCCATTTACAACACGCCCGAAGGTTTCTTTGCCACGGACGGCATGTGCACCCACGAAGATGAATCACTGGGCGATGGGCTGGTCATGGATGGGGTAATCGAATGCCCCCTCCATCAAGGTCGGTTTTGTGTTCGCACGGGAAAGGCGCTCAGCGCGCCTGCGGTTCAAGATTTGTGCACCTATGAAACCCGCGTCGAAAACGGGCGCGTTTTTGTAAAGGTCTGACGCTTATGCGCTATGCGGATATGACACTGGCGCAGGCCGCGCGGGTTACGCCGGTTGTCGGCATGACCGACACGCTGGAAATGATCGACCTACCCAAGATGCGGGCCTATCGCCTACAACGGCTGCGGGAAGAGATGAAACGACAGGACATGGGCGGCTGCGTCCTGACCTCGGTCTATTCGATCCGCTACGCTACCGGCATGCGCGATGCCGGCATCATGCAAAGCCACATCCCGCTCAGCTATCTGTTCGTACCCGCTGAAGGTCCGACAGTCTATTTCGATGGCGAAACCGGCAAGAAGATCGCTCAGGGGTTGGAAACTATTGATGAGTTGGGCGATGAGGCGATCCAGATCAGCTTTATGTTTGCCGGTCAGCGCATGGACGAAATGATCGACCGTTGGGTCAATCAGATTACTGCTCTGATGCAGCGCCATGGCGGCGGCAGCACTCGTCTGGGTGTGGAAAGCCCCGTACCGCAGGTTGCGGCGTTATTTGCGAACAAAGGGCTGGAAGTCGTTCATGCGCACAAGGTGGTCGAACCAGCCCGCGCCATCAAATCCATCGAAGAAGTCCTGTGCATGAATTACGCCATCGCGGTGGCCGAAGACGGCATGTGGCGCATGCGCGAGGCTTTGCGCCCCGGCATCACCGAGATCGAACTGTGGTCGCATCTTTGGAAAGCCAATGTCGAGGCCGGTGGTGATTGGATCGAAGGGCGCTTGCTGGCGGCAGGCGATCGAACAAACCCATGGCTGCAGGAAGCCTCGGGGCGCATCATCCGCCCGGGAGAGCTGGTGGCATTCGACACGGATATGGTCGGCCCCTTCGGATATTCAGCAGATGTATCGCGCACGCTGTTCTGTGGCTCGGGTCGGCCAAGCGATTATCAACGCGAACTTTACAACCGTGCCTACGATGAAATTCAGTATAATCTGGAACTGATGAAACCGGGCATGTCGTTCCGTGAAGTCATGGAGAAAGGGTTCAAACAGCCCAAACAATTCCAGGATCAACACTATGCGGTTTTGGCCCATGGTATCGGGATGTCCGATGAATGGCCGTGCATCTACTACCCGCAGGACAAAGCTCTGGCCTATGACGGCGTGCTTGTGCCCGGCATGGCGATGTGCGTTGAAAGCTATGTAGGAGAAGTCGGAGGGGCTGAAGGTGTGAAACTGGAAGAGCAGGTTCTGATCACCGAGGGCGGGTATGAACTGTTGTCCAAGTTCCCATTCGAATCCAACCTGCTTGGTCGCGAGATTTGACATCGAAACTGCATCTACGCTTTCCCCGCATTGAGGATCTTGAAAGGCGGGCGAAACAACGCTTGCCGGGATTAGCCCGAGACTTCATTTTCGAAGGCGTCGATGACAATGCAACGATGGCCCGGAATCGGGCAGGATTGTCTGAGATCACTCTGACACCGCGCAGTATTCATGACGCCGAAGGCCCAGACCTATCCTGCACCCTGTTCGGCCAGCGATATGCCGCGCCGTTTGGTGTCTCTCCGGTTGGCGGGGGCGAAATTGCCTGGCCGCGGGCCGGGTCCTACCTGGCATCCGCCGCTGCGCGGGCTGGGCTCGCCTTTACGGGGTCGACATATACCGCTGCAACGCTGGAAAAGCTGCGGCAGATCGCAGGGCCAGCAGCCTGGTTTCAGCTATACGTGTCATCCCGGGACGAGATCACGTATGACCTGTTAAGCCGCGCCGAAGCTGCCGGATACGACGTTCTGCTGGTCACGATGGATGTGCCGACACCCGCCCGACGCGCCCACGATCTACGCAACGCTTTAGAGTTTCCGTTCCGTTTTGATTTACCCAAACTGTGGCAGATGGCACTGAACCCCATCTGGTGCTGGGCCAATCTACACCACGTCCTGCGCCACGGCATGATGGATTTCGCCAACCTGCGTCCTTATATCGGCCGCGATGGCCAGAACGCCGCCGATGTGATCGCAAGCCTGTCGACGCCAGTTACTGCCGACCGCCTGCGCGCTGTAAGGGACCGCTGGCCCGGTAAACTTGTGGCGAAAGGCGTTTTGTCTCCGACCGAAGCCGCTAAGCTGCGCGACATGGGGTGCGATGGCGTGGTGGTGTCCAACCATGGTGGCCGGCAATACGACGCGGCACCTACTCCGGTCGACGTTTTGCCTGAAATGCGCAAGCAGTTAGGACCCGAATTTCCGATTTTGGCCGAAGGCGGGATCCGCTCTGGTCTGGATATTTGTCGCCTGATTGCGCTTGGGGCCGACTTCGTTTGCACCGGACGTCCATTCTATGCAGGGGTCGCTGTGCTTGGGCCTGAAGGTGCAGACCACGTCTTTGACGTTTTTCTCGCTGAATTCAAAACGGCTCTGAGGCAGATCGGATGCCCGACCCCGCGCGATCTGCCTCAATTCTTGTCAACAGCGCCGACTTAAATCTGCTTCTCGGGCAGGTGAACAACCAAACCGTCCAAGGCATCTGATACTGTGATCTGACAAGTCAGACGCGACCGCGCCGGATCTGGTTCAAATGCAAAATCAAGCATGTCGTCTTCCATGTCATCTTTGCCCGGCAGCTTTTCGACCCAAGCCGCATCCACATAGACGTGGCATGTCGAACATGCGCATGCACCGCCGCAATCGGCATCAATGCCCGGCAGGTTATTGTCTCTTGCGCCTTCCATCACGGTCAGACCGTTTTGAACCTCGACAACATGAGCGGTACCGCCATGCTCGACGTAGGTAATCGTTGCCATCTTCGTTAGATCTCCCTGTAAGCAGTTGCAGGTTTGGTTTCCAAGGCGAGTATTTCGATTTCTGCGGGATCGGGGCGGAACCCCCATCGCGGTCACCTGTCAGAGCTTGTCCAATGCTTCGAGAAGCTTCTCGTTCTCCTCTTTCGACATATGCACCGTCTCTTTGGGGCCCGGGAACGAGCCCTCGTTGATGGCATCCCGGAATTTGACCATTGCCTCTACCCGTTCGCTATAGATCTGCCGGTGCAACCGACCCACATCACCGAACGCCCTTGCATGTTTTGGATTATTCGGAGCCTCGCCGCAGATATCGTGCAAGAAGAGGAAAATGATATCACCGGCATAACCCGATCCCAGAGAACAGGTAACGATACTGGTTTTCTCGTTCAGGGCCAGCAACGCCTCTTCGGCGACGCATTCAATCTCGACGGCAAAACACCCTGCATCTTCCAAACGCTTGAATGTGCGATGTAGCTCCATCGCCTCTTCAGCCGTTTTTCCAATGGCTCGAAGGCCGCCAACCCATGTCGACAATCGTGGAATCAATCCCATATGCGCTTGGACGGGAATTCCATTCTTGGCCAATAGCTCAACGGCATCGTAGCTGCGGTTCGTGTAGAAGAAATCCGCGCCCCGTTCCATCGATGCGATACCGGCCCGCAGAATGTCGTCATTGGTGGCGTGTTGCTCCCACCCCATACCGGAACCGGCAAATGTGGTCGGGGCGACCTGGCGCACCATTTCCACTTGTTCATCCCAAAGGGTGAACAGATCGATACCGGCTTCAACCGCTGCCCGCGCTTCTTCCGGGCTGGACGGGTTGACCATCGTCAATTTGTCTTTGGAACCTTTGCGTGCACGCAGGTCGGCGACTGTGAAATTACGCTTCGCAGGTGTTCCGTTGAACGTATAGATGCTCTTCATCGTCGTAGTCTCAGATGATCTGTAGATTGTTGATGCTATTGGTAATTTCAGCGGGGCGACCATGGCCGGCTGATCGCCCTGCTTTTGGTTCATCAATACAGTCTCAGATATTCCTGGACTTCCCAGTCTGTGACTGACTGGTGGTATCGTTCCCACTCGTCATTTTTGTATTCGAGGTAGGACTTGCGCATGACCGGGCCCATCACGTGTTCGGCCATCTTGTCATGGCGCAGCGCCTCGATTGCGTTGAACAGCGTGCGCGGCAGACGGCGAATGCCCAGCTCGGTCAGCTCGGATTCGGTCTTGGAATACAGGTCGAAATCCGTGGGTTTACCCGGGTCGATCTTGTTCTTGATCCCCTGAACCGCGCAGGTCAGATGCATCGCCATCGCCAGATACACGTTCATCGTCATGTCGCAGGCGCGGTTTTCGATGCAGTGACGGCTCTGCGGCAGGCGGAACTGTGCGGACCGGTTGTTGAACCCGTAGGTGATGTTGGTCGGCGCCCAGGTCACGGTGCCGCCTTCGAACCCGCCCACGCGCGGGACCAGCCCGTTATACGAGTTCACCGTCGGGCAGGTGATCGCAGTGATCGCCTCGGCGTGCTGCATCAGGCCGCCAACGGCATAACGGCTTTCATCCGACCATTCGCCATCCGGTGTCTCAAAGATGTTCTCGCCGGGGCGGCTTTCGTGCTGCATCGACATGTTGATATGCGCACCCGAGCGCCAGTCGCCCACCGTGGGTTTGGGCATGAAGGTGACGAACATGCCGTGCTTCTTGGCAACCTCTTTCAGCACGATGCGCAGGAAGGCCAGACGGTCCGACATCTCCAGCATGTTGGTATAGTGGAAATCCAGCTCGAACTGGGAATAGGCGCCCTCGGCCACCACGTCATGCAGGTTCCAGCCCAGGTCTTCGATGATGTCGATCATGTCCTTGAGATAAGGCATCGAGTCGACCGAATATTCCACGTCATAGCCAAAGGCCTGGCGGCGCGGGCGCAGGCCGTCTGCGGGATCGTCATCGAACGCCTTCACCGGCTGGCCGTTCTCGTCATATTTCATGACGATGAACTCGGGCTCGACCCCGGCGTACCCGGTATATCCCTCCTGCGCGGCCTCGTGCATCGCACGCTTCAGCGCCTGGCGCGGGCAAACATTGTAGGGCGCGTCTTCCCAGTACAGATCCGAGAAGATGATCGCCAGCGTGTTATCCCAGGGGCAGATATAAACTGCATCCAGATCCGGAACCACGACCTGATCGCTGTCGGCGGGGCTGAGTTCCGGCACGAAAGAGATCGAGTGCACAGCGAATTGCGGGCCTTTGCCAAGGCACAGCTGTTCGAAATCGCTCATCGGGACGGGTTTGGTCTTGGGGATACCATGCAGGTCGATCCAGGCGCCCATCACATATTTGACGCCAGCCTCTTCCAGCCGCTTTTTGACGGCGGGAATTTTGGGGCGGTTGCGTTCAACCGCGTCCTGAAAGCTCTCGTAATAGATCTTGCTGTTTGCATTGTCCTTAGGCACTGGGCTTCCTCCTGTCAGCGCGCCGCCTCGTTTCAAGTTCCAGAAACGGCGGTCTAATGTTTTATCGGCAATTTTGCCGTCAGCGGCCTGCAGCGGACCATCAGCCAGCTACAAAATCATCCGGATCAACACCGGCGACCTTCCTGCTGGAAGCCGGCTGTTTTCGATTTCAAAGCACGCGCCATATTGCACGCTGTTACTGTCTTGCAGGTTGACCTTTTTGAAATGTCCGCACCGCGTTTCGTGATTCCATGCAGAAGAGTGAACTGCGAATTATTGATATTGTCCACAACTATTTTACGCATTCGTTAATATTGACGAAATGTATCCGCATTTCAATTGCAGTATTCTTACTGCGCTACGATTTTCGCAACTTTGCTTGCAAGGAGTCAAGATTGGAGAATCTGCTGCAAACTCATGACCATCGACGCTCGCGCCGCCTGCGGGTGAACGACGGTCGGCAGGCATTGTCAGGTTGTTCACCTTTTGCCTCGAAGCGTGACCAGAGCAAAACTCATGCGGTCACTTCAAGTGTATACGCTTCCCTAGTTCTGAAAGCACCGGCGCGGAAATGGCAATAAGATCCGGTGGCGAGGCGGTGGCGTTTTGGGCGGAACAGAGAAGCTAATTGGCCACCAACGGAAAGGATTAGTTGCGCTTGGCTGCATTCTTATTCCGGAGGGTCTGCCTTTAGTTGTCGCTCTTCTCTTTTCCCGGCGTTTTTCTGGTTGGGCTTGGGACTCATATCAAATCAAGAGTGTCATCGAGTATTTTGCCGGGCTATTGCACTATCTCCGCAAACCGGCTGCGTGTTTTGTTTGCAAAGGCCACTAACGACAGCATCACTGGGACCTCGACCAGCACTCCGACAACGGTTGCCAAAGCAGCGCCCGAGTTCAAGCCGAACAGGCTGATTGCAACAGCGACGGCCAGCTCGAAAAAGTTGGATGTCCCTATCATGGCGCAGGGGGCGGCGATCCGATGTGGAACTTTCAGAACAAATGCAGCGCCATAGGCCAGCGCAAAGATCCCATAGCTCTGAACCAATATGGGTACTGCGATCAGCACAATCACCAAAGGCTTGGCCAGAATTGTCTGGCCCTGCAGACCGAACAGGATCACAACCGTAGTGATCAGGCCAATCACGGACCAGGGTTTGACCCGAGCCGAGAACGCCTCGATCGCCTCTTGCGATCCCAGCTTCTTGCGCGTGATCAGGCCAGCAATCAAAGGCAGGACAACGTACAGAACGGTTGCAAGAACAAGCGTCTGCCACGGGACTGAGATGTTTGTGACGCCCAGCAAAAGCGCCACGATTGGTGCGAAAGCTACGACCATGATCAGATCGTTTACCGAGACCTGAACCAGAGTGTATGTCGCATCCCCTTTTGTCAGTTGCGACCAGACGAACACCATTGCGGTACAAGGTGCAGCCCCAAGCAATATCAAGCCAGCAGTGTATTGCGCCGCATCTTCGGGCTGAATCCAGGGCGCAAAAACATAATCAAAGAACAGTACGGCCAGAAATGCCATGGTGAATGGCTTTATCAGCCAGTTGACGACAAGCGTGATGATCAAGCCGCGGGGTTGTCGGGCAACGCCCGCGACCGCGCCAAAATCGACACCAACCATCATTGGGTAAACCATCGCCCAGATCAGCAGTGCCACCACCAGATTGACGCTGGCGACTTCGGCCGACGCGATCAATTGAACCAGTCCCGGTGCCGCCTGGCCTATCAACACGCCACCAATCATTGCTAGCGCGATCCATACCGTCAGGTAGCGTCCGAAGATGCTCATGAGATTGCCTCGTTAGTCTGCTTGGCAATCTTGCCGGATGTCAGCGCGGCCAAAGCGACCATGATTGCCGCAGTTCCCAGAACCAAGGGCAGCCCTCCGATCTGGTAGGTCAGGCCCGACAGGACGGTGCCGACCAATCGGCCCGTTGCATTGGCCATGTAATAGAACCCTACATCCATTGTGACCCTTTCAGACTTGGTGAAAGCCAGGATCAGGTAGGAATGCAGTGAAGAGTTGACCGCGAAAATCGCCCCAAAGACCAAAAGACCAAAGACCAAAGTGATGGTCAGCCATGCCTGCGGCCCCGAAGACAGCAGGACAGCAATGGTCAGAGCGGCGGGTACGCAAAACAAGGCAGCGGCCCAACTGCGCGCGACACGGATCAGATCGCCCTCGGTGCGCTCGGACGCGCGCAGGATTTTGGGTGCGCTGGCTTGAACCGCGCCGTACAGGATTATCCAGACGGCCATGAATGTGCCGATCATAAAGAAGGCGGCGCGGTTTCCTTCTTCTGTACCGTCCGAAAGGACGGCGTAGAAATAGATCGGAATGCCAACCACGAACCAAACGTCTCGTGCCCCGAACAGAAAAACGCGCGCAGCCGACAGCCAATTCACATTGGCCGATTTCGAAAAGACCTCAGAGAATTTTGCGCCCTTGCGCCCTTTGGGCAGGCCGGGTGGCATGAAGGTCACGACAGCCGCCAGGATCGCCGCCAGTACGATCGCCATGAAAAGAACGGCCCAATTGAAACCCAGCGTAGCCAGCAATGCGGCCCCCAGCAGGAATCCCAGACCCTTCACCGCATTCTTTGATCCGGTCAGGATGGCGACCCAGCGAAACAAACCCCCACCATCGGTGGGCGCCAACAGTTTCACCGCCGATTTCGAGGACATCTTGGCCAAGTCCTTGGCGACCCCACTGGCCCCCTGAACAATCATGACAAAGGCGACCGAGACCCCGATGGTCCAGTTCGGGTCAAGCTGGGTCAGCGCCAGCAACGCCACGACCTGCAAGCCCAGCCCTGCATAGAGGGTCGACGTCAACCCGAAACGTGCTGCGATCCAACCGGCTGCAAGGTTGGTCACCATGCCAGCGATTTCGTACAGGACAAACAGATAGGCCAACTGCACCGGTGAGAAGCCCAGTGTATGAAAGTGCAACAGCACCAACATCCTGAGCGCCCCGTCGGTTAACATAAATGCCCAATAGGCTGCCGTTACCGCGATATAGGCTGACAGACCTTCAGGTTTTTGGGTCACAGAGAAGCCCCAACCATCAGGGCAACATCGACCAGTCGATGTGCATAACCCATTTCATTGTCGTACCAGGCATAGATCTTCACCTGTGTGCCGTTCACCACCATGGTTGAAGGCGCATCAATGATCGAAGAGCGTTCGTCATTCGTGTAATCGGTGGATACCAATGGACGTGTCTCATAGCCCAGAATGCCGTCCAGCTCTCCTTCGGCGGCAGCTTTTAAGAAACCGTTGACTTCTTCGACGGTGGTCTCACGCTCGACCTCAAAAACGCAATCCGTCAACGATGCGTTCAGCAATGGAACCCGCACAGCATGGCCGTTCAGCCGGCCTTTGAGTTCCGGGTAAATCAGAGTGATGGCTGTTGCCGAGCCGGTCGTGGTCGGGATCAACGAATTCAAAGCCGAGCGGGCGCGGCGCAGGTCCTTGGCCGGTTTGTCCACGATCGTTTGCGTGTTCGTCACATCATGGATCGTGGTCATCGACCCGTGGCGGATGCCGAGGTTTTCGTGAATGACCTTGACGACCGGAGCGAGGCAATTGGTCGTGCAGGATGCCGCCGTAACAATGCGATGTGCGGCGGGATCATAAGTATCTTCGTTAACGCCGCAGACGATATTGGCCGTGGGGCCGTCCTTGACCGGCGCGGACACGACGACCTTTTTCACGCCGGCTTCAAAATACGGTGCCAATTTGGCTTCGGTCTTGAAAGCCCCGGTGCACTCGATAACCACATCTACGCCGTCCAGTGGCAGTTCGGCCAAATCATCGGTTCCGATGAACGGAATACGCACGCCGTCGATCGTGACACTATCCTCATCATGTTCAAAGGATGCATCCCAACGACCGTGCACGGTATCAAACTCCAGCAAGTGCGCCTGCATGGCAGCGTTACCCACGGCGTCGTTGATCCAGGCAATTTTTGCGCCCTTCTCCAGCAACGGTTTCAGGGCAAGCTTTCCCATCCGGCCCAAGCCGTTCACAGCGTATGTTGTCATGTTGTACTTTCAGCAGAGGTTTTGCCGATTTCATCAACGGCGGATTGCAGTGCGATCCGGTCAAGGCTTTCGACCGGTAGTGAAGAAAAGGCTTCGATACGGCGCTTGAGCGCGCCGTAAGCGTTCTGGAAGGCGAGGCTTTTCTCAGCATCGTTACCCTCGGCCTTGACCGGATCAACCATACCCCAGTGGCCGCTGATCGGTTGGCCCTCCCAGGCCGGGCATTCTTCGTTCGCCGCCTGGTTGCAGACGGTAAATACGAAATCCAGTTCTGGCGCATCCGGCCCCGTGAACTCAGCTACGTTCTTGGAGCGCAGGACCGACGTGTCGTGCCCTTTGTCTTTCAACACCTGAAGGGCAAACGGATTCAGCTCGGAAAACGGTCTTGTCCCGGCCGAAAATACATTGAACCGGTCCCCGGCGATTTCGCGCAACAAGGATTCGGCAAAGATCGAGCGGGCGGAATTTCCCACGCAGATGAATAGCACGTTGAACTTCCGGTCAGTCATGGCGTCATTTCCTTGGTTAAAAGGCATGCAGAGATCAGGTCGTCCGAGGCAGCAATCCACGATCAGAAAGTCGAGCATCTGCTGCACATTCTTCATTTCAATCGAGTAGAGCAGAGAAGTTCCCGACCTTTGCTGTCTGATCAACCCGGCACTCTGCAACGCATTCAGGTAGTTCGACATTGTGCTGGGTTTGAATCCCAACGCGGAAACCAGCTCCCCCGCTGGCACGTGATCAGGATATCGCCGCATGAGCATCCGAAACACGGCAAGACGGTGAGAGTGGCCTAGGATGCCAAGTTGATTCGAGACTTCTATTTCCATATTTCGTGAATTACTAAATTATAATTTTAAGCACAACTCGTTTCTGAGATGTAAGATGAATTCGCCTCGATGGGATGTGCCGCAAACTCTGGGCTTGGATTGGCGGGAACGCCCTTGTTTGTGCCTCTTGCCTACACAGTTTGAGGTGTTCGCAATTTCTGGAAAACCGCCGCAATTCAGTTCCGTCCTGTATCGCCCGAAGTGCACGAAACACCGGCTGCAAAGAAACTCAGTGACTTCTACCATGTGCCCTCTAAACTCCTGTCTCATGTATTTTAGTGGTTTGCGTGGGAGTTTGAGCGCAAGTGGGTGGAAAGAAGGCTTCAGAAAAGACGGAAATTTCAACGTCATCAACCGCGCAAAATTCGTGGCTCAGCGCTGCTGATCAGCAGGCGCGGTTCGACGCCACCGCGCGGGTCATGCAAGCCATCTCGGAAGCCAAGGATGATGTTCAGCCGGTCTGCGACCTGATTGTAACGCTTGCAAAAGACCTTTGTGATGCCGTTTTTGCCGGGTTGGTCCTCGGGCAAGAAGGGGACAATCTTCAGCAACTGGTTGCAAGCGTTAATCTGCACCCGGAAATTCAACAACTCTGGACCGACGGCAAGTACACGATGGAACCGGGCAATTCCATCGTGACGGACACCATTCTCAGTGGCGAGACAAGGCGCGTCGTCGACATGGGGGATACCCATTTCCATAAATCAGGCGATGAGCGCTTTAAGCTCATTGTCGACAAGCATGGGTGCCGCAGCAACTTGTTTGTTCCGTTAAAGGTGGATAGTGGCGCAATCGGTTGCTTGATGCTGGCACGGGACGAAGTGCGCCCCTACACCGACGATCAGGTCAAGCTCGTCGAAACATTTGCCGCGCAGGCGGTGATTGCCATTGAGAATGTGCGCCGGTTCCGCGAGCTGCAGATCCGTCTGGCACGCGAGGGTGCCACGCGCGAAGTCTTGGAGACGATCAGTCGGTCTCGGGAAGATGAAGCGCCGGTGTTTCAGGCGATCTTGGAAAACACTGCCAGACTTTGCGAAACGGATGTCGCCACATTGAGCCTTTTGAACGAGGCGGGAACGCATCTCGAATATGCAGCCCATTTCGGCGATCAATTGGCTACCTACAAGGTCGGCGTAGATCGCTGGTCACTGGACTCAAACCTTCAGATCGCCGAGTCCGTGCGAGAAGCGCGTGTCATCCACAATGCAGATTTGCGGCTGACGGACCACTACGTCAACGGGGATCCCTGGCGCCGCCAGCTGGTTGATGAAGAAGGCGTTCGTTCCTTTCTGACGGTTCCACTGATGTCAGCGGATGGCGATCCGGTCGGGGTCATTGGCATCTACCGGCGTGAAGTACGCGCCTTTACGGCTGATGAGATTTCTCTGGTTGAAGGTTTTGCTGCGCAGGCTGTGATTGCCTTGGATAATACGCGCCAGTTGGCTGAGCTGCACACGCAGCTGGAACGTCAGACGGCAACACAGGAAATTCTGACCGTAATCAGCAAAAGCCGTGATGATGATGCGCGCGTTTTCAATTCGGTTCTTCAGCAGGCCACCAGAGTATGTGACGCAGATCAGGCGGCTCTTGTTTTGGTCAATGCCGCAGGAACCCATGTGCGACTGGCGGCGAATTGGGGACATCAGAACATCGAATTCGGTATCGGAAAGGAATGGCCGCTTGAGGGATCGGGTACCGTGAGCGCCGCGATCCGAACATGCAAGGTCGTTCATATGGACGATTTGGTCGAGACTGATTTCTACCGCTCGGGTGACGAAATCGCGGTCAAGATGGTCGAGGTCGAGGGCATTCGATCGCGCGTTGCAGTCCCCTTGATGCAAGGAGATCGGGCGGTGGGTGCCATCGCGGTCAGTCGCCGCGAGGTGCGCCCGTTTGCCGAGCAGGACGTGCAGCTTATTGAAGAATTCGCCAAACACGCAGTCATTGCCATCGAGAACACGCGCCAGTTTCGTGAAGTTCAGGAACGGCTTGAGCGCGAGAAAGCGTCGCGAGAAATCCTCGAAGTCATCAGCCGTAGCCGTGATGATGACAAGCCTGTCTTCCAAAGCATTCTCGAAAATGCCAGCCGCTTGTGCAAAGCGCCGCTTGCCTTCTTGTGTGTCGCTGATCACGATCGAGGGCTTGCAACGATCCCAGCCAATATTGGTGCGAGAACTGATTTTAATGAGGCGCTCAAAGGTTTCTCGGAGCCGTTGACGCGCACTGAATTGATCGCGATCAAGCCAATGATCGATGGGCAGGTTATCCGCCAAGACGATATTGCCGATGATCCACTTTATTACAGGGACCGTGACCCAAGGCGCGTTCAGATGGTCGAGATCGAAGGGGCCCGTTCGGTTCTTGCGGTTCCGTTGATGAAGAATGGCTTAGGCCTGGGGGTGATTGTGCTCTATCGCCGCGAAGTTGCGTCCTTCTCGGATGACGACGTGGCGCTGGTCCATACCTTCGCGGCTCAAGCCGTGATCGCAATGGAGAATGTCCGTCAGTTCCGCGAAGTGCAGGACCGCACAGCGGAAGTAACGCAAGCACTGGAATACCAGACCTCAACGTCCGAAGTGCTGCGGGTTATTTCGGCGTCACCAAACGAGTTATCACCCGTTCTCGACGCTATCCTCAAAGAAGCGTCGCGTATCTGCGAATTGCAGGATGCTTATGTTGCGATGCTGAACCCCGACGATCAGCTCTTTCATGTTCATTCGATACTTACACAGGACACGGCCTTTGCGGAGTATGTCAAAGCTCATCCTATTTCTCCCAATGAAAGCGGTGTAACCGGGCGTGCCATTCTGTCGAAACGCACAATCTATATCGAAGATGTTGAAACGGATTCTTCTTATACTTGGATTGAAGAAAGCGGTGTCGGTGAGTATCGATCAGTGCTCGGGGTGCCCCTGGTCAAGAACGGAGATGTTGTTGGTGTAATTTCGATCGGGTCAACGGAGGTTTCGGGATTTTCCACCAAACAGATTCAGTTACTGGAAACTTTCGCAGACCAAGCCATCATTGCCATTACCAATGCCAACCTCTTCCGAGAAGTGGAGGAACGTACCGCAGAAGTCGTGCAATCGCTTGAATACCAGACTGCTACTTCAGAAGTTCTGGATGTCATCTCGCGCTCACCCAATGATCTTCCGCCTGTGCTGGACGCCATCTTAGAGGTCTCCTCGCGCATCTGTTCCCCGGAATACGCATTCTTTGCCATGCGCGATGCTGACGACGGGCTCTACCGCGTGGTCATGTCCCACAATGTTAGCGATGCGTTCCTGAACTTCTTGTCAGACAATCCGATTGCTCCTGAGGAAGGCTCGTGTATCGGACGTGCGGCCTTGCACGGAAAAACTGTCCATATCGAGGATACGCGCAACGACCCGACATACACGTGGAAAGAAGCGGCCGAGATGGGCGACTACCTGACGACTCTGGGGGTCCCGCTTGTCAAAGATGGCCTGACACTGGGGGTCATCGTTATGGCGCACCGGCAGGCCTCGGCTTTTAGTGACAAACAGATCAGCCTTCTTGAAACCTTTGCGTCTCAGGCTCTAATCGCAATCAACAACACGCAACTATTCGAAGAATTGCAAACGCGTACTGCAGAAGTCGAAGAGGCGTTGAAGTACCAGACAGCTACGTCCGAGGTACTCGAAGTTATTTCCCGATCTCCTGACGCGCTGGAGCCTGTATTGGAGGCGTTGCTGGCCGTTTCATCCCGTATCTGCCGTCTACAGGATGCATTCGTGGCTCTTAAGAAGCCCGAAGACGGGAAATACCATTTCTTTGCCGGGCACAACGTGCCCGACAGTTTTGCAGAGTTTTTGAAGGCGCATCCTTTTGAACCTGGGGAATCAACGGCAACTGCAAGGGCGCTTCTTCACGGACGGGCCGACTACGTGGAGGATACGCAGGCAGATCCAAATTATGATCCGGTTCTAAGGTCTCACAATGAGGGTTACAGATCTGTTCTTTCCGTACCATTGATACGTGACGGTGATACAATCGGCGCAATCAGCATGGGTAGCCGAAATGCCGCGGCTTTTGACCAGAAGCAGATCAAGCAATTGGAGACCTTCGCGTCCCAAGCGATAATCGCAATTCAGAATTCGCAACTTTTCAATGACACGCAGACCGCGCTTGCACGCCAAACGGCGAGTGCGGACGTGCTGCGCGTGATTTCAGAGTCCCCGACCGACACCAAACCGATTTTTGAAAAGATTGTTGAACTCGCAACGATGCTCATCGATTGCGACCTATCAATCGCCATCCAAGCTAACAAAACTGAAATTTGGCAGGTCGCCGTTGCAACGCCTGATGGTATCCAAGAAATCACGTGGACAGAGCGGATACCAATTGATCCGGAAGACAATTTGCCGTCTTGGGCAATCCAAAGCGGCAAGACTTTGCATATACCTGAGTGGAACTACGACGAGCTACCTCGGCGCGATCAAAAAATCATGCGCGAGAAAAAGTTCAAATCCTCCCTGATGGTGCCACTGATGCGTGGGAAGGATTGTTTCGGTGCCCTGACATTCATTCGAAAGACGACTAAGGCTTTCAGTGATGATGACGTCGCCATTGCCGAGTCCTTCGCTGATCAGGCTATCATCGCCCTCGAAAACGTCCGCTTGTTCAATGAAACCGAAGCCTCTTTGGCGCGACAAACGGCCAGCGCAGACATTTTGCGAGTAATCAGCCAATCCCCTGACGACATCAAACCTGTCTTCGAGGCAATTGCAGAAGCGGGTGTTCGGCTGGTCTCCTGCGATACGGTTGCGACAATGACTGCGCAGGATAACCGCTTTGAGGTGCTCGCCCGGGTCGATGCAGAAGGTGCGGCGACCCTTGAGGGGAACCAGAGTTTTCCGATCGACCCCGATCCGATGTCCAGCTTTCCTGCGCAGGTGTTGCATGAGAAGAAGATGCTCCACCTCCCGGATTGGGACAAACTCGACCTCTCACCGTTTGAGCAGATCACGTATGATCGGCATGGTATCCGTGCCGCACTCTTGCTGCCCCTGATGAAGGGGGCGGTGTGTCTGGGTGTATTGGTTTTTGCACGAAAAACAGCCGGTGCTTTCACCAAGGATGAAATCGACCTTGCCTATTCGTTTGCAGATCAAGCGGTGATCGCAATTGAGAACGTGCGATTGTTCCGCGAGGCGGAAGAGGCGCGAAAAGCTGCGGAAGAGGCAAACGAAGCCAAAAGCGCCTTCCTGGCCACGATGTCCCACGAAATTCGAACCCCGATGAATGCCGTAATCGGGATGAGTGGGCTGTTGATGGATACAGAGTTGGATGCGGAACAAAGCGACTATGCCAACACGATCCGCGATAGCGGCGATGCGCTTTTGGGCATCATCAACGAGATTCTCGATTTCTCAAAAATTGAGGCGGGGCAGATGGACATCGAAATCCATCCGTTCGATTTGCGTGAATGTCTGGAAAGCGCGCTGGATTTGATCAGCGGCAAAGCAGCCGAGAAACAGCTCGATTTGGCGTATGAATTCGATGACTCCCTACCGCCTGCGATCAGTACGGACCTTACCCGTTTAAGGCAAATTCTGCTGAATCTTCTTTCAAACGCTGTGAAATTCACCGAAAGCGGCGAAGTGGTTCTCTCCGTTGAACACTCAGCCGGGGTACAGGGGTCGCTTGAACTTACATTCAAGGTCCGTGACACCGGAATTGGGCTTACCAAAAAGGGCATGAGCCGTCTGTTTCAATCCTTCAGTCAGGCAGACAGTTCAACCACCCGCAAATATGGTGGCACCGGCCTTGGTCTTGCGATCTCTAAACGCCTCGCAGAGCTTATGGGCGGAACCATGTGGGCAGAAAGCGATGGCGAGGGACGCGGTTCCACCTTTATTTTTAAGATTCAGGCCAAACCTGCAAAATCGGTCAAATCATCATCTCGCGATCTGCTTGGCGTTCAGCCGGAACTTGAAGGTAAGCGAATACTGATGGTGGACGACAATGCCACCAATCGCAAAATTCTGTCCCTTCAAACCGAGAAATGGGGCACCCAAACCACAACCTGCGAAACTCCTTCTGAGGCGCTGCGCATGCTTGAGAATGCGGACCAGTTCGATCTGGCAATCTTCGACATGCATATGCCGGAAATGGATGGGGAAGAACTTGCCAAAAAGGTACGCGCCAAGAATCTTGGATTGCCACTTATTCTTTTCAGCTCGCTTGGTCCGCGCGATATGGATCTCGATGATGGGCTGTTTGATGCCAATCTCGCCAAACCTTTGCGCCAATCTCACCTGTTCGACACCCTGGTCACTCTGTTCGCGACTGAAAAGGTGCGCGTAAAGCCGACAAAATCTCAGGGCAAACCCCAGACCGATCCGGATATGGCAAAGCGGCATCCGCTGCGCATTTTGCTGGCCGAGGATAATTTGGTGAATCAGAAACTTGCTCTTCGCCTGCTCGAACAGATGGGCTATCGCGCTGATCTGGCCAGCAACGGCGCCGAGGCCGTCCAAAGTGTTGACCGTCAAACCTACGACGTCGTTTTCATGGACGTACAGATGCCCGAAATGGACGGGCTGGAAGCATCCCGCCGTATCAACGAAGCGTTCCCCGATGGAAACCGCCCTCGCATCGTTGCGATGACTGCAAACGCCATGCAGGGCGACCGCGAGATGTGCCTGGAAGCAGGGATGGACGATTACATCACCAAACCCATCCGCGTACCTGTCCTAATCGAAGCCCTTTTGAATGTCCCCGGCAGAAGAAGGTGATCCATGACCGAAAGCCCAATTGATCATGAAATCTTCCTGGAGCTAAAAGACGCAACAGGTGAAGATTTTGCCGCCGAACTTGTAAGCACATTTCTTGACGAAGCCCCCGGCATGATTGCCGAATTGAAAGCGGCAGCAGGCGAGGCAGATGCCGACAGGTACCGCCGCGCCGCCCATTCCATTAAGTCCAATGCCAATACATTTGGGGCAACAGCGCTTGCCGAACAGGCAAAAAAAGTTGAACTCGGTGAACCGCCCGTGACCGGAGATCTTACGGATGCGCTCGCACTGGAGGTCGCCCTCGATACTGCCGCCGCGGCCCTACGGAGCTTGATTGATGACTGATGCCCCCGGCCATTTACTCATTGTCGACGACAACAAGGTGAACCGCCTGCTTTTGTCTCGCAGTGTGGAGCTTTTGGGCCATCAGGCGTCGGTTGCGGAAAACGGTCTGGTCGCAATGGAAATGCTATCCAGCCAGCCATTTGACCTGCTTCTATTGGATATCGAGATGCCGGAAATGGACGGTTTTCAGGTTCTGGAAGCGATCAAGTCGGACACCGAGCTACGGGATCTGCCAGTGATTGTAACGTCGTCTGTCGAAGGACTCGACAATGTTGTGCGTTGTATTGAACTGGGTGCCGAAGACTACTTGCCAAAACCGGTCAACAAGACGCTTCTTAGTGCCCGCGTCTCAAGTGGCCTTGAAAAGAAAAGACTTCGGGACGAACAAAAACGTCTGCTGGAACGCTTTGCGACAACCGAAGTTGCTCAGGACTTGCAAGAGTCGGGCTTTGCCATTGGCGGCAAGCGTGCCAACGCGTCGGTTCTCTTTTGTGACATTCGAGGCTTCACGACATTGTCGGAAAACCTCGCCCCTGAGGAAACGATTGATCTGCTCAATACCTTCTACACGTTGATGTTCGAGGCGGTCACCAGCAATGGAGGCATTGTCAGCCTGATGTTGGGAGACGGCCTTATGGCACTTTTCGGCGTTCCGCAGCCATTACCCAACTCAGCGCAAAGCGCGGTGGCCGCAGGACAAGAAATGCACAACATGATTGAGATACTAAATCTCGAACGACGCGCAGAAGGGAAAAGTGACCTAAAGATCGGCATCGGAATCGCAACTGGCGAAGTCGTCGCTGGCTATGCCGGTACGGACAACCGGGCGACGTATACTTGTATCGGATCGACCGTAAACCTTGCTGCTCGCCTTGAAGCAGAAACGCAGAAAACTGGCAGCCGGACATTGATTGATCAAGCAACCTTCGATCTGCTGGAAGGGGCTAACATATTGGAGACATTCGGTGAAACCAGGATCAAAGGTTTCTCCGATTTGTTCGACATTCACGCGTTGTGACAAATCGTGCAACGTTTTGGACAAGATCGTGGTTCACACAAAATTTGCGGTTCCCGCTTACATCCCATTGCAGAGCAAGGGCACGCCTTCGCCCCCGCTTGAGAACATTCAAATCTAACTCTCTGTGTCACAGTTATTGGCGGCCCAAAGCCTCCATCCGATAATCGGTGCGATGGCAGCAGGTTGGGTCCTTGCAATTCTCCGGCGACGTGCAGCACGCTGGAGACGCAGCGAAGGCTAAATTTCGGGAGAAAGGCAAAACACTATCCTGCCCTTCATTCTCAGTTGTCTGAAAGACGCCATCCTTGGCGATCGGACGATGCATTCAAGTGTTCGATGAACAGCCTAAGCGGCATCATGGATCTGTATTCTCGTGGAAAGTAGAGAAAAATGCCCGGAGTTGTGCCAAGGAACCTTTCGAGTACGGGGCTCAGAACGCCGGAGTCGATCTCATCGGCAACGTAGTCCCGAAAGGTGTAGACCAATCCCAACCCCTGTTTGGCCAGATCGACGGAGGCCGGAAGGGTGTTTGTGATCAGGTTGCCCTGCACATCAACGGAATACTCCCCGTCCTGCGCCCGAAAGCTCCAAGGTGCAATCCGACCTGAAGACTGGAACCTGTAGCCAATGCAGCTGTGGTCGAGAAGATCGCGCGGGGTTTCAGGAGTTCCATGGGCCGCCAAGTAGTCCGGACAAGCCACCACGGCAAGCGGCAACGGTGGCGTCAGGCGCACTGCTACCATGTCCAGCGCAATGCGGTCCCCCAAACGGAATCCCGCATGAAGTTCCTCACCCAGAATGTCCGAGAGTGCATCGGTCAGAGAAAGTTCCAGTTCAATCTCCGGGTATTTGGCGCAGAAGCTTTTCAGGACCGGGCTGACAAACAGATGATAGGCAAATTCCGGCATCGCCAGCCTCAGCGTGCCTCTGGCAGCGTGCCCAGTGCTGCGTGCGCTTTCGACGGCCTCAGAGAGTTGATCGAAAGCCGGGCCTGCCCCACGGATCAACGCCCGTCCTGCCTCGGTCAGGCTGATTGATCGCGTTGTGCGAATGAACAGCGCGGTGCCAAGCTGATCCTCGAGTGTTTTCAACTGATGACTGACAGTTGAAGGCTTGATGCCAAGCGCCTCGGCTGCGGCGCGCAGCGAACCGTGGCGAGCAATTGCTACGAAAATTTCAAGCGTGGCGAGGGGCAAACGCATGGGGGCTCCGACTTAGGTGATTATTCGATATGATACATGAAAGAAGTGAAAAGCGAGGCAATTATCTCAGCAGCGTATCACACCTAAATTCACCTCACCGCAGCACAGCCTGACCCAAGAGGATGAACGCGCCATGACCATAGCTACGGCGTTTGCCTCCGCCCTCGTCGCAAGGGATATCGCCTTGGGGGCAACCCGCTCGGTCGAAGACAGAGCCGATACGGCGAACTGCGCGGCCACCCTTTATAAAAGCGGACCCACCGGCGGCCTTTTGGGGACCGACAACCAATCGAATGGTGAAATACATGAGTGACTATCCTGAAATCCGCGGTTTCATCGCTGACTGGTTTGCTCGATTTGACCGGCTGGACCCGATCGAAGTGTTCCTGCGCGATCTACATCCGGATGTGGCATGGGACATGCCCGATGCGGACACCAGCCTCACCGGCCACGACCGCGTGCGCGCTTGGTATGCCGGGGTGCTAAAGACACTTCAGAGACCCACCGAACACCATGTGAGCAAGATTGATATCACACCCGACGCTGCGCGGTTCGAAGTTCTGTTCCGTGCCAGAACCTTATCGGGCGAACGCATCGAAGCCCGAGTACAAGAAAGTTGGCGCTTTGACACCCGGCCCGACGGTCGCCCGCTCATCACCTCCTATTCCGCAAAGTTTCTGTAAGAGGCAGACATATGAAAACTCTCGTTCTCACTGCGCATCCGGACCTGAACAGATCGCGCATCAATCGTGCATGGTTCGAAGCGTTGTCCGAAGCGACCAACGTGTCCACCCGCGACTTGACCGACATCGGCGGTTCCGGGATGCGGTTTGACATTGCCAACGAGCAGGCCTTGCTGTTGGCGCATGATAGGGTCGTGTTCCAGTTTCCCTTCTACTGGTATTCCGCCCCACCAGTGATGAAAGCCTGGATGGATCAGGTTTTGAGCTATGGCTTCGCTTATGGGCCGGGCGGCGACCAACTGAAAGGGCGTGAGTTTCTGATCCTTGTCTCCACAGGCGGGCCCGAACACAGCTATCACGCTGGCGGCTACAACAACTACACGATGGCTGAATTCCTGAAACCCTTTCAGCAGACGGCCAATTTGGCGGGCATGACCTATCTTCGCCCGTTTGTGGCGCACGGCATGGCCCTCGCTACACAAGAGCAGATCGAAGCAAATGTGCCCGAGATGCTGGCCCATCTGACCGACCCGGATCTGGACCCCAAGGTCAAACAAGCACGCCTGCTCAAGCAATTGGAAGACGATCCAACCAAGGCTGCCGCAGTCAGCTAAGGCTTGCGCCTCAATACCATGCCAAAGTGCCCACGCTGAACTTTCGGCACGCAACCTTTTCAGCGTGGGTTCATTCTGATCAATCAATATATAGAATGTCGGCAAGCCCAATATTCTGCGAGATACCCGTGTCCGAGATCGATCAACTGAACCAATGGCTGATTTCCGAGGGGCGGCTGCTTGGCGATGAAGTCGAAATCGTCAGGGGCTATTGCGAAGGCTTGGTTCGACTGGGCGTGCCGCTGGCGCGCGCACGGATCGCGCAAAACTATTCCAACCCTCTTCTGAGTGCCTGGGGCATAATCTGGACCCCAGAAGAAACCCAACGCTACGTCGTTCCCACGACGGTTTTGTCAACAAGCGCATGGCATGGGAGCCCATTCGAGTTTGTAGTCACTCAACGTCGCCCGTTGCGCAAGCGGCTGATCAGCCTCGACCTAGAGGCTGAACATCCGGTCTATACGGAGCTTGCCGACACAGGAGCAACCGATTTTCTGGCCATTCCCCTGGAGCATGGCAACGGTTCAGTGCAAGGCACCAGCTTCACCACGGACGCAGACAGCGGATTTTCTGACGAGCACATTCGGTACATCGAAGACACGCGCTATGCGCTTGCGGCGGCCCTGGAACCCATTGCCATGCGCAACTCGCAAAAGAGCCTTCTGCAGACCTATCTCGGTCACGGTCCTGCCGAAGAAATCGGGCAAGGTCATATTAAGCGCGGAGAGCACAGAACAGTCTCTGCCGCGATCCTGTTCGCAGACCTCCGGGGCTTTACCGAGAAAGCAGAGGCCTGGCCCGAGACCCAATTGCTGGACATGATGGGAGACTATTTCGAGATGGTTGTCTCTCCCATTCGGCAGAAGGGGGGTGATGTCCTCAAATTTATGGGTGATGGCATTCTTGCCGTGTTCAATGTCGAGGACAGTGCCGAAAAATCCTGCAAGTCCGCTGTCGAGGCTGCGAAGATGTCATTGGCCAATCTACAAGATTACAACGAAGCCGGGATGCGCGAGGACCGGGAGCCTATTGAATTCGTAATCGGCATAGACTTTGGCCAAGTGACTTTCGGCAATATCGGCAGTCCCGACCGATTGGATTTCACAGTTGTTGGTCAAGCCGTAAACGTGGCCAGCCGCGTTCAGGGTCTTTGCAAAGAACTGGACGAAAAAATTCTAATGACAGCAAATGTCGCACGACATACGGGTGACGCGGCCCAATCTGTCGGCTTCCGCTCTATTCGAGGACTGCCACAGGATATAGAGGTTTTCACCACAGCGACCTAAGGTCCCACCTTGTAATGCGATAGAAACATCGCGACGCAGTCCTGCATGATACCGTCTGTTTTCTGCTTCTCGCCCAACAAGAATTCCGGCCAGAAAAAGAAATTCTTCACCAGTGCAAGCAGCTGACCCGTGGCAAAGGCGGGATCGGCTTTTCGCAGAGCACCGGCCTCCATCGCGCCAGCTATGAGCTGCGTTATCGGGTAGTCGTGCGTGGCAGTTTCGGCAAAGAAGGCGCGTGAGCGGTCCAGGTCGCGCAAGAACTCAGAAATCACCATACGGTTGAGCCCCATGGCTTCGGGCTCGGTGATGACCGTCACGTAGTGTTCCAAAGCTTCAAGCATTTGTTCTTCCAAGTCGCGCGCTGGATCGTAGGCGACAGGTTTCATCGCCTCGTTGCGCGCAATCATGATCTGGGTGATCGCGTTGAACAGCGCCTCTTTCGTCGCGAAGTGATTGTAGAGCGTGCGACTCGAGACACCGGCCCGTTTGGCGATTTGCGTAGTCTTGGCGGCGAGAAATCCGTTCTCCCGGAACTCTTCAATCGCTGCCTCGATAATATTTTGTCGTTTCTTTTCAGTCAGCTTCACGCCACTTCACCTCGTTTGGCGGAAAAATGTAAAAAGTTCTATTTACATTCTGTCCGCTTTTCCTAAATGTAAACTCACAAGTTTACAATACAACCCCAAAAGGATGTTCGGATGATCAAGCTCACAAGACGCCGTCTAATTCAATTCACTTCTTCCGCTTCCGTACTGTCCTTCGCAGGCTGGGGCGCAAAAGCAAATCAGACATCTCGATCATCGATAGAGGTGAACTCGAACATGAACGCTATTGCCGCTGGAAAAAACGACATCACCTTCAAATCCATGGGTCTGAAGTTGGCTGCCAACCTTTATACGCCCAAGGGCTTTGACCCCGAAGGTAGCTACCCAGCGGTTGTCATGTCTTCGGCCTTCAACCAGGTGAAGGAACAGACCATGGCCGTCTATGGCCCGCGCCTGGCGGCGCTGGGATATGTTGCTATAGGCTTTGACCATATCGGCTATGGCGAAAGCGAAGGCGAAATTCGCAATAACGAGAATTCGTGGATCAAGATTGAAAGCATCCGCGACGCAATAAGTTTCATGGGCACGCTGCCCTTCGTGGATCGCGACAACCTGTTTGGCCTCGGCGTCTGCGCCTCTGGTGGTTACATGGCGTTGGTTGCAACCACCGACAAACGGCTCAAGGCCATCGCCTCCGTATCCGGCATGTTGGGCAATCAGATGAGCTATTTTGGTGCAATGGACCGCGAGACCGTGACCGGCCTGATCGCAGCACAAAATGCCGGTCGTCAGAAAGCCTATGAAACCGGAGTGATCGATTATGTGGATGCACTGAACATGGCTGCGGCCAAGGTCGCCCCCGAGGGCACGGCTATGCGCGAAGGCTATGACTACTACATGACCGAACGTGCGGGAGCGATGACCTATCCGACCTACAGCAACATGTCGCCATCCTTCATGCTGGAGGCACCGATGCTGGCGGATGCAATGAGCTATGCGCCTTATCTCTACACGCCCTTCATCGGCATATATGGAGAGAAAGCGATGGTCGACACAGCCCCGCTGACGATTGCCTTTCACGAAAAGGCTTCCGAGCCCAAGGAACTGGTCGAGATCCCCGGCGCCTCGCACGTTTCGCTTTATGACATCCCCGAGGATGTCGACCATGCCATCGCGGCCATGGACGGGTTCTTCAGAAAACACGGCGGAGCCGACGCCTAAGACTGCCTACATCACCACTCGCAGTTCAAGATCGCCCCGGTTGAACGATCCAACTCGACATAATCAAGTAGGAGACCTCTCATGTCCTTCGATAGAAATTCCACCTCCAGCGATGTTCTGCAGGGCATCGATCTGACCGGAAAAACCGCACTTGTGACCGGTGGCTCAACCGGGTTGGGGGCCGAAACGGCCCGTGCGCTGGCAAGCAGCGGCGCGTCAGTGACCATCGTGGCACGGTCTGCGGAAAAACTGGCCAAGGTCGCAGAGACCATTAAAGCGGAAACCGGTCAGGACGTGGAAACCGCGACGTTGGAACTGGACAAATGTGGGACGACACATAGTTTTGCCATTTGGCACCCATA
Source organism: Ruegeria sp. BJ6 (assembly GCF_056537885.1). Classification (NCBI taxonomy): domain Bacteria; kingdom Pseudomonadati; phylum Pseudomonadota; class Alphaproteobacteria; order Rhodobacterales; family Roseobacteraceae; genus Ruegeria; species Ruegeria sp. BJ6. Next base: position 130,539 of record NZ_JBQFSG010000008.1, on the reverse strand, counting down.
GTCGTTCCACTGGCGATAGACCCTTCCATTTCTTGGCGTAGTTTGCTTTGTGGCCTCGCAGTGAAGTCGAACACCGGAATCCGATTTGACGGAGGTGGTCGGGTCTGGATGCATTTGTCATGACCTCGGATCGGCTCAATTAACGTCCAGGCGCGTAGGGACGACTTACAGGGTTTTCGATCGAACGTTGTCAGTTATAATTTCGCCGCAGCTCACGAAAAATACTCGATGACCACCCAAGCGGACCTTTGCTGCCTACGCAGGACCGATCAACAAAGATGGTAGCGGCGCGAAAAATGCGGACTTTGCAAAGTCTAGGGTCGGCCAAAGCCGACATTAATAGTTTGGTTGGAAAATTAATTCAGCAAGGTCTGTTGTGTGGGCAGATCCTCTATCAATATTCTACCGGCGATGTTTCTTGCTTCCTGCGCAATTCCGAACGTCCACCTGAAAAGTTTTTGAGAGAAGACCGGACCGATTAAACTCTACCCATGGCCTATTTCTACTTAGACGATAGCAAACATCACATACATGGCTTTTCCCTCGCTGCTTTCGCGATCTGTGACGAAGACCCTCATGAGGAGCTGGAAGCAGTCTTTGCGACGTGTGGGTTCGATCTATCAACCTACGAGTACAAATCCTCTACAAAAATGCGCGACAACCTGGGTCTGCAGCGCTTGCGCGACTCATTGAGAAGCTTTGTAAGGTCCAAATGTCAGATCGCTGTCTGCGTTGTTGATGGAGACAAGCAGATCGGCCCCGCGTCCCTCGAACTCTTGAAGAAAGCGATCTTGCACCCAAAACTGCTCAATCAACACCATCAGGTTTTCTTTGATGAAGGTCTCTTCACGTCCGAAGGTAAAGGAAGAAGTATCGCTACAGAAATCAGTGGCCTCAACAATTGCACGATTCACTTTGAACAGGACTCGCAGCGTATATCAGGGATCCAAGTGGCCGATCTAATTGCTCACACCTGCGGAACGATGCTTCTTGATGCGCTAGGGAAGATCAACAAGATCGTCAACGTGCCAAACTCCGGATATGACGACGATGTGGAAATCGATCTCGGGTTCGAAATGTGGGCAGGCATACGCTACGCATTCTTGAGCGTGAACAACGGCGCTGACATCGACGATGAAGATTTTGCAGTTGTGCTAGTCGAACCACACGGATTGTACATTGATCCAAGCGTATCCCCCGAGGTCACAGCAGCCGCCCGCAAACGGTTCGGATCGATGTATCTAGGTTGCATCCACTGAGTGATTATCCGTCCAGAGGGACTTCCCGTTCGGCCCAGCCAGTCATTGACAACAATGCGAGTCGTTGCGCGCGACCTCTCCAAAGCGGTCGCTCATGAGGGATTGGCGCCTGGCTGGCAGACAATAATGACGCTTGAATTTGCTTTTCATTGAAGCCAGTGATCGCCTTGCCAGTTATTCGCTTCATCTTTAGCGTGAGTGCTGAACAAATCCTTGGGTGACAAGAGCTTTCAGGCTTCTCTCGGCCCAGTAGTACTTCGAATTGGCGGTGCCGTGACAAGACAAGAGCTACTTCAGAAATCAGCCACACTACTTGGACGATTTGCCTATGAGGTGAGAGTTTCAAATGCGCTAGGATTGTTTGACATCAACACCGTAGCCGAAGATCTACTTGTGCCAATCTTTGCGACGATTTTGGATTGCCCGAATCTCCAAAACCAGAATCGCATTCAGATGAATTTCCCAGCTGTAGATCTGGGATGCAACGAAAGTCGAATATCCATTCAGGTAACTTCTGATGCATCCAGCGGCAAGATCAACGAGACACTAGGGAAGTTCCAGTCTCACGGCCTCGATGCCGATTTCGATCGGGTTTTGGTGTACGTACTCACTGAGAGGCAACAGTCCTACAATTCCAAGACGCTCGCAACAACCGTCGCAGGCTTGCCGATAGAATTCAGCACATCTCGCGATATCTTGGATTTCCACGACTTGGCGCAATTGATCGGCGAGCTTTCAAATGACAGAATCCAACGAGTTTGTGATCTTTTGGAAGAGGAGTTCAAGAAAGCAGATGCCAATGCGAAATTTCGCTCCGAACTGGATGCCTTCCTGAGCGTAAGTGGCCATAAAATTGAAGACGAAAAACGCACGAAAAAGTACATCCCTTCGGTGTTCGTAGAAACATCTGGAACCAAGGAGCAGATGCGGTTTTTTGCGCACCCTATGTTTTTCCACAGAAAGATTGATGACGCGCTTAGACGCTTCAGCCTAGAGCAATTCAACGAACTCTTACGGTTGGCTCAAATTGACGAGGTGCAAGGTGACCTGCCTTCGCTGGCCAGCCTGCCAGCCCCCAAAGACTTACCTGATCTACGAAATCGGCTAACGGCACAACTAGAGGAAACATCCCAGCTTAAAGAACAAGTCTCAGTCTTCTCATGGTACAGCGAACGTGCGGAGCGGTATGTGCCCAAGGACTACCAAACTGGATATTGGTCGGTATTTGAATTTAATGTCGAATCCAATGGGAGTGGAGTGTACCGTTCACTCGACAAGATCACAGATCAGATAAGCCTAGCTCTGGCAAAGATATTCCTCGTGACGGGAATGGCTGGACAAGGAAAAACAAACTTTGTTTGCGATTTGGTCGAGAACCAGTTCAGGAAATTTGAGATTCCAACGATCTTCATCCCGGCAAGGAAGTTGAACGATTTTCAAGGACCCAATCGAATACGAGACTACATCGCGAATAATAGGTTTGCGCCTGAAGCTAGCGACATTCATGAGCTGCTGGCTGTGTTTGACGAGGTAGCCAAGGAATGTGGCAAACCGTTCATTCTCGCCATTGATGGGATCAACGAAGTAGGCGACCTTGACGGCTTTGTCTCGGAGCTACGAGTTTTTTTGGATGCACTTTGCCAGTACGATTTCGTCAAAGTAATCATAACTTGCCGAAACGAGTTCTTTGACCACAAGTTTGCCGGGGTGTTCGAGCCGGAATTCGCAAACCATTTGCATCGGGTTCAAGACCTTCGGAACCAGATGTCTGAAGATAACAAGGCTCGATTGCTTCGCTCATACCTTGAGCATTTTCAGATAGATGTAAGCCTTTCTAGTTCGGCGAAAGAGTTCCTTAAAAACGACCTCATACTGCTCAGAATATTCTGTGATATTCACGAAGGGAAAAGCATTGGGAACGTACCGGAAATCTACAAGGGCGATCTTTTTGAAGCGTATCTGACAATGAAGATAAAGGAATTTCCTGCGCCTTTGCAGCGAAAAGCATTGGCATCGATATACAAAATCTGCGCGGGAATGTTGGAAAAAGGGGAGTTTGCACGACTTCAGCTGGATGGGTTTGAAGGTGCAGAAATAGATATTGTCGACAAACTGATAGGGGAAGATATCATCCTCAGAAGAGAGCTTCCTAATACTGGCCTCGCATCAATTGGTGTTGAAAATATCTCATTTACTTATGATGAAATGAGGGATTTCCTGCTCGCATATTTCGTAGTTTTTGAACTTGCAGCGACCGCGCCCGAGAAAGTGGATGAAATATTTGAGGCGGTAACCGCTTGGCCAATTTACGAAGGTTTCTTTCGATACGCTTACGTTCTGGCAAGAAAGAACAACAGCGAAAGCGTTGTAAGAACGTGCGAAGCTTTCGATGACTTTGATCAGCACTATCTCAACAATTTGGAACTCTTGTCTGACGAAGTGCAAACGGAAGCTGATGTTTCACGAGTGAGGTCACTATTGCAAAGCCTCAGTGTTGTGAATGACATTCGTCACCTTGCTTGGACTTTGTTCCGAAAAAGAGATGAAGCCGCTCCTTTGAGTGTTCAGGTTTTGACAGACCACCTCGCCGATCTGGACGATGCTGCCCTGGAAAAATTCGTGAAAGCAATGTTCTCGTCTGAGCATGGTTACGTAGACGATCGTTGGAAGGATAGAGTGAGTCACCTCTTGAAGAGCTTGCTTGGGCTTGATGATGACCACCAACTTGGTCTTGGAATTCCTGCATTGGCTGTGGCGCTGTATTTTGTGCCTTTTGCGCGTTGGGATGAACGAGAAGCTACGAAGAACCTTTTCTCGCAAAGGGCAGATGAACCAGTATTCCGCGATGCAGTCAGCATGTGTAACCAAGCGAGGTCAGACTCTGTGCGAGCGTGCATAGCGGAAATCTTCGGTGAACAGGCGTTTGCATGAGAGACGATATTAAACTGATCCTTCCAACATCGTGGGAGCCGGACAAGGATGCCTTTCTCGCAAGGCTTGGGGTCGCCAAAGGGGGCTTAGGAGAGCATTTTTTCGGTAGTGTTTACGATGCATTCTTTATCCATGCCATTGATGTAAAACGAGAGTTTGAGAAGTACTACTCGGTCGAATATGCAAGCTTGGCCGACTACATGGAGATTCAGTATGGGGAGGTTTTGAGCGAAGTCGACTTGGAATGTGAACATATATTCTTAGTGACTTGGATACCCCAAGTCATTGATGAGGACTACGAGAACAACAAATTTGATGTAGTGATTGAGTGCATCCGGGAATTAGAAAGGTCTCAAAATGAAGATCAAACTTGATTTCGTTTCGAACAGTTCATCGACGTCATTTGTGTATATTTCTGAGGCTGAACTGACTGAAGACGCCTTCTTAGAAGCTGCGGGTGTAGATCGTGACGGCCCCGTCGGTGACCTGTTTGTGCAGATGCATGGAGAGATTGAGTATGCGCTGCAAAGGGGTACTACGGTGACCTCTAAAGAAGCTGCCAATCAACTTTCGGGAACACATGAATTCACTCCCGAGGTAATCCAGCGGATGAAAGACGCCATCGATCAAGGTAAAAAGGTTTCGACAGGTTCGCTTAGCAGCGACGGGCCTCTCGCTGAGTCCCTCCTTTGCATGGCCATGTTTGAGGTCGAGTCTGAGGCCTTTTACATTAACGCATACAACAATTATTGGTGATCTGTGCTAAAAGCCCACCGCTACAAAAGCCTCGGCTATACCTCTTTTTTTAACTCGGACACCGGCTTTTTCGCGCGTGTTCCGGACAAAGATTCGAAGGATCCGTTCTGGTCCCCTCACGGACCAGAGTTGATGGACATATCGATTACCAACTGGTGCGACAAAGGTTGTGCTTTCTGCTACAAATCCTCGACCAAGCAGGGGCGGCACATGGCGTTGTCAGACTACAAGAACGTCATCGACCAAGCGTCCGAGATGGGTGTTTTTCAGGTTGCGTTGGGAGGCGGTAACCCGAACCAGCATCCCGACTTTGTTGAGATTCTGGAATACACCGCCTCAAAGGAAATTGTGCCGAACTACACGACTAACGGGCGCGGCCTGAGTAGCTATATTCTTGAAGCGACACGCAAACACTGCGGGGCAGTGGCTGTATCTGCCTACGAACCATTCGATGAAACAGCGGAGACAATAGAGACGCTGACCGCGTATGGTATCAAGGTCAATGTTCACTTCATTTTGGATTCTGAAAGCATCGACCTCGCAATTGCGTGGCTCACAGAGCCACCAGCATTCTTGCGGAAGATCAACGCCATTATCTTTCTAAACTATAAACCATCTGGTCGGAAAGTCTTTGAGAAGAAGATGCTTCGGAACAGTAATCGGCTAGATGAGTTCTTCAAGCTGGCAACTTCAAGCCAGCGCAAATTGAAGGTTGGTTTCGACGCTTGTTGTGTAAGCGGTGTTTTTGCTCGGACTAATGCTAATCCAACCATGGTCGACGCGTGCGATGCTGGACGATTCTCCATGTATGTTTCAGAAGATCTTTCGGTGCATCCTTGCTCCTTTCAAAGCGGCCTCGCGGAGGGCGATAAGCTGACCGAGAGCAATTCACTGCTGGAGATATGGACCAAGTCAGAGAACATGGCAACATTTCGCAACTACTTTGCCTCAGACCGCTGTGGAGATTGCTCGCATCGATCCACCTGCATGAACGGATGTCCATTATTCGACGACCTTGTTGTGTGTGGCAATCGTTGATCTAGGATGTCGCGACCGAAGGCGGTTTTCCTGCCACCGAAAAACGTCCTTTGTCGTCAAGGTCGAAGTATCGTCTTGCTCGTAGCGAACGGCCGCTCTCAGTCCGAGAATTCTGATCTGGCATGTCCGCTTTGGGCTGCGACCTGCCGACTGCGTCCGCAGCAAACAGATAGCCTGGGGATGATCGGTATGGGCTCACAGCCAACTTTTTGGGAGATACCGTGAATTTCTACTAATGTCCGCTAAGTGGGGCCTTCGAGGGCCTTGTTGCGCAGGCGGGAGGGAGCGGATTTCACCGTTTCGATCAACCCGAAATCCCCTAAAATCCTGCTGCCGGTAGTCCAGTGCGTATCGAGCGCCTTAGAAAACTCGTTGATTGTACGGCACACCGCCCAAATTCTAGCTGCTGCCGTCATCTTAATGTTCGGACGTTTTCTACCTCGAGACACACTTAGGTTTCTTGCGGCGAACAAGACTGTAAGCGTTGCCACTTTCATCCCGTTTTCGCGAGCAATTTCTGTGCAAGTTTTGCCAGTTTCATACTGACCATAGAGATCTAGTACGTAGTCGATCTTGGCGAGTCTCAACAACTTGCGGACAAGAACCGGGCTAATTCCAAAGCGCTCGGCCAATTCACGCAAGTTCGTGCTTCTTCGATAAAGCCGTATGATCTGCGCGGGCCGGTATCCTTCACACTCGCAGTCATTGGTAGCCACCGCGATGACATGCCCGGAGCGCAATTTCACGGGAAAAACCTTGCTGTACATGCTGGTATCTCCCCCAAATCAATAAGTTGTCGTGACTGTAACGTGAGGAAGATGATGTTGCCAGAAACAGCTTTTCGCAATCACGGCGCTTTTTTCAGAAAATAGGCGATTTCTAAATTAGGTGAAACAGGGGGCTTAGTGTAATTAATTGTAAAATAACAATAATATTGCACTTTGGGTGAGTTTCGCAGTACCAATTGGACGAAAGACTCGGTCGGAGGACTTGGCTTGGCACTTCCATTGGTTGTGGATCTTGAAAAACACGAACGCATCAAATGCGCTCTGCGCATTTCTGGAAGCTCGCTGGCGAAACTGAGCCGGGAGCTGGGGCTTTCCATCAGTTCGGTGTCAACCGTGTCTCAGGGATACCGGAGATCGAGGCGTATCCAGAAAGCCATCGCAGAGCAGCTCGGGAAGTCACCCGAGGAGCTTTGGCCTGAACGGTATCAAACAGAGGAGGATTGAGAATGACGTAGCCATGCAAACCTACACAGCAACACAAGCTGTCCGGGAAAAGAGTAAGGCCCCGAGAGCGGCAACTCTCTAGGGCCTTTGCAATCAGTATCGATACCGTACCGATACATCTTCTTCCCTCTTGTGACCCCAAAAGTCAACCATTTCATCGCTCGGCTGGGCGATGGGATTGGATGGGTTTTGCAATTCGACATACAGAAGAAGGTGACGGCGGTTTGACCTGCGCAACGCATGGCAAACCGCCCCAAAAGTAACATGAGCAACATCGACGATAACTTTGAAGGCGGGGACCGTGCCCCACTACCAAGCCGCGCAACGCGAGACATACCCAAACGATCTCGTGCCAGTTCACGAGGCGCTATCCTAGCGCGCCTTCCATCCGACAATCATGCGCGCGTCATCCAGTATGAGAGCAAACTTGAACAGCGGGTGCTTTGGCTGTTCCTGGCCAACAAAGATGTCATGGATATCAGAGAGCAGCCTATTCCTGTTTTCTATACGGATCATCTAGGGCGTCGTAGATCCCATACCTTTGACTTCTGGGTCCAGCTCAGGTCTGGGCGACGGCTCGCAGTTGCAGTCAAGCCCGCCAAACGTGCACTCAAGCGAAACTTTGCGAGAGAACTTCGGCACGTTCGGCGGTCTATGCGCAAAACATTTGCCGATGATGTCGTGCTGATTACGGATCAAGACTTTCAACTCGGAGAAGCGATCAATGCCCAAAGGTATTGCGAGTTTTCGTGGCATCGATGCAGACAGACGGAAATTGAGCTTCGCGAACTTTTGACATCGGTCGAGCTGCCCGCGCGAATAGGTGTGCTTTGTGATCAGCTTGCCAAAGGTGGGAAGGGATTCCGAGCGATCTTCCTGGCAATCTATGACGGCCTGCTGGTGGCTGACCTTACCCGACCTGTTGGCATGGACACATTGGTGACTGTGGGAGGTGCGGCATGACTGCGTTTATGCGGCTATCGCGCTTCGACCGGCTTGTCGTTGACGGCATCAGCTATCAGTTCAAAGCACAATCTGATGTCGAAATTGTTTTTGAACGAACGGATTCAGCATTCGGGACACGGATATTTACCAGCTCAGAACTGAGGGACACCTTGAAGCTCCCGTCAACAGTGTTCGAGCGAGATTACTTTCGACCGGAGGCGGTGAAACGGAGAAGAAATGCCAATGTCGATGCTGTCGGCGACCTACCAGACAAGAAGCGGGAACACGTTCTTTGGAAGCTTGCCTATTGCCAAGCCTACTACTTGCTTGAAGCGCAGGACCAAGTAGTCCGCACGGACGCTTCTATCGAAGCAGCCTTGCCGCTGATGATGGCAATCGTTGACCGGCAAGATGTCGTCAATCAGTACCAGTGGAAGCGTCCCAGAGCGGGGCGAGAGATAACACGCCGAAAGCCACCTTGCGCCACATCGCTCCGGAAATGGCTGAAAAAATACGAAGAAGGTGGCCAATCGCCTCTCCATTTGATCCCACGCTACCATCGGTGCGGGAACAGATCAGACCGTTTTTGTAGCGTTGGTCGGCGCATCATCGCGGAGGCGTTGAACGAGTTCCTGACGCAGCAGCAGGTGTCGGCGAAGATCGTCTACGATGAGTGTAAAAGGCGCTTTAAAGAAGAGAACCAGCGACGTCTGAACGCGGGCCAGGCTGAACTTAGACTACCGTCGAAGCGCAAGATAGAGAGGGCGATTAAGGCACTCGATCCATATTTTACTCGGGTTCAGAGGCGAGGCGCGGCGGAGACCAATCGCGACTTGGTGATCTGGGAAAACGGATTGGATGCAACATACCCGCTTGAACGCGTGGAGATAGACGAATGGAATGTCGATCTCATCGGTATTCTGGCCGACAGGGGCGCGCTGGATTCACTATCGCCCGAAGAACTGGCGCAATTCGAACGGGGACGTCGCTGGCTCTATGTCGCAATCGATTGCGCGACGAGGTGCATTGTCGGCATGCGACTGGCCGTCCAGCCCAACACAGCGGATGCTATTGCGACTTTAGCCGACATCACCCGGGACAAAAGCCAGCTCGCCATTGCGGCGGATTGCTCAGGAAGTTGGGACCAGCGTGGCGGCCTCGTCACCATCGTGACCGATCAGGGTGCCGCGTTTGTAAACGATGCGTTTCGTACAGCTGTTCTGGATGCAGGCGGCAGTGTGGAGACGCCCCCTGCAGGCGTGCCTAAGCTTCGTGGAAAAGTGGAGCGGGTTTTCGGGACATTTGGCACGGCGCTCATGCCGCGCCTGATCGGAAGAACCTTCGGCAATCCCAAAAGCCGGGGAGATTATCCGTCAGAAGACGTTGCATCTATTTCAGACGATGCTCTCATGCAGATGCTCGTTTTGTATGTGGTGGATGTGTATCACAACCAGCCGCACAAAGGGCTGAAGGGCGAAACGCCGCGCAATTGCTGGCAGCGTTTATCGGCGGAGAAAGGTGTTGCACCCGACATTTGCGATCGAACACGCAAGCGGGCATTTGGTCTCAAATTAACTCGAACCGTCACCGGAAAAGGTGTGTCGGCATTTGGTATTGATTATACCTGCGCTGCACTTCGGCATTTCTTCCTACATGATCATGACACCGAGGTCGATATCCGTGTTGATCCAACCGATCTGGGCTGGATCATGGTTCGCATCAGAGAAGAATGGTTTGCGGCCATCGCGTTGCAGCGATGTTTTGAGGGTGTCTCTCTGGAAGACTGGCGCGCGGCGGCACTGGAACTCAGACTGAAACACCGAAGTGAAGCCGCGATTTATGAAGATGTCGTCGCAAGCGCGCTGAGGCGGATCTTTCAAATCAATGCGCAAGAACAAGACCGGTTCGGAAACTACCTCCGCCGCCTGACACCGCAAGGATTACAGCACGCGCATGATGATTTGTTCCTGGGCCTGAGCATTGAGGCCGAACATCCAGGCGGCTTTGATCTTCCCCCAGAGAAAGACCTGTTTGGTCGGCTGATTCCGCTCTCAGAAGAAGATGAAGAAAACTTCGAGGAGCTGACGACTGATGACCGTTCGAACGAAAGCCAGGCGCGCGATCAACAAGATTGGAGCTGGGAAGATGATTGATCATACCAAAATTCAGGGTGTCGATATTCAACTGGCTAAACTGAGGACGCGTTTCATCACGCATCAGCCCTACCGGGACCTTCAGGAGCAGTTTGACCGATTGTTGCGCCGTCGTCGTGCAGTCTTGTCTCTCGGCACGTATCTTGAAGCAAAAGGTATTGCGGTTGTTGGCGCGTCAGGGAGTGGCAAAACCACTGCCGTAAATAGGTTGATCAGTAGGTATTCAGGCCAAACTGACCCTCATGACAGAAATGCAGTTGCCGAGATTGTCAGCTTACAGATCCCATCACCCGCGACGCTTAAGTATGTTGGATCCTCAATGCTGCATGCCTTGGGGTATCCTTTGCAGCGAGACAAACCTGCCGCATTCATCTGGGATCAGGTTCGCCATTTGCTCAGGGAACGCCGAACTCTTTTTGTGCATCTTGATGAGGCGCAAGACCTCTATTCCAATACCAGTCCGATGGCGCGTGACGCGGTCGTGAATACGCTCAAATCACTGATGAACAACAAGGACTGGCCGGTCGGTTTGATCTTGTCAGGCATGCCAAAGGTGATCGACATGATCAATGTAGATGACCAGCTCAAGAGGCGGATGAGTATCGTTCAGTTGAAGGCGGTGTCGGTGTCGTCCCATAGTAATGAGATCGCGACGATGCTGGAGCGGTATTGCCAAGTGGCTGAGCTGGCAATTGGAAAAGACCTTCAAAATAGCGACTTTCGAGGACGCCTGGTTCATGCGGGGGCCAATGAATTTGGCTTGATCATTGAAACCGTTTTGGCGGGCGTCGAGGACGCGTTGCTTGCCGGTCACGCTGAGCTCGGCATCGGGCATTTCGTGACAGCGTTTCAGCGGAAATCCGGCTGTATTCCTGCGCTCAATCCCTTCCTGGCTTCAGACTATCTCGCAATCGATCCGCGTGCCGTCATGGGGACAGTGAGTTTCAATGGAATGTTGACAGAGAGTGGAGGAAAACATGGAGCATAAGCTTGCATTTCCACTGAATCCTTTTGAAACACCCACGTCATATGTGTCACGATTGACCCGTTACTGTGGTCTCAGCTCTCCAACCACTCTTTGCGCCGATCTTGGGTTCAAATGGCACGACTATGTTCGTGGAGATGAAACGCTTCTAGCACGTATTTCGGCGGTTGGAGGTGCAGACCCTGATTTGTTGTCGCGATGGTCCATAAAAACAATCGGAAACGGGCGTTACACGATCCGGGGGCACCGATGCGCCAAGGGAACAATTTACAGGACACGTGTGCAAGTCTGCCCAAAGTGCCTTCGCGAGGATGTTGAACAGCATGGTGAAAATGGTGCCTACCGCCGCTACTACTGGCAACTGACATCCATTCGTTGCTGTGCAAAGCACTCAGTAGGGTTATTGCAGCTTCCGACCGAGCAATATGCGATCAACGCCTATGATTTCGTTGGCCAAGTGGAGAAAAACTGGGATTTGATCTTGGCTGCTTCGGAGAGCCCGGTGTCGCGCGAACCATCCGAGTTTGAACAATATGTCTTCGATCGATTGGAAGGGGTAAGGCAGCATCCGTTTCTGGATGGTCTATCACTTCATGCGGCAACAAAACTCTGCGAAACGCTCGGTTTTGTGATGCTTTTTGGGCCTTTAGCCAAACTCAGCAAGGCCACGGAAGCGGAAATGCACCGAGCAGGGAAGGCGGGGTATGATGCTTTGAAATCTGGCCAGGACGGTTTGCTGGATACGTTGGGAACGTTGATCTCTGATCAGGCACTGTCAACGATACGCCAGAAGTCAGATCTTGGTGCATTCTATGAATGGATGTATCAGACCCCGTTTCCAGAAGAAGTGGAGCCCGTCCGCCGCATCGTGCGAGAATATATCTTTGAGCACTACCCGGTGCCGGATGGTTACGAGGTACTTGGTCGCGCGTGTTCGAAACGGTCTGTTTATACTGTCGAAGCGGCCTGCAAAACGCTTGGAATGGAACGCAAACGTATCGGTCGATACCTTATCTTCAACGGCTTGGCTGAACGTGGTGGGAGCGTTGATGGCATATCCTTGAAGCGCGCAATCGAGCATAAGGACGTGGCTACGATGTCCGACGAAATTCAAGGGCGGATAACGGCCACCGAAGCTTTGAAGATGCTCCATACAAAACAAAAGATGCTTCAGGATTTGTGCGAGCTGCGTTTGGTAACTCAAGAGCTTGATGCTCTGGATCATCGGCCAAAATACGATCGCGCAAAACTTCAGGCATTGATGACTTCGGTGGCAGACCGCGCTGCCAACACCTCCGGCAGTGTCGCAAATCTACTGCCGCTGGCGGACGTGGCGCAGCGATTGAGATGCCGATCAGCAGAGATTCTGGCGCTCATCGTGGCTGGTAAGCTTAAGGCGATCTCTGCCGACATGGATCGCACCGGTCTTGATGGTATTGCGATTGATCTCGACGAAGTCCGCTGTGCTTTGCCCAAATTGGTGATGCCCGGCATCACGCGTTCCGATGCTGCGACAAAGCTGCGGGTGACCCACCAGACGATCAACTATCTGATTGATCAGAATTTGGTGATGTCCGCACGTTTACGTAGTCCAAAATCCCGACAATCTGTCACCGCTATTTCTGAGGCTAGTATTGAGAGGTTTCTGCTTACACACGACACTCTGGGGCTCATGGCATTTCGATACCGAAGAACGCCCGGGCCATTTGGGTGTCACCTCGAAGCCCGGGGCATTTACCCACTGGATACACCGCCAGGCGTCAGTCGGCTCTACAAGAGGCGTGGATTGGAAGCGCGATTGCGCAAGATCGGACTTGTTGTTCCAACAAGCAAAGAAACCCAAAGTGCGGATCGTACTGGGTATTGACTGCATGGCTTCAATGATTCTTGAAGCGCCAACAAAAACGCAGAACTGTGATATCATGAGTGTGCGCAATTTGGCTGCTCAAAACAGAGTGGCCGCGTTGCTGGCGATCGGAAATCCCCGATCCGCATAGGAGCTAGGTATTGTCGGGATGGATAGAAAACAAGCTCCGAAAAGAGTGCCAATGACCAGCGCGCGAAACTTCCAAGCCGAGATTCATGAGATGAAGCGCAGCGGTGCGGCTTCGACACCAGAGGGACAGGCGAGGTTACGCGAAGTTCTAAAGATGCTTGGCGTAAACCTGAACCCAGCCGAGGGCGAAGATATCGACCGTATGCAGGTCAGAACTGAGCCCTTCTCTGACGAGGAGGAGTGGGAAAACACGCCTCCGTGTTTCCGGCATATGTTGCCCCTGGAGATGATCCAGAAGTTTGACAAAGGATAGCCAAGCTGACGATTGAATTCCCGGCTTCAGACGTTTCTGTCAACGCACTCCGATTGCGCATCACTTCATCGGGGTTCGTTTAATCGAGAGTTAAGACGTAGCCTTTCAAAGGCGGAGGGAACAAATTGACCAAAGGGCGCACGGACATGGCGCTTGCAGGCAATCTGGGATCTCTAATTGAACTGATCGCTAACGCCTACGTCAGTAGCGGCGATCCAGATAATATTGATCTGCTGCTCGACCATGTGAGCAGGGTGAGGCGTATGAAACGCAAGGGGTTGCATGAGCTCTTCTCTGAAAGCGCAGCTACTTCAGGTGATGTCGAGAGATAAGGGTGCGGAACGGATTTCAGTTTCTCGCCTAGTTCTTTTTTCCCGGGCGCGATTCAACTTCCAGACGCAAGCACTAGCTTATGGTTACTTGTGACCCGAAACCAAATGAGGGTGGATCACATACCTCAAGTCAGCGGCCTTTAGGTGAATCCCTGTTGGAACGCTCAGGCTTTGGTTGTACAGGGTGGCCTACGGGTGCACGAAATGGAAAAGGGTCCATTTTTCATCGCATCGGCAAAATGGATCAGGATGCTGCCAAAGGTGTTTTCTTCGGTAGGTCCTTCTTTGTTGACTAAGGCTTAAGTTATGAAATTTTCCATAAACCTATTGAGTTTGATTGTAGCCGTTCTGGCCTTCCTCTTGGCTGCGTTTTCCACATGGCTTCAATTTAGGTCGGTGCCAGATCGAGTTTCATTGACAGGAGGTGGGCGAGTCTTAGCCAGTGCTCCAATTCAGATTAAAGACGTTTATAACCTCAATACCAAAGCTATGGATATCGCGATTGGGCCAATCTCGTGGCGATTTCAGGTTTATAATCCAACGAACAAATCGATATCGCTAACTAACTTTTCTATGACACATATCACCAAAGAAGGACGCTATTCTTCGTATTCAAATTTGCCGTTTGATGTCTCTCGCGCAACAAGTCCGAATGAAGTTGTAAGTGGTGCTGAGACCATTGGTCCTAATGAAGCCAGATCCTACAGGGTGACCGGCTATCTGCCGATTCAAAGCACTCAGGAGCAGCGAGAAAACTGTCTGAATAGATCAGAAAACTTGTTTGAACTTGAACAGTGCTTCGTCCTACACGGTACAGATTTCTTTGGTCGTGAGATCGTTGTAAGCACGAGCCAAGACGCCAACCTTTCGGTAACCACCCATAGTTTCGTAAACTACCAGGCTCAAGATCAGCTTTTGCTTACGTTAACGCTTGGAGACGGCTCTAAAGACGAGCTGGAGTTTTCTTACTAAAACCAGCTCGATCACTGGCCCTAACCCGCCTTTCATATCAGCATGTATTTTATGTAAGAGCTGGTATGATGGAGAGCGATGGTCTGCGCCCGGCTTTTCGACTGTGCCTTCTGCCTTTCCTTGAAACCTGTCCTGTTAGTGATTGGAATGTTCCTTCTGGGCGTGATGTTTGCAACGGCCATGATGCGACGGCTTGAGCAGACGCAATTGTCTTCTGTTTGATCCTGTAGTCGAGGCTGTGATCCCGAAGTTCACTAGGACGTATCTCGGCCTGTGTTTCTAAACATGTGATGTATTGCTGAAAGTCTTGTCCGTTCGGTGATGGTGTGTTGGGACTGCGGGTAAGCAGACCACTCAACCAGAGATCGCTTCTCATAAAACCGCTTCAGCGATGTTCGCGGTTTGTTATGACGCTGCAATTCGTGCATTGGTTGCGAAATTCGGCCGATCAAGCTCTGTTTTGGCGAAGACTACGATGCGCAACACTGCTGTCTTAAGTGGTGACCGGTCAAACTTCAGCCTTATAGTGAGCCAGAAACATGGCAACGCAATCGTCCAGTACATCTTTAGGCGTCGGGTTCTCGCCAAGGAAGAACTCCGGCCAGAAGAAGAAGTTTTTGACGAGTGCCAGAAGCTGGTTGGTCGCAAAAACCGGATCAGCTTTTCGGATTACACCTGCGTCCATGGCTTCGCTGATCAGCCTCGTAATCGGGTAGTCATGTGTCGCGGTTTCACTGAAGAATTGCCGGGACCGGTCAAGGTCACGGATCAATTCTGAGATAACCATCCGGTTTAATCCGATGGCGGTCTCATCTGTGATCACCCCAATGTAGCGCCACAAGGCTTCCTTCAATTGCTTGACGAAGTCGCGATCCGGATCATAGGGCACTGGCTCCATGCTCCGGTTCTGCTCCAGCATGATCTGTGAGATCGCCTCGAAAAGGGCCTCCTTGCTCTCGAAATGATTGTAGAGCGTGCGACTCGATACGTTCGCTTTTTTGGCGATTGAAGTGGTCTTTGCCCCCAGAAACCCCTGCTCTTTGAATTCATCGATTGCCGCATCAATGATATCTTTTCGTTTTTTTTCAGTGCGTTTCAAGATTTCTGCCCCAAAAAGTAAAAAGACGTGTTTACAAACGTCACCTCCCCACCATAAGTAAACACAACAATTTACTTTAGCAAGGCGCAAAGCTGCCTGACCCCGAAAGGACCAAGACCATGACGACTCAACATCTGACCGCGGGCAAAAACGAAGTCACCTTCAAATCCTTTGGCGTGGATATGGCGGGCGATCTCTACCTGCCCGAAGGCTTTGATAAGACCAAAACGTACAAGGCCATCGTGGGTGCCAGCCCGTTCCCGCAGGTGAAAGATCAGATCCCCGCCACCTACGGCCCGGAAATGGCCGCACGGGGCTTCATCTATCTCGGCTTCGATTACCTAGGTATGGGTTCTTCCCCGGCGCTGCCCGGAGAGTACAAGCAGTCGCGCTACATGTTTCGCCTGATCGAAAACACATGGGACGCCGTTTCCTACCTGGGAACCCTTCCATTCGTAGATGAGATCTATGGCTTGGGCGTATGCCAAGGAGGTTCAATCATCGCATCGGCTGCCGTGACCGATCATCGCATCAAGAAAATCGCCATGGTGTCGGGCATGATGGCGGCTGATGGTTTTCAATGGACCGACCGCGATATGGTCAACCAGCAGATCGCAGCCTCGAACGCCTCGATGCAGAAGATGTATGAAACAGGCGAACCGGATTATGTCGCTCCTTTTGGCCTCAATGATGAGCAATCCCGAGAGGACTTTGTCGGATCGGGCGTTAATCCGATGGCCGGAGAATCCTATGACTACTACGGGCGCGATGGAGTCAAAGGCCCGGTCGCGGTTCCGACCTATACCAACATGCACATTGGCGATCAGGGTATGCAGTCGTTGATTTCCATCGGGGAAGCTTATGCCGACAAGATCGTGCAGCCATCCCTGACAATTTACAGCAGCACGGCCTTTACCGCGCCATGCTCCACCCAGTTTGTCGCGAAGTTGACCAACGAACATGAAGAATTGGCGTTTGATGAGTTCTCCCATGTGGACTTCTACTACAAGCCCGAGGCGGTAAAGGCGTCGACGGACGCTGTAGCTGAGTTCTTTGGCAGATAAGCAGATGAGGCAGAGGTCACTCCGTGACCTCTGCTATTTTGATAGATCAAATGCGGGATCGCCTGACCGTAACATCTGTTCAGCGATGTTCGCGATTTGTTGTGTCGTAGCGTTTCGGAAAAATGATGTCTGCGCGCTTCTGAACCAGAAAATACGCGCAGACTTTCGAGAAACCTGCCGGGCGTCTGGCCCGGCATGATGGGCTCCGACGGGTTCGCCATCCTCCCCATCGCCGCGCTTGATCCGCCCCACCGTGCGGCGTCTCCTGCGGTCCCCGCGCTTGATGGGTCCGGGTCCCCAAAAACAATTCCAATCAGCCGTGAAGGTTCAGGAAGTGAAGGCCTCGTTTTCCGTGATCTTTTCAAACGCGGGTAAGAACGCGTCATGGTGCAGCGACAGGTAGCGCGTGATCTGCTCGCTGCGCATCAGCTTCGCGATGTACCCGCGTGTCAGAACCAGATCGAGATGGTCCGCGCCGTAGCTGTTTTCGACAAGGCGGACCTCGCGTTCTAGGTTGGCAGACTCGCGCTCCATCAGCTCCAGTTGCTCGCGTGAAATACCTTTGATCTTTTTCGGCGTTGCTGCTGACACCAACTGGCTCTCGGGTGTCGCGGCTAGAAGCGATCGGGCATAGTTGATCGTGAACTTGTTCATGGCGACCATGAGCTGCGCCGCTTCAATCTGCCGGATCGGCTTCATTTTCTTCAGAATCTGAAACCCGGTCAAAGCCACTTGTTTGTCTTTCAGCAGTTCCGCCGCCTCATCGCAGATACCATCCAGAAGCTGGCGTTTCTGCTTCAGAGTCTTGATGTTGACATTAAGCGCGCTCGCCAAACGGGCCTCCGGTACGCCAAGAGAGAGGGCTCTCAGGATCATCTTGTGCTCTTGAATGGTCGCGAGACGAGAGATGCGTTTGTTGTAGGTGAAGGCTTCGTCGTCCGTGGAGACAAGACATCGCGCATGTGTCTGACCCTGGTCTTTCAAAACCTCAAGGCGTAGATGCCCATCAAGCAGAGTGTATTGACCAGCGTTGTATGGGTCGCGGGACACAACAATAGGTTCAACAAGGCCAATTTCCTGAACGGATGCGGCGATCTGTTTGAATTTGATGCTGGCCTTCTTTTGCGGCGTGAGCACATGGAGCGGCGCGATGTTTTCGAATGAGAGTGTCACCAACTCCTGTTCAAAAGCAGCTACAACCGTCCGTTCTTTCCTGGTCACCGTCATGCGGACACCTCCTCGGATTGCGCCAACCGGTTTGCAACCTGCTTTGGCAGATTGGTTAGCCCTTCGGCGCGAAGCAAAGTGACGAAGTTTTCGTCAGTCATCAGGGTCTTGAGCGCTTGTGTCAGAAAGAGCAGTTCGCTGCGCGTTGCGCTTGCTTTTCTCAGCAACACCTTCTTTTTCTCGACATCGTTTTCATAGGTCTTGAGCAGTGTCTCGACAGAAAGGCTTTTGCGTGGCCGTTCGACAGTGTTCGCGCGACCCTTGCCGTGTTTCTGGCGCGCCTCAACAAGACGCTTGGCCGCCAGGAGTCTGCCGCCGCGCAGAAGCTTTTTCTCATAAGCTTGCCTCAGAACACGTTGCACGCCGACGTCATCCGCGTCCGCAATGTCAACGGCAACACTGACCGGAATCTTACCGCTCTCCACTGCACGCAGAAGGCGGTGTTCGTGACTTTCCAGAAGTTTGATGACGCCGTGGACATACTTCTTGGACAGCTGAGTCTTGGCGGCGATTTCAGTTTCAGAGTAACCTCTTTCTTTGAGGCGCCCAATGTCTCTGAGCAAGTCCAGCGAATGGTGGTGCCTGCGCGCCAGGTTTTCCACCAGGCTCATAACAAGGCAATCTTCGCTGCTGGCATCTATGACGATCGCCGGTATTTCAGATTGGCCAAGAACCTTGAATGCCTCAAGACGGCCCTGGCCGCAGACCAATTCGTATGCTGGCTCACTTCCGTTCTCAGTCTCACGCGCAGCAACCGTTATGGGTCTTTTTAACCCAAGCTCCGCGATGTTCGCGGTAATCTCGTCGAAAACCTTTTTGTTCCTGAGCCTTGGGTTGACGACAGTAATTGCATCGACAGGAACAAGAACAGTGCGTCCGACCGGCGCATGGTCCATCACGCTGCCTCCAGTATTGGCGTACGTGCGGCCATGTCGAAGAAATGAGCCAGGTTATCGAAGCGGAATGCATCAAGGGACAAACCGTTGTTTTCCGCCAAGCGCAGCTTTGATTTGGTCATGTCAAAGGTAGGCAGCAAGTAGTAGTCGAGCGGCGTTCTGTTTGACTGCCCCATCCTGACGACGATGGACATGTCGGGGAGCTGACCGGTGTTCAAACGAATGTTCCAGCGATACGCACCTGCGCCTGTCTGAAGACAGCGCGCAATGACAATTGAAACGGTGAACTCGTCATTGATGATGAGGGTATCTGTATCGGGGTCATGAGCAACCTCTCCGCCAACGGCTTCGACTCCGGCGATGATGTCCCGGATGATGTCGGAATGCAGGCTGCGCAATCGTCTGTTGATCTCAATGTACCGGTAATCTCTGTCAGGCTTGAAGCCGACGAGGCTGTAAGCGCGCAACAGGCTACCAAATCTGTTCTGATAGGCCCCGCTGGATGGAAGCTTTGGCGCTTCATTGATGACAAAGCCCGAGAGATACCCGTTTTCCTCCAAAACCTCCTTTAGCCGATCCAGCATTTCTTCGTCGGACAACACATGGGAGCGGGCCGCAATAATTGCTCCGGCAGCGTCGAACAGGTTGGCGTCAACGATTGCTTCAAAGGCACCAACAGCGCGGACCCAATTTTCCGGATCGTTCCGAACATGGCGTTTCTTGAGTTTGAAGGAATTGCGGTTCCAGAGATTATTCCCGATGTATTTTTCGTTGGTTAGAATTTGACGCACAACCGCCGGTGACCAATCCCGATCCAGATCGGTTCGAATTCCGCGCTGATTCAGGTTTGACGCAATCTCAGCTTCAGACCAACCGTCGTTCACAAACCTCAAGAAGATCTGGTTCACTATTGCGATTTCTTCAGCGGGACCCGGAACAAGTGTTACCCGGTCGGTCTGAATACTCTTGTGTTCACCTCGCGAAAGAATGCCCTTGGTACGTCCGGCTTCATCAATCAGCATCCGCCGCAACCCGAACCCGGCTGCGCCGCCTTGTCGATAGCCCAACTCGATCAGCCGCTGCTGCCCCGCAAAGACCTTTTGTGAAAGCTCACGACTATATTCGCCAGCCATAGCCCGCTTTAAACCTTTGACGACGGTTGACATTGGGCTGCCATCGTTTTCGAATTGTTCAGCGCAGTATTCGACCGAAATGCCCGCCCGTTTGCAGATATACTCGTAGTAGGCGCTTTCATCCGCGTCCTGGAAGCGCCCCCAACGGCTGACGTCGTAAACGAGAATAGTTCCGAATTCGGTCTGACCAGTTTCGATGTCGTCGATCAATTGCGATAGGCCTGCACGGCCTTGAATTCTCAATCCGCTTTTGCCTGCATCAGAATAAGTCCGGATAATTTTGTAGCCGCGTTCATCGGCATAGCGCTGGATGGCGTCGGCCTGGTTTTCGGTCGAGTAGCGCTGATGCTCTGTCGACATGCGAACGTACTGTGCAGCGTTCCGGCGGTTTTCCCTGTCTGTCTTGTTCTTCGGCCAACTCAATGCTGCGGCTCCCACCACTCAAATTTGCAAACCTGTACGGGAACTCTGCGATTCCTTTCTCAATCCTAAAGGGAGAGGTCCGGAAACATGTTTCATAAAAAGGGCAACACGTTTCTTCGAAAGTGCGACGAGCGCGTTTCGGCGTCAGAATACAGGGAGGCGATCAGCGACGCTCTTTCTCAAGAACTGGGTGGGGCAGGGCGAGCTACAAAATCAACGATGCGGTGGACTGGAGCAAGTGAACGAACGGCTAAGAACTGGATATCTGGCTCATACGGACCAACAGGCGAAAACTTGATCGCATTGATGAAGCATTCAGACACAGTTTTCGCGGTTGTACTCGAATTGGCGGGACGGAGTGAAGCGATATCGATAGCACGGCTAAAGCTTGTCAGAGAAGAACTGGCCGGAATTTTGAGTGATTTAGATACGATTTGCACCGATGAGGGCGATCAAAAACCAGAATAGACTCTTTCGGTTGCTCCAACGTGAAGGAAAGCCTTTGAGTCGCAAATGGCAAAACCCGTGCGCCCATGAAAAACCGAATGACTCAAAATCAATGGCTTAGCTGTCGTTGAATGGTAAAACTATGTGTCGCCCGACAACAAACCCGACACCATCCGCGCCTTTGCCGAAAACTGGCTGGCAGCACATGACACGCTCGACATCCTGGTCAACAACGCAGGCATCATGGCAACCCCTCTGACGCGCACCGCCGAAGGCTGGGAAAGCCAGTTCGCCACGAACCACCTGGGGCATTTCCTGTTGACCAATCTGCTGGCCAAGCCAATTAAGGCCGCGGGCGCGGCACGAGTCGTCAACCTGTCTTCAGCGGGACATTGGTATTCGACCGTTGATCTCGACGATCCGAATTACCTGAACCGCGACTATGAACCGATGCAGGCTTATGGGCAGTCAAAGACTGCAAACATCTGGTTTACGCTCGAACTCGCACGCCGCTGGGCTGACCATGGCGTCACCAGCTTTGCCGTGCACCCCGGTGGCATCCAAACCGAACTGGGCCGCAATCTGGACCCCGCCCTGTTGGAACGGTTTGAGCAAATGGTCAGGGACTACCCTGATCTCTGGAAAACCATCCCCCAAGGCGCCGCGACGTCTTGTTGGGCTGCGACATCCCCCGACTTGAATGGCAAGACCGGCCTTTATCTGGAAGACTGTCACGTCGCCGAACCGGGTGGCAAAGACCTTATGGAAGGCGGTCATGTCCCACACGCTTACGATGCGGACGGCGCCCAAGAACTCTGGACTCTGTC
The DNA here is from genome assembly GCF_056537885.1 of Ruegeria sp. BJ6. Lineage (NCBI taxonomy): Bacteria > Pseudomonadati > Pseudomonadota > Alphaproteobacteria > Rhodobacterales > Roseobacteraceae > Ruegeria > Ruegeria sp. BJ6. The sequence continues at coordinate 108,511 of NZ_JBQFSG010000008.1, read as the reverse complement.
GAACACGTTGCTGCGAACCAGTTTCTGACGGCTTAGGGAAATGCAATGCCGCCCGCAATCTCGGGCGGCAATCCATACAGTTCACCGCATCCTCAAAAATACGCGTTCAGATATGACAATTGGACGATCGCAGCGGCACAAAAAACAGACTTCTTAGGCTCGCTTGATCCCTCACAAAGAATGCCTCAATCGGCCACTCGAACTTCATTGCATAATAAAGCAAGAATTCGATCTGCTATTCGGGTTTGATTAGAAAACCATGCAGAGATCAGAGATTAGCAGAATGTTCGGTCAAGAAAGAGAAACCATTGCGATCACACTCATCGCACCTTCGTTTCATATTCACCCACATGAGATGAAATCACGTCTACTACACTGCTTACCTTCGATTGATCGGAAGCGCCGTGATGGGGAGCCGCAAACTTCCCCCTGTCATTATCGAAATACCGCCCGGACGCGTTGGCGAATTCCGAAGACAGCGCGGCCCTGATCAATATGTCCGCGCCGATATCAATGTCATTGCCCGCAACACCAAATCCTTCCTTCACCATATTTGTGGCCAGCAGAGAGCCGGGATTGACAGCGATCGAGACCGGGCCCAACGGAAATTCTTGGGCGAAGGCCTGACTCCACATAGTTATGGCCAGTTTGCTTTGTGCGTAAGCTTCCATCGCCTCAAGTGTTCGTTGACCGTTCATTGCAGCAAGATCTACCGGCGCCTGTGCGGCTGAGGACAGATGAATAACACGCCCATCTTTGGGCAGGACCGGCAGCAGCATCCGGGTCAGCAGAGCAGGCGCGAATGTGTTGACAACAAACCGGACGTCCAGCCCATCGGGCGTTATGGGAGTTGGCGTTCTGAGCACGCCGGCATTGTTGATGAGCACGTCCAGATGCTTATGCGCTGCAAGCACAGAATGCGCGAGGCGCTGAACGTCCTCCAGATTGGACAGATCCGCGAGAAAAGCATCCACCTCCGCGCCCTGTGTCTTAAGATCATCTGACACCGCGTTCAGTTTATCGGGGTTGCGACCGTGGATCAGCAGGTGGTGACCCTGTTGGGCAAGCGCCCGCGCCGTGGCGCGACCTATTCCGTCGGTCGCTCCGGTGATGAGAATTGATTTAGGCATCATGGTTTCCTCAACTGAACTGCGACAGGTCACGACGCGAAAAGGGCCGTCTAGATGGCGACAGCCCGATTGCATTAGGCAAGGTCATCCTTACCTTCTATCAGATAATGATTGCTGACCGATCCGTTTATCCGGGCAGCAAGGTGGGGGGCGTAGGCTTCATCCTGCATGAAGGCCAATGCTGCCTCTTTCGATGGCCACTCAATGATGATCCGAAGCGCCGCGGACTGGGCGTCGCCTTCGACCTGTTCATGATTGGCTGTGCGGGCAATGTAGCGCCCGCCATGTGCTGCGACCCGTTCATTGGCAGTCGGCAAGTAGCCGGGAATCCAGTCTTCGTTAGTGGGCGTCACGTCCAGAACCGAATAGTAAGTCATTGCATATATTCCTTGATTTCAGGGTTGTGCGAAAGAATTAGAAGCTAGGCAAAACCTGCTTGCCGATGACCCGGCCGCTTTCCTGCCGCAGATGAGCATCGGTCAGTGTTTCGACCGTAAGTTCGCTGGCGCGCTCCGTGACGGTCGAGATCAGGTCTCCTGCATCCAGCATTGCAGAGACCCTGTTCAGTAGTTCCCGCTGAACCTCGATGTCCTTTGTGCCGAACATCGAACGTGTGAACATGAACTCCCAAGAGATCGTCAGCGCCTTGGGCTTGGCAGGTGCAATGTCAAAATTCTCAGGATCGTCGATCAGGGCCACATGGCCGCGCGGCGCAATCATTTCGATGATCGCGGGCCAGTGCTGATCGGTTGCAGTCAGGGCCGCCACATAGTCCGGCTCTAGCCCTAACGCGCGCGACTGGGCCACCAGATCTCCACGGTGATTGATCACATGATCAGCCCCCATCTTGCGCACCCAGTCCTCGGTCTCGGGGCGGGAAGCAGTTACGATCACGGTCAACTTGGTCAGCTTTTTCGCCAACTGGATCAGGATCGAACCGACCCCGCCCGCGCCGCCGATAATCAGCAAGCTTTTGCCCGCTCCGCCGCCTTCGGTCAGGCGGAAACTGTCGAACAGCATTTCCCAAGCGGTGATCGATGTCAGGGGCATCCCCGCCGCTTCTACAAAATCCAGAGAAGCGGGTTTGCGCCCGACGATGCGTTCATCCACCGCCTGCAATTCCGCGTTGGAACCTGGGCGGGTCACGTCCCCGGCATAGAATACTTCATCGCCGATTTTGTAGCCGGTGACTTCGGGTCCAACCTCCACCACCACGCCCGCCGCGTCAAAACCCAGAATGCCCGGGCCTTTTTCGGGGGCCCGGATGGCGCGCAGTTTCACATCCACCGGGTTCAGGGAAAGCCCTTTTACCTGCACCAACAGGTCGCGCGGTCCGGGCTGCGGCTTGTCCGCATCAAAAAGGCGCAGCGCACCCGCACCGTCCACTGGCCCAATCCGGTTGTATCCGATCGCTTTCATCTCTTGCCGTGCTCCTTGGCATTTCGCTTGGAAGGCAATTTATTCATTGCCATTTTTATAGAAACTACCGATTTTTTATTTCAGAATTCGGGATTTCAGGATAATCGAATGGACACGCAGTCGATCCGCCTATTCGTCCGCGCGGCGGAGCAATTGAACATTTCAGGTGCCGGACGCAGCCTCGGCCTCGCCCCGGCAATTGCCAGCGCCCGATTGGCCAAGCTGGAGCATGAACTGGGTGTCGAACTGCTGCATCGCACAACCCGCAAGGTGTCGCTCAGCCAAGAAGGAGAGGCCTTTCTGCCCTACGCGCGTGAAATCCTTGCCCAGGCCGACGCCGGGTGCGCGGCACTTGGGCTGGGTGCAGCCGAGCCCACCGGCACCTTGCGTTTTGCCGCGCCCAGCAGTTTTGCACAGTTGCACATCATGCCGTTGCTGCCCGAGTTTCAGGCGCTTCACCCCGGCATCATTTTGGATTTACGTCTTTCTGATACCCGCTTTGATCTGATCGAAGGCAGCTTTGACCTCGCCCTGCGCAGCGCCCCCTTGCAGGATAGCAGCCTGAAGGGGCGAAAACTGGCAGACGATACCCGTGTCCTTTGCGCGTCCCCCACCTATCTAGAGGCACGGGGCACACCCCAGAAACCTGAAGACCTGAGCCATCATGACTTTCTTGCCTGGTCGGATCTGGCCCCTCGGGATCTTATTGATAGGGATGGAACGCTGTTCACACTTGATCCCGAGGAAATGCATTGCCGAGCGATTTTTGATGACGGTGCCTCTCAGCGCGTCGCCACCATGGCCGGCGCCGGTATTTCCATCAATTCGTTCTGGAATATCGCGCATGAGATCGCCTCAGGGCGGCTGGTTCACATTTTGCCCGATTGGCAGCTGAACGACCGGTCCGTTCTATGGCTGATCTACCCACGCTCAAACGTTCTAACACCAAAAGTGCGTTGCTTTATGGATTTCCTGATCAAGCGGCTTGGGTCCTGACAAGCTGCAAACCGCAGCGTAGGGCTTCGCGCATCATTTTGGCTGGACCGATGTGGACATAGCGGCGAACGATCAATGGTGGACCTGAGCGACCTCTATCTCTTGAAACGGTCTCTGCTGATCTTAGCAGCTTCCCTCATTTCAGCGCAGTAGCCGACACCCGGCAAAGAGACTATGCGCTCTGCCGGGTGGTTCTGTTTTGAACGCGGGTCACGCCGTCGGGTTCTAATAGGCCACCAGCAGAACCGCGATGATCACCAGCTCGACGACCAATGGTGGAATAACTGCCTTATCGAACCCGTCGATCAGAATGCCAACAACGCGCCCGAAGGCTACGACGCCCATCAGGATTGCAACGGCCACAAAGCCCAGCGTCTGTCCCGTGATCAGGCCGATCACCAACAGCGCGACAGAAGACAGGAACAATCCGCCAATTACCGAGCGGATGGTGCTGAGCCCGGCTGTGCCCACCGGTTCGATACCAAAGTTGGCGACCATGCGGCGTGGCGCAAACATCGACATGATTCCGAGGCCCGTCAGCATGAGGGTGACAAGGATGACGAGGGCGTTCAACGTGGTTTCCATTTCAAATCTCCTTTGGCTCAAGCGAACTGGCGCAGGGCCTGGTTGGCATTTTCCTGAGTGGTGATGTCCGACAAGACCCCATCGATGCTGGCCTGATCCACGACCGACCCTGTGGGATATCCTGTTTGACTGGCATAGAAGTGGCCGGTCTTGAATTCGGGGTTGAGCAACCCGTCCAGATACCGTTTTGCGCCAGTTTCAACGCTGTGCATCATGCCGAACATCGGCATCAGTACACCGCCAACATGCTTGAAGAAGATGCGCTTCATGAGTGGAAGATCGTCAAAACCCGCAGTGCCAGCGGTGCCGCCGGGGCTCATGGTTACAAAGCGGATATGCGGGTGCTGACGCGCCATCGCACCCATCCACAGGGTCGCGGTGAGCTTGGCATAGCCGTAGGTCTTCATCGGATCGCCCTCGGGGCCGAACTTGCTGCCATCGGCGATTGACCTGAACTCGTCCACGGTTCCTTCGGACAGGTCGGGGCGTTCCATACCCATCTTTGGAATTCCGCGAGCGGCCTCGGACCCGGCATATAGGACAGTGGATGTCACCAACTGGCGTTCCAACAGCTCATCCACAAGCACCACATGGCCCAATACATTGGTGGCGAAGATGTTGGTTACGCCTTCATCAGTGAGGCTGTTAGGTTGCCGCCCGCCGGTACCGCCCGCATTCAGAATGACAGCATCAATCGGGGTGGTGAGTTTCGCCACAGCCGCACGAACCGTGGCTGGGTCGGTGACATCCATCAAAACATTCTCAAATATCTTACGTCCGGTGTCACTTTCAAGCGCCGCTCTGGCGGCCTCGGCCTTGGTTCGGTTGCGGCAGGCCAGATAGATTTTGTCGATGCCTTTCTGCAGCGCAAGCTGTCGCGCGGCCTCGCGGCCCAGTCCGGCATTGGCGCCGGTGATGAGCACAGATTGAATCGGTTTCATGTTGCGTTTCCTTTGCCATTTTCCCAGGGCCCGGATCGGGGTCCTTTCTGTCGTTCGGAAATAAGGTGTTTGGAAATCGCCGTGTATATGGGTAAAACTGGACACCGCGTGTCAAAAATGAACCAGCTTACTGAGGTCTGCCGATGCTGCAGGAAAGCCATGCCTTCAACTGGGACGATCTGAAAGTCTTTCTGGCGGTGGCCCGCACCGGCACGATCCGGGGCGGCGCCGAGAGTATCCTGATCAACCACACCACGCTGACACGACGCCTGTCCCTGATGGAGGAACGACTGGGTAGCCGCTTGTTTGACCGCTCGAAACAGGGGCTCGCCTTGACCCAATTGGGCGAGGACTTGCTTCCTTATGCCGAACGGGTCGAAGAAGAAATGACTGCCGCCTCTCGTGTAATCATCGGACGCGACGCGCAGCCGTCCGGCACCGTCTATCTGACCTTGCCCCACGGGTTGGCAATGACATCGATCATGGATGATCTGGCGGCCTTTGCAGATCTCTACCCGGACATCATCCTCAACATGAACTTCACCAATGACGTGGCCGACCTGACGCGGCGCGAGGCGGATGTGTCCCTACGTGTGGCCCACGAGGTGAGCGACGACGTGGTCGGGCGAAAGCTGGTTCAGATGTCACAAGCCGCCTATTGCAGCAAGGATTATGCCGCACGCATCCGCGACAACGGGGGCGAAGGGCTTAACCTGATCGGCTGGCACGAGCCCGAAAGCGATGTGACCGCGAAATGGGTGAAGGACAGCTGCTATCCGAAAGCACAGTTAAAACATCGCGTCTCTGAACTGGTACCGTTGATCACCCTCGCGGCGTCCGGTCTCGGCATGGCCTATCTGGCCTGCAATATCGGCGACCGGCACCCCGATTTGATCCGTGCACCCTTTCAGAAGCCGCTTCCGTATCGCGGCCTCTGGCTGCTTTTGCACCGTGATCTTCGCAATACAGCCCGGGTGCGCCTGTTCGTGGACTTTCTTGCGAACCGTGTCACCGCCCGCAAAAACGAGTTTTGGGTAAAGGGGACTGAGGGCTAACCCGGTGGGTCGACTCAAAGAGCTTATTGACACGATCATGTCGAGCTCCAGCAAACCTCAATCAGGGATCATCCCACGGCCGTTCCGATAGACCTGTTTCCAGGGCAGAATGGAAAAGGACGCCCTGAGACCCGTCGGCCAAAAAGGATCGCGATGGATCAGTTTCACCACCTCGCTTTGATCCTCTGCATCGACAATCCAAAGACCGTCTCGCCCACCCTTCTCTGTATCCGTCAGCGGCCCAGCGGCTTCTACCGTCGCGGCGTTGGCTTCGAGAAAAGCGATATGCTCTTTCATGTGTGCCGCCCGAATGCCGGGATCGGCATCTGCGGCATCTTCAAACAGGACGATAAACTTCATTGAGGGCCCTCACTTTGCTATGCCGGGCCACTATGACAGAGCAAAGTTGCTGTTTGGCAAAGCCATCTTGCCAGTCTACTCTGCAAAAATGCAGGATCATGATTGGGATGACTTCAAGTATCTGCTCGCGCTGCACAGAACAGGCACGCTGTCAGGCGCGGCACAGCGGTGCGGCGTGAATGAAACGACGGTCGCGCGGCGATTGAAACGGCTGCAACAGGCGCTGGGTACAACGCTGTTTGTCCGAAATGAAACGGGTCGGCACCAATTGGCGGAAGCAGCTCATCAGATACTTGATCACGCTGAATCCATGGAACGCAAAAACATGGCATTGCGTGAGCGACTGGACCAGAGCTCTGGTCGCATCGAAGGCACGGTCAGGATCAGCGCCGTTCCCGTAATCATCAATCATATTCTATTGCCTCACCTGCGAAAGCTGGGCGACCAGCATCCGCACCTGACCGTCGAACTGGTTCCTGAAGCACGAAACATAGACCTGACAAAACGAGAAGCCGATCTGGCCATCCGTTTCTCCCGGCCCGAACAGGGCGGTTTGGCGACAAAGGCCCAAAAACTCGGCGGACTTGAGTTTGATGTGTTTTGCGGATTGCAGCTGGCACCGGAACAGCAGGATAGTTCTGACTGGATTTGCTACGATGCTGCCTCAGCGTTTCTTCCGCAGGCGAGATGGACGGAGGAGCTTCGAAGGCAGCACAAACAGCGTCCATGCGGTTTCCGGGTTTCAGATATCAATACCGCTCTGGAGGCGGCGGCGAGGGGCTATGGGAAAGCTGTCCTGCCAAAACTCGTTTGCGAGGATGACAAACGGTTTCGTTGTATCGGCGCGGAGTCATCGAAGTCAGCCATGGCGCGGGATGTATGGCTGCTATCGCATTCAGATGACGTGCGTTTGTCAGTAACTACAGTCAAATCCTGGTTGGCCGAGTTGTCTTGGACCTGACCAACGCGCGATAGGGATGCCATGTCAGACATCGACGGTAACCGTCAGATCTGCATAAGGGACCTCCACAGGCGTGAACGGCGCTATACCGGCGCGGGTCATCAGTTCATGAAATGACGCTGAAATCTGTTCCGGAAAATCGAGTTCCGCCACCATGGTAAGGCTTCGTAGGTCCGACAGCGCAGCGAGTGTGTCGAAACTGAATTTGCCGGTCAGAAAGGGAGTGACCCTAGGGAGTGAAGCTTCAACCTCAGAAACAAGCTGCGGAGTTTGCGCAAGAGCGTCCGCAAATGTCATTCCGATCCGCTCTGGAATTGCTCTTTCAAAGAACGCGCAGGCCTCGGACGATGCCAGTTCAGGAACATTCAAGTACGGCATGCGCGGATAGCACAGGGCGTTTAGCGGTGTGGCAATCGCCTTGCGCCATTCCTCCAATTCGGCGCCGGTGCCATAAGAGGGCAACAACGGACTGCCGATTGCGCCGATATAACGAATGATCTCTGTGCTGCCCTGGATCAGAGTCTCGCCATCCACCAAAATCGGAACGGTCAACTTTTCGATCCGGCCGTCAATCTCGGGTGGAATCTGCCCCGGCTCCATATAGACGAGTTCGGGCGACAGATCTTTTAGGCCAGCCATTATCCGAGCTCGCACACAGAACGGGCAGGTTTCAAAGATGTAGAGTTTCATTGAAGCCACACCATCGCCTTTACAGGTAAACTACGCCAAAACGGTCTTCGATCAGCTTGAGGTCCCGTTTTCCGGTTTCATTCTGGCGAGATGTTTCGACCATGAAGTCCTCGGCCCAATCGCCGGGGAAGATATAGCTGATGATCTTGGCCGTCGTACTGCCCACGTTTTTCATGTAGTGGGAGACGCCGCGCGGGCATTGTATGCTGGCGCCGGGCCCGACCCTGAAAACCTCATCACCAATTTTGACATCAAGATCACCTTCGATGATGTGGAAGGTCTGGTCTTCCCATTTGTGGTAGTGATCCGGGATATAGCTGCCGGGCGCAATTTCACCCGCGCCGAAAACATATTCCGACTGCGTGTCCTCTTTGCCAGCCGCGACCGAAGTGTATTCGTTTTCGGCCATGAAATACTTGCGGCCTTCATGCCAGCCGCTAATGACCGTCTTCTTGCCAGTGGTTACGGTTTTCTTGGACATGTCATGCTCCGTTCTCGAGTCATCTGCGATGGACAGCACCGGGCAGTGTGCCTGCCCGGCGCTGTTCAGGTCAGTGGCCGTGCCAAATCGAATAGGCCATGCGCTTCACATGGGCCGGCAGGTTCTGGTCATACATGAACCAGTGGCTGAACTCGGGCAGCTCGACCGTTTCCTTCAATTCCTCGACCGTCTTGCCTGCAGCAAGACCTTCGGACACGGCCTTGAAGAGTGCTTCGTTAAAGGCTAGGTCCTCGGCCAGTTGCTCCGGCGACGACATTGGCATGTGCCCTGATATGACTGTGTCAAAATCCAGTTCGGTCGTCACGCGACGCAGAGTGTTCAGCGAGCCTATGTAGTCATGGGTGTTCAGGCGACCGGGAAGGTTCACGAAACCCTGAAGGTGCCAATCGACCGCCATAAGAACCTTGTCTTCTGGCATGTAGATAGCGCTGTTGCACTGACCATCGTTCGAACCGTAGTAGCGCATTTCGACGATCTTGCCGCCAAGCTCGATCCGGTATTCGTCTCCTACATAGGTTACATCAGGCGGCACAACCTGGCCTTCAAGATCACGGCCCAACAACTCCGTGCACCCCTCGTGCGTGATAAATTCGGCGCCTTCCTCTTTGAATATCTGCCCCCCGCGGGAATGATCGAAATGCGGATGTGAGTAGAGCACCTTGACCACGGGCTGATCCGTCAGCTTTGCAATTTCAGCGCGCATTGCTGCGGCACGAAATTCCTGATTGGGGTCCACAACGATTACGCCGTCATCGGTAATCACGATCAGGCTTGAATAATGCGCCATGTGGAACTGATAGACACCGTCTTTCAGCTCGGTCATGACCGGCTTCATATCGTCTTCTGCGGCGACCGAGGCGTTCGCAAAGACGGTTGCGGCCGCAAGGGCGGTGAGAATGCGTTTCATGGCACGGGCCTCCTATTGTCTGGGAGGCAATATATATTTTACTACAGCAGGCATAATTAGATCGTTATGCAACACAGAACTTACTGAAGGTATCGAATGGATAAGCTCAGGAAGATGGCTGTTTTCGCCCGCGTGGTTGAACTGGGCAGCTTCGCATCCGCTGCCGCCGACCAAAACGTTACACCCGCCATCGTGGGTCGCCATGTGGCCGATCTTGAAGCAATGCTGGGTCTGCGGCTTATCAACCGCACCACCCGGTCGATGGAGGTAACTGATGCCGGTCAGCGCTATTATCACGGGTGCAAAACCATGCTGGACCAGATGGCGGAACTGGAACAGGAAGTCGCGGATCGAAAAGGCGTCGGCCCTTCGGGCATTGTCCGCGTAGCAGCGCCCGAAGGCATGGGAACACCACTGATAGATGCCGTTGAAAGTTTCCAGAAGCTCTATCCAAACGTGTTGTTCGATCTGGTGATCGAGAATGATCAGACCGATTTTGTCAGTGCAAACGTCGATCTTGCGATCCGACTTGCAATATCGCTTGAAGATAGTTCCCTGATTGTCGCCAAGCTCGCCGGCACCCGACTGAGTTTATTTGCAGCCCCATCCTATCTTGAGAGTAACGGTGTGCCGACCACCGTTCAGGAGCTCGATAACCATGCCTGTCTGGTATTCGGCGGCTCACGCTTTGGCGACAGCTGGCCACTGTTAACAAAGACTGGCCTGCGCAAATTGCGGCAACCTTGGCGAATGGTGGTAAACCAAACCCACATCTACCGAGAAGCGCTGATCCGCGGAATGGGGATCGGGCTAATGCCAGAGATCATGGCTCTGGATCTAGTTGAGACCCAACAACTGTCTCCAATTTATCTTGATGACAGATTTCCAGACGTCGGCGTCTTTGGCGTTTATCCAGACAAGGCGTTCCAACCAAACCGCGTCCGTTTGTTTCTCGAGCATTTGCGAAAAACGCTCTCAGGAAAAGAAGCGTGAAGCGGTGGATTTCAACCAACCAGGCCTGAACGGCATGAACACAGCCCTGTCAGACGGGTTCATGCCTTGTGTCTCAGCCTGAATAACCCAGCCGATACGGGAATATCTGCGACGCCGGATGCATGTCTGCACCCACAACGTCAGGCTTGTGATGGCGATAGAGGCTACGCCAGTAGGGTTGGATCGTTACGCCTTCTTCCTGCATGATCTCTTGCAGGCGCTTGGACACTTCGCGACGCTTGTCGGCATCGGCGATGGCAAGCGCCTGATCCAGCAGGCTGTCGAATTCGGCGTTGTTGAAACCGGATTCGTTCCAGGACGCCCCACCGCGATAGGCGATATTGAGTACCTGCACACCCAGCGGGCGGTGGTTCCAGTTGGTTGTCGAGAACGGGTACTTGTTCCAGTCGTTCCAGAATGCCGCTGATGGCACTACGCTGCGGTTGACCTTGATCCCGGCGTCCCGAAGTTGCGCAGCCGTGGCGTCCGCCGTGTCTTTCATCCATCCTGTATCGATTGAAACAAGCTCATGTTCAAAGTCGGCCATTCCGGCCTCGTCAAGAAGACGCAGGGCTTCCTCGGGGTTTCTCTCGATTTCCGGCAGCTTTGCATATTCCGGATGAACCGGTGACACGTGATGGTTTTCGCCTGTCGTACCCAAGCCGGAATACCCCAGTTCCAAAACGGTATTGTTGTCGACAGCAAGTGCCAGCGCCCGCCTGACGCGCATGTCGGAATATGGTTTGTTCCCTTCCACCTCGGCCAGTTGCTGAGGCCTCAGTACGACGGTCTGGCCGGTGACAACCTCGGATCTGGTCCAGCCAATATCATCAAGGACCGTGATGAAATCACCGGTGGATTCAAAAAGCATGTCCACTTCATCACTTTCAACGGCCGCCACGGATGTCACCATGTCGGTGCCGAAATCCAGAAACTCGACCCGGTCAAGGTAGGGACCACCGTAGATATCGGTACCCCACCAAGCAAAATCCGGTACCCGCTCAATCGCCAGCTTCGAGCCCACTGCGTGATCAACCAGACGGTATGGTCCGGTGCCGATCGCTGTTGCCAGATCGGTGGGGTCAAAGGACGGGTGTGCGATTGCGGCGGCATAATCGGCCATGGAAGGGATCAGGGTGATGTCCGAAATACGCGGGCGCAGAACAATTGTGCTGTCGTCCTTTACGGTGATCGCACCCTCGGCCGCTTTTTCCGTGTCGGGATCAATCAAAGACGTCACACGGTTCGGCATCCCGTTGCCTTCATCGGATTTGTCGCACCATCCTTCGATTGCGCCCGCAACCTGTTCGACCGTCAGGTCTTCGCCATTGGCCCATTTGACACCTTTGCGCAGGTGCAGCACGTACTCTGTTGCGTCTTCGTTCACCTCCCAACTTTCCAGAAGCATGGGGCGGAACGTACCGTCGGCCTGATACTCGACAAGGCTTTCAAAACAACCGGTTGTAAGATTGCCCATCTCCACCGTGTCATACATGCGCGGCGCGCGCAGTTCACGCACCGGCATTGCAATGCGCAGTGTGCCGCCCTGTTTGGCAGAGGTTTGGGCCTGCGCGGGCGATGGCATTCCGATCAACGCATAGGCAGCACCGGCGGAGACCCCAAGCGCCGTGGCCCGGGAAAGGAATTCACGTCGGCTCATCTCGCCGTTTCTGCATTCTGCAGCCCATTGATCTGCAGCCGGATGGGCAGTTCTGTCGGTGTTCATCTTTTTAGCTCCTGTTGGGAAAGTCGCTGCTTTGTTGTTGCCGTTGATTAGGCGAGCGCTTTGTCTGCAGTACGCTCCTGATCAATCAGCACTTCCAGTTGGCGGCGGAACCGCAGCTGTCCGCCGTCTATGGGCAGATCGATATGAGGGCTGGTTTTATTGGCCATGCCCTTCTGAACTTCGTTCAGGACTTCACGGTCCTCTTCAAAGGCGTGTTTGACGTCGTCGCTCATCATTTGCGACAGGCCCTCGTCATCGGGCCGGATGTTGCGCATCTGGAACCAGTAGTATCGGGTGCGGCCTTCGGTTTCGGGGGTCATGAAATTGTAGCTGTTCATGACAAACGTCTTGTCATGCAGAGGTCCCTCCTCACCCCCGGTACCAGCTGGTGTGAACACCGCACGGATCAGCGCGTGACAGGGATAGCGGACCTCGTAATGCTGTAGGCGATCGCAGTTTCCTTCGAATTCCACGATCTTTTTGTAGAACGGGGCCGGTTCCACATCCATCATCCAGCGCCAGACCGTGATACCGTCATCCCGCTTGGTAATGCGCAGCGGCGTATCCTCGGTCGCGGCCTGTCCGAACGAGGACTGGTGAACCCATGCCACATGAGTCGGGTCCAGCAGATTGTCGGTAACAAACAGATAGTTACAGTCTATCTCCAGCGCCTTGCCCCGGTTCATCCCCCAGTCAGGTTTGCCAAATTCCGGGATTTCGAAAATCTCGGAGGCATCAGCCAATGCCGGATTGCCCATCCAGATCCAGACAAGGCCATACCGCTCTTCCACCGGATAAGCGTGCACTTTAGCGTTTGACGGGATCCCCCCCTTGCCCGGAGCGCGCACGCATTGACCGGTGCAGTTGAAGGTCAGCCCATGATAGCCGCATTCCACATTGTCACCCTTGCGGCGCCCCTTGCTGAGCGGCAGCTTGCGGTGCGGACAGGCGTCTTCCAGCGCGGCTATGCGCCCCTGCCCGTCACGATACATGCAGACTTTTTGGTTCAATAGAACGATCTGCTGAAGCTCATCAGTGATCTCATCGCTCCACGCGGCGACATACCATGCATTTTTCAGGAACATCTTTCAGTCTTGGTCCTTTTCAGAGTCACGCACACAAACATGACGGCCTATCCGGTCCAGCCCGCGTCTTGGGTGTGCAAAGATTCGGACTAGTCACAGCAACCAGTATTCTCTATCTGTGATCACAGTTTGATTCTTCTGTCAAAGGATTTTTGCGATGCTGGATGGGAAAGCAGATCAGGTGAACGCTCTTCGCGAGCGTCTGGGAGAACTCGGAAATCTCGCACCGGAAGACGGTTATGCGATGCCCGCGGAATTCTATACGTCGCCGGATTTTCTTGAGCTGGAGACGAACGAAGTCCTGCGGCGTGAATGGATGTGCGTCGGCCATGTTGGAGAAATTCCAAACCCCGGCGACTATTTCACCACCGATTTGGCTGAGGAGTTGTTGATCGTTACCCGCGATATGGATGGACAGGTACGTGTTCTGTCCAATGTTTGTCGCCATCGGGGCAACCGTGTTGCCGAAGGCGCTGGAAACACACGTAAATTCATCTGCCGCTATCATACCTGGAGCTATGATACGACCGGAGCCCTTGTCGCCGCCCCCTTGATGAAGGGGCAAACTAAATTCGACAAGAAAGGCTGCGGCCTGCCGGAATTTGCCAGCGAAATCTGGAAGGGTTGGATTTTTGTAAATCTCGATGGAAACGCGACACCTTTGACGCCGCGCCTCGAGGGATTGGGCGAAATCGTCAGAAATTATCACCCCGAGGATCGCTTTCTGGTTTTCATGGAAGAAGACAGCTGGGCCTGTAACTGGAAGGCCCTGTTTGAAAACTTCATGGAAGGGTATCACCTCAGTGCGACGCACCTGCATACCTTGCATCCGATCACGCCGACCAAGCTGTGCAAAAAGATGAAAAGCGGTGACGGCTGGACGGGCTATCACGCCTATTACGATCCGGACTACCCGCCGCGCGGGCCGTTCCACCCCGACTTGACCGAGGAAGAGCGAACCAATTCGCCCATGTACGGCGTGTTTCCGAACTTGGTGGTTGGTATGGCGACCAACTTCACCCTGTTCATGTGCCTGCGCCCTGCGGGACCGGATCGCGTGAAAATCCGCTGGGGAGTTACCGGGCTGGAGAATGATCCGAAATCGGACAAGGTTCGGGACTACGTATCGCTCTGCCGGTCATTCAACGCCGAAGACAAAGAAAAACTGGAGGCATTGCAGCAGGCGTTGAAAACCCGCACCTATCAGGGCGGACCCCTGGCCCCGGATGACTTTGAAGGCACGATCCGCGACTTCATCGGTTATATGTCGCGCCAGATCGGGGTGTAGAACTCGTCGCATTGCAAGGGCTGATTTGACAGGTAATCTTCCCGTCATGCTTTTGACGGTTCCAGATCAGCCCACGCAGGCCGAAGAGCTTTATGGTCAGCTCAAATACAAGCTGATGACTGGTGCCTATCTACCGGGCCAGAAGCTGTCGATCCGCAAACTCGCCGAAGAGGTGGGCGCCGGCATGTCTCCGGTGCGCGAGGCATTGAAACGTCTGGCGTCCGAGCGTGTTCTGAGCAGCCTTGTAAAGCGATCCTATATCGTCCCGGTGCTGGACCGGAAGCGTGCCGCCGATCTGTTCAACCTTCGCGCTCTGCTGGAGTCGGAAGCAGCCGTTCAAGCGCTTGAAAACATCACACCCAAGGATATTGCAGCGCTCAACGCCACGATTCCGCGGATGAAGGCGGCAATTGCGGATCGGGATCACACCCAATACATGGTCGAAAATCACCAGTTTCATTTTCTGATCTACAAACTGTGCGGCAACCCCGACATGATCGCGGTGATCGAGCAGCTTTGGATGCAAACAGGCCCGTCTTTACGCAATGGCCTTGAAGGTGAACACGCAACCGACTCCTGGAGCGATGAGCACGAAGCGCTGATTCAGGCCATGACGGATCAAAACAAAGCCGCCCTGAAATCTTGCTTGCTGAGAGATATTAGGTGGGAGTGGCTGGACCGCAGGAGTTGACCTGTAGAAAACTGGCTATTGCGGGTCAATCAGTTGAATTCGTTTAGATTTGATCTGGCCGACCCCAGTTTTTCCAATTGGACTGGGGGACTCCTTTTCGAACTTGAGGTGTGCGAGGTAAATCATCCTTTTCGATGACTATGACCTCAGCAAATTGGTCTGCGAATACAGCAGCGGTCATCAGACCAGCAATACCTGCTCCAATTACAGTAACTCGTTGCCGTTTTTCGGCCACCCATCACTGCGTCTCTCACTTTCGTTCGAAACGAAGACTAGCATATTCTGGATTTTCTTCAGGGGTCGCCGTTTTCCCTCAAAAGTCGGGCGCACGATGCAATCTTCTGATCTCGGTAAACAAAATACAATACTGCGGTACTACTCTGGTAGACCGGCCTTTAGCATAGCATCCGCCCAGAATTTGCGCAGGGCGTCAGTCTTATAGACCGTGTGGCCGGTATAGGTTTCCACTGAAAATTGCGGATCGATTGAAAGAACTGCGTTTACTGCATTCTTCGCATTTTCAGTGTCATCAAAATCAGCGTGGATCACTGCCAAACGGACTTGGCACAACAAGGTTCCAGGCAAGCGGGTTTCCAAGTGCCGATAAACTGTTCTTGCCTGCTCCAGCTGCCCTAAGCCGCGATAGGCATCCCCCAAATGGCTGAAATACCAGTCCGGGCTGTAGGGAGACAGCCGAATGGCCTTTCGCATGCTATTCAGGCTTTCTTCAAATTCACCACAACTATTGTACGCAATTGCCAGCATCGCGTGAGAAAGCGAGACACTGGGTTGCCGTTCGATAGCTTCTTTGCAGAAGGCTTTGGCTTCATCAAAACGAGATTGGTTTGTGAAAATATACCCTTGTAGCGCATAGACATCAGCTGAGACATCGTTTCTCTTTAACAACGTGTTGCAAATTGACTGGGCCTCGTCAGTTGACGCCTTCGGGTCTTGATGAAACCCAAGGCGGGCACCGCTTTGCAACGCCCAGCCGAGGCCCGTTTTGAATGACGAGTTCTCAGGGTCAAGTTCGATTGCTTGCCGGTAAAGTTGAAGCGCGGCGAGGTTCCCTTCTTTTGTAAACTTGTACTGTTCACTGATGCCACGCATCATCAAGTCCCACGCCTCAAAGTTAGGCGCTTGATCAGCCCAAAGCCTGAGCTCTTGTCCGTGTGTAAGATTGACCGCCAATGAGACGGAAATTTCGCGTGTGATTTCATCTTGAACTGCAAAAATATCTTCAATCTGACGATCATACCGGTCGGCCCATAAATGCGAGCCGGTTTGACATTCAATAAGCTGCCCGGTGATGCGAACCTGCTGCCCCGCCTTTCGGACACTCCCTTCAAGGACGAAACGAACACCTAATTCCCGTCCGACCTGTCTTACATCGACAGACCTTCCTTTGTAGGCAAATGTCGAATTTCGCGCCATCACGATGAGGCCATTGATATGCGACAAGGCAGTGATGATGTCTTCGGTAATTCCGTCCGCGAAGTATTCCTGCTCCGGGTCGCCTGACATGTTTTGAAATGGCAAGACTGCGATTGACGGTTGGTCCGGCAACTCCAACGGCTCACCGGTTAGAACTTCGTAGAACTCAGGCGACAGGCGCGCCGGGTCGAGATCGATGCTGTAGGCGCCAATCCGATGTTCGATGTTTTTTAGATCTTGTTCACCCAGATCCCTGAAACTGCCGGAGACCTTTCCTTTGATCTGACGGTATACATCCTCGGAAATGCAAACGCCTCCGGGTTCTGCGATTGCTTCCAATCTTGCGGCCACGTTGACGCCTTCGCCAAAAACATCTGAACCTTCGGAAATCACATCTCCCAGATGAATACCGATCCGCAATTGAATGCGTTGCTCGTTGGGAACGTCAGACTCTCGGTCCGGCATAGCCCGTTGAATGGCAACAGCGCAGTCCGCTGCGTCGACAACACTGGTGAATTCCGCCAACAGGCCATCGCCCATCAATTTGACAATTCGCCCTCCGGAATCGCGTATTTGGGGTTGAACCAATTCAGAAAGCAAAAGGTTTAGACGCAGAATCGTGTTTTCTTCATCACGCCCCATGAGGCGTGAAAAGCCAACGACATCGGCTGCCAAGATCGCCGCAAGTTTCCGCTTCACTGTCAGCCCTCCGCGAAATTTACGTTAGAGGCAATGACCCTCAAGGTCTACATTCGTGCCCCCTTGAACGTTTGCTGTTCCATCGCGAATTAAAGGCCACTTTGGGCAGACGGCCCGGCAGCGCGCGACGTACGACCGTGTCGCGAACAAAGCGGATAAACGGGTTGCTATTCGAATGACTCTTGGTCTGGCCGCTTCAATCGACCTCACTAAATTACCTCTTAGCGTTACCGGTTCTAAACCGCTTTCAGTACAGCTCTTTTTCCATCAAGAGCCACTTATTGGCATTCGTTTCCCATCCCTTCCGAACCACAGGTTCAGTTGCAGTTTTGGTGTAGCCGCGTCTCTCGTAAAAATTTATCGCAGAATGATTGCTGTCTATGACGACCAGGCTGATCCCCGATTTTCCGGCGGCCCTTCCCAGCTCTTCAGCGATATTCATCAGGCTGGAACCAAACCCGCGACCTGAGTGCTCTGGATAGGTCGCGATACCGTGTAAATACCATGTCCCTTTGGCTTTCGAGAACAATCT
Source organism: Ruegeria sp. BJ6 (assembly GCF_056537885.1). Taxonomy (NCBI): domain Bacteria; kingdom Pseudomonadati; phylum Pseudomonadota; class Alphaproteobacteria; order Rhodobacterales; family Roseobacteraceae; genus Ruegeria; species Ruegeria sp. BJ6. Next base: position 90,517 of record NZ_JBQFSG010000008.1, on the reverse strand, counting down.
CATAAGGGGTTGTATCATTTCATCCATGCCGGGAACGTGTGGGTTTGGCGTCTCCGCCATGGGATAGGAAATCAGCATCGCACCCAACTTACCTTCAATTTCCACGACAATTGTGTTTCCCTCATGGATGAATGCACTTTGTGCCCGGCGCCCAAAATCGTCTGCTGTTTCTTCTTCTTCTGCCAACCTTTGCCAAAGTCGTTCAACGAACCCCGGCACTGTGTATTTGGCGAGAAGTATAACTTGCTCCAGGTCGCGTTCCGTCGCTTTTCTGAAGGGCACTTCAAGTAGATTTTCCAGATCGACCATTAGTGAAACCTCAAGGGCCGTTACCGAGTGACACTGTATCAGATACGTATCGCGACGTCCGCTTTGAGCTCATTGCGGAGCTCAGTGGCAGCCCAGCAACTTTGGGAAAATTCTTCTCGCTCCGACCAGGTCGCGCAACAAAGCAGTCATAAGCGCCCCGTGGCGCTTTTGTCTGCTTTCGATGTGCTCTTCGCGAATTGTTATAATAAAATGGATATGCAGTTTGCCGCGACCCAAAGCCCAATTCCAAAGCTGAGATGTGCAAAAACGCTCTTGAGCCGCGCAGCTCGTGGGTCAGGCGTCAACCGTGCCGCTAGCCCCGCTCCCATGCCCGGCTGAAGGATCAGAAAAGGCGCGAGCACTGTAAGTACTCCAAATACAATCGCAGGCAGCAGGCTCGGCGTTTCAAGCCAGCCCCGACCAACCACGGCCAGAAAACCCAACGCGAACACGCCTCCCGTCAGATAATGTGCGCTCCAGCCCAACAAACGCTCCGCCGGAACAGGGTCGCTGGCCGTGATGTGCCTGTGAACAAACCTCCCCTGCGCGACATGGCCGAGCCAACGACCCACCGTCGCGTAGTTTAGCGATTGCTGAGAGAAGATCAGCTTCTGGAAAAGAGCGACCACATCCATGAAGGCTGTCGCGCCGATGCCGATCAAAACCGCGCTGTAGAAAATTCCTGTTGTCATTGAGGTATCGACCCTAATTTCTGTTGATGTTTTGCAGTGGAGGGGCAACATGCAACTTCAAGCCCACTTGAGGTCAAGGCCATGCTCGACATTTCCGAACTCTCTCGCGAAAGCCGGTTTTCACCGTCAAAACTCCGCTATTATGAAGAGGTTGGCCTGATCCGGTCGGTGGGTCGAAGGGGATTGAAACGTCTCTATGAGGATGAGGTGAGAACACGAATTTCCCTCATTTCTCTGGCGCAATCCGCCGGGTTCTCACTCGGCGAAATCAAAGAGACGATAGGTTCAGAAGGCAGGCCCGAACTTGATCGTACGGTTCTGGCGGCAAGGGCAGATGCAATTGACGTGAGGATCAAGGAACTAACGGCCTTACGGGACGGCCTCCGCCATGTCATGAATTGCACCGCCGAAAACCATCTGGATTGCCCTCGATTTCAGCGCATCATCCGTGTTGCGCTGACGAAGAAGCAGATCGACGCCAAACGTTCCAAAAAGAAACCCAAAAAGGGGTGAAAGAACTGTGCGTGGACTCCGATCCACAATTTTGGGGCTGTTGAAGGTTCAAGATACTGGAACACTACTGCCCGGACTTCACGCGTTCCTGGTGTTCAGCGCGGTAGTTCATTGAAAGGACAGACATCGTCCTCGAACGGAACATGCCGTCTCCGGAACGATGTTCCCTCGACGATCTCGGGCCGGCTGATACGATCCATGCGAAAATGCCGGAAATCCTCGCGGCTGGAATCCCAGGCTACGAGATACCAGAGCGGCGGCAGGATGAGCATAGCTTGCGGTTCGACTTCGCGACTCGTCTCCGCGCCCTTGGCGTCCCGGTAGCCGAAGCGCAGGTTTTGCTGTTGCAGAAACGCGGCTTCGAAGGCTGGCAAAAGCGCAGGATCAATAGTGCCCAAGTCCGAGATGTCTTGTTTGGGCGAAAGTTGTCCGACATGCAGACAGTCAAGGAACCTGCGCAGATCCCTCACCTTGTCCGATGGCAGAGCCTTCTCGATTTTGGCAAGCCCCGCGTCGGCGAGACCGGAGAAGGGAAGGCTTCGCGCCGCACGCATAGCAGCGACACTGACGAGAAGAGCAAACACCTCTGAGACCGAGAGACGCGCGGTGGTCTGCACGGATTGCGGATCAAGTTGCACGCCCCCACCGCGCCCACATTCGGAATGGATGACAAAGCCCTGGTCCCGCAACGCCCCGATATCGCGCAAAATCGTTCGCCTGGATGCACCGACCAGACAGGCAAGTTCATCAACCGTTGCTGTTCCGTTACGGCGAAGTGCGCGCACGATGGCATCATGTCGGAGACGGATGTTCATTTACTCACCTTAGCACATTTGGTGACAAATTTTGTCACCATAAGGTTCTAAGTCGATCCCGGACCACTCAACAAGGAGAATGAACATGACGTCCCGAGATCAGAATACATCCAACGATGCACTACCGGTCATCGTCAATCCGCCGCATCTGCATGATCTCACGCCAAACGGCTATAGCACGGCAGTCGTGTCTCCTGCTGCAGGACAGCTTGCCTTTGTCTCAGGACAGGGCGGACAGGATCAGCTCGGCAACCTATCGCCGGAGTTTGGAAAGCAGGTTGAGCGGGCCTATGCCAATCTGGCTGCAGTTCTCGACGCGCTCGGCGCTCTCCCTCGTCATGTGGTGAAGCTGACCGTATTCGTGGTCGACCACGATATGTCGAAGCTGGGTGTGCTGGCCGAAAATGTGCTGCGGATGTTTGGCGACACATTGCCCGCGCAAACGTTGGTCCCTGTTCCGAAGCTCGCCATTGACGCGATGCTTTTCGAGGTCGAGGCCGTCGTGCTTTTGGATTGAGTGCTCGATTGCGGCGACTTGCCGCCGCAATCACAAACGCCACCTGCCTCGTGAAGAGGAAGCTAACCTTCGACGACCCAGAACCGAAGGACCCACTTGCGGACACAGCAAGTGTCAAATCCAGCGGTGATTGGTACTTTCTAAAGTTGCTATTGGCATCAAGATACTCAACGCTGTGTATCAGATGGGGCGCACGTACATTGCCTGGAAGCTTGCTTTAGGGACCCGTTCCGCCAATCCTTGCGTTAGCGAGGATCAATGTTTGTACAATGAATGGATCGCACTCATGACCTTTACTGTTGGCTTCCTTACAGCGTCCGTTGCATCAATCGTCCTTGCGGTGACGGCGGTACAGGCGCAATCTGCGGACACCATCTACACCAATGCGCAGGTTTATACGGTCAACCCTGATCAAGAATGGGCCGAGGCGTTTGCCATTGAAGATGGACGTTTCATTGCTGTCGGTTCAGCGGAAGAAGTCGCTGCACTGGCTGGGGACGAGACTGAAACGATCGACCTTGCGGGTGCGATGGTGTTGCCAGGCCTCTATGACATCCATGTTCATTTCCGCAATTGGTACGTCGCCGCGGCATTGTCTGACGAGACGATCCAACTCCCCGGCGATGCCGATCCGGAAACAGCAGCGGAGTTAATTCGCGATTTTGTAGCCGCGCGACCAGATCTCGAATACCTTTTTGGAGCTGGATTGGCCAACGAGCTGTTTGATGGAGAACCGACCACTGCCTGGCTTGACGAGGCGGTCTCTGACATTCCGGTCTACATTATCACCGCAACCGGGCATGAGGCAGTACTGAATACACCGGCGATGATCAATAGCGGTATTGATGCCGATACGCCGGACCCACGGAACGGGATCATCGTGCGGGACCCTGAAACAGGAGAAGCAACAGGCTACATGAAAGAGGCCGCAATGGGTCTTTACGCGATGCCATTTCTACGCAGTCTGGAACTCGAAACCCACGTGGACGGCGCAAGGGACGTATTGCACTTGCTTGCCTCGATGGGGGTGACATCCGCCAGGAACATGCATAGCGAATTGATTAATGTGCAGGCACTACATCAGCTTGCCACATCCGAAGGTCTTCCGATCAGAGTCAGTGTAGCGTGGACCTACGATTCTCCGACGCGGGCATATCAATCCGTGGAAGATCAACGTGCTGCAATTGACAAGTTTCAAGACTTTATCGCGCCGCGGCTCGACCCAACCTTTATAAAGGTCAATATCGATGGCATCCCGACTGAGACCGGTGCGATGCTGGAACCTTTCCTGACGAACGACTCGGAAGTGGAACAGTCCCAGTCTGACGCGGGTTCACAGTATGATCCTCTTGCTTCTGGTCAGGGCGACTATGGGCTGATCTTCTTCACCGAAAAGGAACTTGTGGCCGACATCATACGGTTTGAAGAACAAGGTATGAAAGGCATGGTTTTCCACACTGTGGGTGACCGCGGTGCTCGGCTTGTTCTGGACGCAATGGAAATCGCACGAAACCAGCTGGGCGAGTTGAAAGGCCGCTACCAGCTTGCCCACTCGTTTTTCATATCCGAAGAAGACATGCCTAGACTGGTGGAACTCGATCTGACACCGGAATTCTCGCCAGTACTATGGTTTTCAAACCCTCACAACGACGTCGTCAATCGCGTGGTTGGCCCGGAACGCGCGCAGAGGGTTTTCCCAATGCGCTCTGTGGCTGATGTCGGAGGACGGGTCGTTATCGCTTCTGATGGTCCGCTGTTCATGCAAACCCCATTGGCATCGATAGAGGCGGCCGTGACCCGTATCGATCCTGTGGCCGACACGAGTCCACCCGATCCTGCGGCGGATCAAGCGATCACGCTAAAGGAGGCCATTTCGGCCCGAACAATCAACTCTGCATACCTGGATTTTGCGGACGAGGAGCTCGGCTCAATCGAAACCGGCAAGCTTGCCGATTTCATCGTGCTTGACCGCAACCTCTTTGAAATCCCGATCGCGGAAGTCAGTGAGGCGCAGATATTAAAGACGTTCGTCGAGGGCGAAGTTGTTTTCGAGGCTAAATAACGTGTTTTAGCTGTATTTATGCAGCTCACTAGCACCAAGGCTTTTGAAAGAGGCGCAAGGTTTGGGTTTGCCTGCAGGTTACATAGCCATGCGCCCGCAAAGGCTCTTTGCTTCCAATTTCAATTTTCGAGTTTTTGTGCGGGAACTCGAGGAATCAGAGCCGTTTCGATGGCCTCAAAACCGAATTTCAAACCCGACATTTCCGCCAAAGGCATAGTCGCTGGAATTGCGACCCAACCCCGTCTCTCCGCTAATCTCTCCAAATAGCGTTGTTCTGGCGGATAATGCCAAATGCCCCCCAACCGTCAGAGCAGCGGTGTTCTTGCCGCGCGCAGTCACGATGGTGTTTCGGGCAAAGGTCACAGCGGTTTCGTCGTCGAAAGCATGGTAGTAATCGACTTGACCATACAGCACAGACTTGCCCACAAAATCGCGCTCGGCACGCAAACCAAGGCGCGCGGTCAGGGTGTCCCCGTCTTCCAGCGAACCGGTTTGGCCACCGCCGGCCAGATTGACTACATCGTCGGTATTGATGTCGCTGTACATTAGCTGCGCCTGCGGGACTAACGTCAGTCCGTTCTGCAGATCGAATGGTTTGCCAACCTCGACAGACAAGCCATACCCACGACTATCGGTATCAACCCCTACTCCACCGCTTGGTTGGATGGTGCTGTCAAAATAAGCGTAACGAATTTGCCCGTCGATATAGAGCTGGCTGTTCGCGATCCACAGCGCGCTGAGCGTTGCATCATAGGCATCGGTGTCGATGTCTGCACTGGTCAGCGTTGTGGTTACATTCGTCGACAGGCTACTGAAGCCAAACTCTAACCCGCCGATCAACTGACCACCGGCAACCCCGGCCAGCGGCAGACCCGCGCCAAAGCGCAATCCTCCGCTATTGGTTTCCACATCGCGATCATCGAAAGTGTAGCTATCGCGTTGGCCTTGAGCCTCCACCCAGACCAGAGGGCGTGTAGTCGAGGTTAGCTCGTTCAATGCGCGACTGACTGTGTTGGCCTCGGACGCGTCCTGCCGCGTGGCGCTCATGATCCGCCGTAACGCTGAACCAAAGGTTAATTGGTCACTGACCTGTTGCACGCCTGCGGCCAGTAATTCGCCGCCGGGGTTCTGATTGACCTCGCTGGGTTCGCCACTATTCGAGCCCGGGTTGCCGAACGGTGTCAGGATAAACTCACCAGTGACGGCGTCATATTCCAAAACATACGCAATCTCTCCGTCGTTGATCGCCTGATCGCCGTCATTGGTGACAAAATCGGCGTTGACCAGCTGGAAATCTCCTTCGGTGCTCGCGCCGGTAACCGTGGCCAATTTAAAATCATGCACGGTTCCATTGCCGCTGCCGGATTTGGTCACTTGCAAACCCTGACGGGCCCCTGCGCTGTCACCTTGCACGAAAACCTGATCATTCGCGCCAGTGCTTAGGTTCACATCCAATCCGATAGTGCCGTTGCCCGACAGGTCTGCGCCAAAAGTCAGCCGGTCGCCGCTTTGTCCATCTGCCAGCGAGATCAGACCGTCGTTGAGGACATTTCCGCTCAGCACAGCGTTGCCCAACCCAGCGGCCCCGGCCAGGATTTGGCCAGTCGCATTCACCTGCAAGTCACCGCCAAAGGTAAAGTCCGCATTCTGCGCTGTGATAGTCGCACCACTGTCAATCTGGATCGTTTGCAATGCCCCCGTATCTGCGCTGTTCAGCGTCAGATCGCTGCCGTTATTGGCGTTCAGCACTTCCCAGTTGGTGAACAAGGCTCCGTCGAAGGCGCCGGTAAAGCCCGAGAGAGTGAGATCATCTTCGGTACCGCCGCCACCATCGAACAGGGTCACGGAGCTGATATCGGCACCACCCTCAATCGTCAGGGTGTCTTTGCCATTACTTAAAAGCACCGCACCACTGACGGCTGATCCCGACCGCAACGTCACCTGGCTGTCGCTGTCCTTGATCGTTATTGCGTTACCGGAACTGGAAGAAAGCGATGCGCCATTCTGTAGATCAATCACTGTCAATTGGCCCACACCATTCCGGGCGGATACAGCCGAAGCTCGCCCCCCGCGCATATTGCCGGACACGGTTATGGTCAGTGTGCCAGAGCCATAGTTTGCCGCCTGAATACCTGTGTTTCTACCCGATACGTCGCCCGTCGTGGTAATTGAAAGATCGGTTCCATAGTTTCGAGCGTGTATGCCGCTGAATGAGCGGCCCGAGACATCCGCAGCTACAATCGTCATCGCGCCTGTTCCGTAATTGGTAGCGTTAATCCCGTTGTCGGAACCATAAACAGTTCCTGATGCAGTGATTGAAAGATCACCGGAATCATTCGCCGCAAAGATACCGTTTCCGCTAGTACCGGTTACATCAGCGGCCGATATAGTCATTGGTCCATTGCCGTCATTGACGGCAACTATTCCTGCGAAATTGCCCTGAGTGGTTCCCGTAGAAGTAATGGATAGACTGCCTGAACCGCCATAATTCCTTGCATTTATACCGTAGTATGCGGTTCCGCGCGTATCGGCTGTATTGATAGTTAGGCTGCCTGAACCATTCTGCCTGCCGTAAATTCCGGTGACACCGCCATTGACCGAACCGTTTGTCGTAATCGTCAGATCGCCGCTGTAGGCCGCGCCAATATGCGCGTTTATCCCTGTGGAACCGGCTGTAATCGTCGAGTTTCTGGCATCGCTGAAGGTGATCTCCTCGCCAATCAAGTTAAGTGCGCCGCCGCTAGAGACATCCAACCCAAAACCCGGTGTGGTAGAAACCGTGAGGGGACCATTGTTTGAAAAAGACTGAGTGGTATCCACACCCGGAACAGCAGGGCCAACGCACACGACGTTTCCACCACCGGAATCCGTGCAACTACCCGCCTGCACAGCGCCACCGCCAAATGTAACCGTCACTCCAAGGGCAATGGCCGACACACCCGACAGAACACTCCCTGACGTGGGCGCATAGCTGGCGACCTGCCCCTTGTGCTTAGTCATCCGCCCACCCTTGAGCAGGGCAATCGGATTGTATGCCTGCGCGGTGTCACTGTTCGTGGTTTTCATGGCTACTATCCCTGATTTTTTATCTTTATGAGGTCGTTGGCTGTGCATTTGAGTGGCTAACCGGGTTTCGGTATGGTCACCAACGAAGTGGCTTCCGCCGTTCCTGATGCCACGGCCAGCGGGCACAAGTGGCCCGTCAAAAGCTCCAGATCATAAAGCTCGGACACCGCTCCGTCGATGCGCAGCCAGTCGACGCAGGACTTGGTTTCCAGATCGATGATTTGAACCCCGCACCAGGGGTCGCTATCGGCCTCGGCCAGACGGGCGTCCAATTCCAGCCCCTCGAACCGCTCGTAACGCGGCTTTGACAGACCGACAAAAGCGTACCGCCCGTGAATGGCCAGCCCGCGCGCGAAACCAGGGCAAAAGACATGCGGAACAAACCGCCCCATGCCATCGCTGCCAATCTCCACTTCTCCGAGTTCGCCACGGCCTGAGTTGAGCACCCACAGCCTCCCGCCATGCAAACGTGGTGAATGCGGCATCGAGAAGCCTTTGCAGATGATCTGGTTGGTATCGACATCGATAACGATGCCCCCATCAGCACGCCTGTCGCGCCAACCATCAATCGTGTCCGACCGGCTGATCGCTGTTACGTAACGGGGCCGCCCGTCCTGCATCGCCAACCCCTGCAAGCTGGCATTCTCATTGTCTTTTCCCCGGTTCAGAACGACCATTTCAAACCGGCTTTGACAAAAGGTCCCTGTGCATCGGAGCCGACTTCCTGTTCTGCATTGACTTCCAATTTCAGGCCGGAGGCAAAGTCCTTTTCATAACCGACCAGAACGCTTCCCCCCGTGAAATCCGTGCTTGGGAAGACCAGAGAATTCGTGGTCGAGAAAACAGAGACATTGGTCGACGAGTCACCCAGATTGCGCCTCAGAACACCGCTGAGTTGGCCGATCAGCGCACTGCCTTTCCCGATAGTTTTTTCAACCTCGACCCCAAGCCGGGCCTCAACAACCTCGGTTGTTACATCGCCAACCGTTGCATTCGCGAGTGAGCCCGTTTCCGTATAGCCGTCATCTTCCTGCCGGGTGTAGCGAACGTTTCCAAAGCCCAGCAGATCGAAATTGCCTTGCAAATCGAACGACCGCTCAACACCGACGCTCAATGTGTACAAGGTCGAGTCATAGTCACCCTTGGCATCCGTGCTGCCGATGATTTCCCGGGTCTTGTCGGTCGACAAAAAGCCCACGCCCAGATCCGCCTCGACCGTATAAGCACCATACTGGCGGCCAGCCGCAACGTTCAGATAGAAAGCATTGGTATCGAACGATGTTCCGTCGCTATCCCCATCGGCGGTGAACACACCGATGCCAAATGCCAAAGCCGTTCCGTTGTCCAACTGGCCCGAGAAGCCGAAGCTGCCGTTCAGGATATCGACATCCGTGTCGGGACTACCGGATTGCTCGAACTGTTTCGTTTGGGCGTCGGCCATCACATAAGGACGGAACGTGTTCACGAAGCTGTCCCCGTATGCAAGGCCACGAGTAACCTGAGCCGGTGCGTTGTAGCTAAGCGCCTGCCCGGCGCTTCCGACCACTTCGCCATAAGTTGCAATGACGTCACCCGGTATGAACAAGTCCGCGGAATCGACGCTTGCGTAGATCGGATTAGGCCCGCCTTCATCCTCGACAAACCACGCTGATCGGCCATCTGACACTGTTGTTGTGAATGCGCCGGTATCGGTGTCCGCGTCCTCGAAATAAAACACGGTGCTGTCGCCGCGTGCGTCGAGGTTCACATCATGCCCGGCGACCCGCATCGTGCCTGTTACCCGGTCCTCAGTGTCGACGTTCAGAGTGCCGTTCCCGCCTTCCAGGAAGATCGCGTAGGCATCGCCGCTTTCCGATGTTGCCGTGACAGTGCCCACATCAGTAATTTCGCCGTCAAAGTGCCCCACATAAATTCCAATGGCATCTGCTCCGTTGCCTGAGGCCGACGCGGTGATTTCGCCGCTGTTGGCGAGGTTACGTTGCATGCCTTCAACGTGGATGCCAAAGGCCTCAGCTTCGTCGCCGGAAACGGATGCGCTGATCTTACCGCTGTTGGAGATTTGGCCCGGCGTGCCTTCGAGATAGATACCCATGGCATCTGCATCAGAACCTGACGCCGAGGCAAAAATCGCGCCGTTGCTGGTTAGATCGCCCTGCATGTCTTCAACATGGATACCAAAGGCGTCCGCCCCTGCTCCGGAAACCGAAGCGCTAATTGATCCAATGTTGCTGATTGCGCCAGACGTTTCACCGATGAAAACTGCAGTTGCCGTGGTGGATGCCGTGCCGGATTGGACATTCGCCGCAATGGCCAGGATCGTGCCGCTATTTGTAAATTCCCCGTCAAGCGTATCGGTAATGCTGATACCTTCCGCGTTCATGAAGGAACCGTCGCCTCTGGCGGTTGCGACCAGCGTGCCAGAATTTTCAACATTTCCAGTTAGCGTACCGACAATCGTCACGGCCCCGGCACTTCCTCCAACACCGCTATCAAGGTTTTCGACAGTTGCGGTAATGGATCCCGAATTGACCAGATCACCGACCAAGCTGCGAGTCGCCCCTATTCCATATGCAAAGGCGGAAGACGCTCCATCAACGGAAGCCGAAATCGTGCCGCTGTTGGACAATGTACCATTCATTCCGCCGCTGATGTTTATGCCAAGTGCGGTGGCGGAGGCGATCTGGTTTCCTGTGGCGGCTGCACTGATTGTGCCCAAGTTCTCAATGTCAGAGTCGACGTCGTAACGGATCAGAATCCCCGACGCGACGGCGGCAGAGCCGCTCTCATTCTCGGTGCGGGTTATGATTGACCCGGTGTTGCGGATACCGCCATCTGCGCCAAGGTCCTGGCGTATTCTAAGCCCCGCTGCACTTGCCAAATCCCCTTTTCCGGTGATCGTTGTCAGGATTGTTCCCGAGTTTTCGAACGTACCGTTCAAATCCCCTTCAATAAAGATTCCATAGGCAGTGGCAGATGCACCACTATCTAATCCCGCGGACGTGTTGACTGTTCCCGAATTGCTGATGTCTCCGGTCACATCACCATCGACATAAAGGCCATAGGCATAGGCTTCGTCCGTTTGTTCCGTGGCAATTGCGGTTATTGAACCTGAATTGGTGAAATCGCCATTGAAGTCATTTCTGAAATAGAAACCAGCAGCCACCGCCGATGTCGCCTTGTCAGTTTTGGCAAAAACGGTGCCACTGTTTGTAACGTTACCGTTCACGTCTCCGGTAATATTGACACCGAACGCCCTAACATCACTGTCAGTGGCATTCGCGGTTGCCGTGATCACCCCAGAGTTTGAGAAAGACCCGTTCAATCCAGAACTCAAATACAGGCCAAAGGCATCCGCATCATTGCTTGGGGAACTCGCTGAAGCCGAGATAACGCCGGAATTTGTCAGATCACCGATCAGGTCACCGACGATGTACACGCCATAGGCTTCGACGTCATCACCCACAGAATTTACCGTCGTCGTGATCGATCCGGAATTTGATAGGTTTCCGGTCAATTCACCACCAACATAAAGCCCATAAGCTTCAGCGTCGCTGTCTCCCGAGCTTGCCGCAACTGCGATAGAGCCAGAGTTCGAGAAATTCCCGTTCAGATCATTTTGAAAATGAAAGCCTGAGGCCGTCACGAGGCCGCTTGAGGCCACGGTCGCTTTTACAGTCACCGTCCCGCTGTTGGTTATGTTGCCCTGCACAACGTCTTCTACAAGAACAGCGGCTGCCATCGGATCTCGTGGAAACGGAGGTGTCCGGAACGGGAGAGAATACTTCCCGTTTGAAGTTACAGAAAGACTTCCGCTGTTCGTGAAGTTACCCGTCAGCTTCTCTCGGAGATAAAACGCTATTGCATTAGCTGAGCTATAGCCACCGGCAGTTGCCACAACTTTCCCACTGTTAATGATATTACCCGTGACATCATCGCCGATAAGAACTCCGCTCGACCGTGCGATATCATCAATAACTGTCGCAGCTGCGCTGATCGTGCCTGAGTTTCTGAAATTCCCGTTCAGTTTGTCGTCGATGCGAATGCCATTAGCTTCGGCATCATCGTTCGTCGTTTTCGCTGATGCTGTGATAGAACCAGAGTTTGAGAAATTTGCCTCCAGATCATCATCTATATAGACGCCATAGGCATCGGCATCATCGTCGACTGACGTTGCCGATACCGTGATTGAACCATAGTTCGAGACGGCCGCGTCAAGGTCATTGCCGACAAAAAGCCCGTAAGCTTTGGCGTCGTCGCTTGGTGAGCTTGCTACAACAGATATCGAGCCAGAGTTCGTGAAAGCCCCGCCCAAATCTTCGGCAATGTAAAAGCCACTTGCCACCACGCTGCCGCTGCTGACATTGGTCGCTTCAACGGTGACGGACCCGTTGTTGATAATGTCTCCATTAAGGTATTCCTCAACAAAGACTGCAGCGGCTGCTGGTATCCCGCGAGAGGGAGGCGGCCCCGGTCGAGAAAATTGTTCAGTCGCAGTCGCGGTCAAACTCCCACTGTTGGTGAAATTTCCGTTCAGGTTGTATTCCAGATGAAACGCATAAGCGTTAACCGTCGACGAGTTGCCCGCCGCATGTGCCGTAACAGTCCCGCTGTTGTTGATATTGCCGGTAACATCGTCGCGGATGTGAACACCTGCCGCCTGCGCAAAACTGCCGTTGTCCGTTGCAATGGCGCTGATCGTGCCCGAGTTGTCGAAGTTCCCGTTCAGCCCATCCCTCATCAGGATGCCGACCGCAGTCAACGTCGAGGCGTTGTCAGCTATTGCCTGAATTGTGCCGCTGTTGCCGACGTCGGTACCAACGTTGGAAAAGAAAACCATCCCTGTTGCGGACGCTTGGCTGAACACGCCTGAAGCGATGGCTGAGATAACCCCGGAGTTCTGAATCGTTGCGGTTGAAGTGACGGGACCGCCAACTGAAACCCCGACGGCAGATACAAATGCCGTGGCGTTGTCTGCCTTGGCCGTTATTGCGCCGGTGTTAAGAAGAACACCATCGACTTGGCCCAATACAGAGACGCCATACGCTTCGGCCCGGGCTCCGCCGTTGAAGTCAGTTTCAATCGTACCGTTATTCACAATTTGACCGGTCGTTTCCAAATCGCCAGACACAAACAAACCCGTCCCGAATAAACCGCTGGTAGACGGTCTGGATATTGTACCATTGTTGGTGAAGGTGCTGCTGTAGTCGGTAGTAATCTCAACCGATGCGCCAACGCCGGTCGTTAAGCTGACGGCGCCATCGGACGTAATCGTGTGATCTGTGTCAGTAGTGAACGTTTCAGGTGTATTCTGTAGAGACGAAATGACATCCGCTGCTGCCATTCCAACCGACAGCGCGCCCACCGACACCGACGCCAGGAACAGCGAAGGTGCCATACTTGCCACTGTCCCCTTCCATTTCACTACTCGACCGCCACGGACCACGTGATTTTTCACGTGCCGCTTCAATTTGGTACTATTCACCGACTGATCCCCTTGGAATTCTTTTTGTCGTTTTAACCGGTCAAAGAGTTCGTCAACCCAGACCGGTGCCACTCGCGAAAACCGGCATTCCCGGAAGAACTCGTAAGGACAAACTCATAAACCGACATCTTCAAGGGTCCTGAAACCACCTTTGCCTGTGCTCTCAGACTATTTTTCTAATGCCCGTTAAGCGCGAAGTAGCTTGTGTTTTCTACACGCCACACGCCTTGGGAATCTCCACTCGCAAATCCCATTTTTCTAACTTGAAGTTGAGTTTAGATGTGGAATCACACGAGAATTACACCTAAACGCAAAGTAGAGCGGCAAGAGATAGAGCAGTATGAACTATAATCCCCATTTGATCAGCTATGGGCCCTGGAGTTTCGACGCTGCGCGAAATCTGCTGTATGTCGGCGGTGAGGTTGTACGGTTGCAACGGGGCGTCTTGCAACTGTTTCAATACCTGGTGCGCCGTGAGGGCGACGTGGTTACGAAAGACGAACTCATCGAAGCCGTTTGGAATGGTCGCGAAGTTTCCGATGCCGCTATGTACAATCGGGTCACTGCATTGCGAAAGGCACTCGCAGATGACAAAGGACCAGAGCGTTGCATTCAATGGGAATATGGCCGAGGCCTGCGTTTTGTTCGCCCCAATGGCTCTCGAACCGGAAACGCTGTTGCCGCGCCAGAGAATACGCCGCCTTTGAAGACCAATGATCGCCAACCTTCTGCTGAAAAGGGTAAATCCTTCGAACAACAGAGGCAATTTGTTGGGGTCAGCCCGCTCAAGGAATGGCGGTACATACTGGGGATTTACAACACGTTTTACCGCACCCCGTCATGGCCCAACGCCATCAAAGTTGGTGTGACTGTGCTGAAAGAAATCGACGGCCAAGTCGCCGTTTGGACTTCGGAACGCGGAGAAGACCGTAAGGTCGGCACACGGCAAAGAGCACGCTATCGAGGCTCGGCAGTTTTCATAAACGGGCGTGTGTATGTAACGGAACAAAACTCGGAACCGCCGCATTCTGTGTGCCAGTTAACTCTGGATGCGCCTCATTCTTACAGACCCGATATTATGACGGGCTTGATGCATGGAAGTTCATGGCGGTTGGGCGGCGCACCATACGCTACAAGAGTGGTCTGGCGTCGGGTGCCAGCCGGAACGAACCTGCGGGCAGCACTTGAAATGTCAGGTCCGTATCCGGATAACACCGATCTTATTGAGCCGGCTATCCTAAAAAGCGTAGGATCCGATTGCCTGACGTTTCACGAGCAGACAAGTGCGCTTTGAGGATGCTGATTAATAAACAGGTCGTAAGTCTACATTCGTGTAATCATAGCTGAATGCCAGCATAAATAGTGGTTGCGCACTCTAGATCGATGATCTGCCGCAATCACAATCCAATTTTTTTGCTCGCGGAAGCAGAGAGTGTCGACATTCCGCGCGTCGGCAACATGGCTCTGATCGCGGAGGCAGCGCAGCGGGCAGTGATTGCAAAGTCGCACTGGCCCCAATAGCTGTTCATCAACGTTTTGGTTGGCTTCCACACTAAGACCCATTGGGGGGAACCATCGCTGCACGTGCTATATCTTCGCCGCCAGAAAATTGTGCACCTGGGGTGAAGTGTCCTCCGGATAGATTTCAATAAATGACAACTGATGCTCATGGCATGCAATATTGTCCTGTTGTGAACTTTGGGTCGCATTTACATATTTCTGGCTTGGCAGGTGAGGCTTGTCGGTAGGTATTTACATATTGCGTTTCAGTAATCTTTGCTGACAGATTTGGTATCAAGACGGATCAGGAGAATGTTAATGGCCAGTACCGTCAACCAAGCCAACGTTCTGGACCAGTTGGAGCGGATTGTATCATCCAAGGATTTCCAAGGCAGCGCACGGACAAAATCGTTTCTGGAACACCTTGTTCGACTGGAGCTTGAGGGACGGGGCGATGAGTTGCGCGGAACAGCTCTGGCCATGGACGTATTTGGAAGAGGCGCCGATTTTGATCCCAATGTAGATCCGATCGTTCGTATCGAGGCCGTCAAGCTTCGCAAGGCACTATATAATTACTACCTCGCGGCCGGGTCTGCTGACCCTGTATTGATAACGATCCCAAAGGGACAATACCGCCCGCATTTTGATGCCAATTCAGAAAAGTCGGGGCCCGACATTCAATCTCCGCCAGAGTCAGCTTGGCCTGTATTAGGAATCTGCGCCTTTACCGGATCGGATACACCACGAGCCAGGCTTTTTCGCGACGGCCTTCCCGAAGAAATCGGTCTGGAGCTGTCACGCTTTGGCCATATCCGCGTTCTGACTGGATATCCGGGCGAGCTTGCAAACGAAGCACCAGAACAATTTAGGCCACATTGTGATTATTTGTTGGGTGGCTCGGTACGTGAGGAAGCGGCCAGTTTGCGCCTGATCGTCCAGCTAAAGCGAACCAGTGATAGTAGTCTGGCTTGGTCTGGCCGGCGGGATATCAATCAGGATGACACAGATACATTTAGAGCTCAGGAAGAGATATCCAAACAATGTGCGGTGATACTGGCTGACGCTTATGGTGTTGTTGCCACAGATGCCGCGGAACAATTTGCGGGCCGACAGGCCTCTGACAAACTGGTATTTGAGGCGTTGTTGGCCTTTCACGCCCACCTTCGCACGTCCAGATCGGGCAGCCTGAAGCAGATGGTGGATTTGGCAAAGATCGCGGTACAAGGCAATGATGCCAGCGGACTGGCGCATGCGCTGATGGCACTAGGGTACATAGAAGAAGTCGCGCTGGGGCAAAAACGTCTGGGCGCAATCCTGAGCGCAGGTCAGGCGCACGCCGACAAGGCCATCGCGCTTGAACCTCAATGTCCCGAGGCGTTGTATGCGGCTGCGATTTACTCACAAGTGGGCGGAGACAACCCAAGGTTCCAACGGCTGATTGACGCGGCCAGTCACGCCAATCCAAACGGAGCTTTGCTGACAGCGTTGACCGGGGCATGGATTGCGCTTGTTGGCGATATCAAACTGGGTGGGCAAATGGTGCGACAAGCAATGGACGCCAATCCCATGTTGCCCATCTGGACGAATATCACTCTGTGCCTCGAAGATGTCGAAAACGGGGATTACATATCAGCCTCTGAAAAAGTGCGTTTGATTGACGCTCGTGAATATGCAAGCGATTGGCTTCTGATCGCTGCTATCCACGGACTGGCCGGTGAAACGCAACTGGCACGACAGGCTTTGTCGAAAATTCCGACCCGTCATTTCACCTTGGAGGAATATCTTGATGATCTTCCGTATTCCTCCGGCCTCGTGGAGATGCTTCGTGAGGGAACAGGGATTCTGCGTTCGACCGAAACCGGGGAATAGCCAGACCTCTAAGGGAACCGGTTCGTCTAGGCCACCGAACCACTCTGAAATCGGCTTCAAAGGTTAACCAGATGTGTGGTTTCGGGTAATACGCAGTCAAAGCTGTTTTTCGATTGGCAACCAACTGGATATTTTGGCCACCAGCTTGCGCCACAAACCTGCCGAAGGTTCTTTCGTCAGAGGTTTGCCTTCGCTTGACGCCAGATATTCCCATTGTGTCTTTCCATTATCTGATTGCGTCACCCTATAGGTGTATATTGGCACCGCAGCATCCAGCTGCGCGCTGATTTCCTGCGCCAGACTTGGACTGTCTATAACTAACCCGATTTCAGAGTTCTGCCGGATAGATCTGGGATCGACATTCGCGGAACCGACAAAAACATATGTCTCGTCGATCAGTGTTATTTTGGTGTGCAGGGTCAGTGGCGTTTCAACACCGTCAACCGACGAGGGGACATCTGCCCGAACTTCGGCAATTTTTACGCCAGCCCGCAATAGCCGATCACGGTAGCGCGCGTAATGACCATGCGTGTAGGGATGATTGGTTGAGGCAAGCGAATTGGTCACGATGGTGACCTCAACACCCTTATTGACCAAACTTTCAAAAAACTCGGTACCATAATCCTCTGGGATAAAATAAGGTGTCACCACCGTCACGCTATGGCTGGCGCGCCCCAAAACGTTATAAAATGCATCCCCGACAGCAAATGGACCTATGCCCGGTCGATTGCGCAGCTTACTCGGATTATCAGTAACGGTTCGCACATGACCGAAATGGACGGGCACCTGACCTGACTGGAGTTGGCGCAAGTAACTCGAGCCAAGCGCACGGTCATAAACAGAAACTTCTTCGCCGAGTGTGCGGTTCTGAAACTGTTTGTAAGCTTCATTCAGAGGAACGATATCGCCGTCGTCGAATACTGCAATTGGCAGGGACCAACCGTCGTTCCAATAGATGTCAAATGACTCGGATAATTCCTGAACCGCTTTGCCTGCGACGAACAGATCAAAATCGGCAAAGTCATACTTTGTCCCAATGCTGTAGTATTCATCAGCGATATTCCTGCCGCCCACGATCGCAAAACTGCCATCAGAGATCAGAACTTTATTGTGCATGCGCCGGTTCACGCGGCCAAAATCCAGCAGGAAATTGACAGCGACAGGGCTGTTTCGGGACAAAGGGTTGAAGACGCGGATCTCTACATTCGGATGCGCGTTCAGGGTTGCAATCTGATCATCGCGCGCGGTGGTGAAAACGTCATCGAACAACAGTCTGACTTTCACACCTCGTTCCGCCGCAGAATACAGTGCCAGCCAAATCAAAGACCCCGCCAAATCGGGCTTGATCAAAAAGGTTTGCAGGTCAATCGAGCTTTCCGCCGCTTCGATCATCCGAAGCCTGGCACCAAGCGCGTCATTGCCATCAAACAAGGGCGCCATCGCCAAAACTTGGCTGTCGTTGCCCGTAAGTTCAGTGACGATCCGTTGGGCCTGGGTGCCATCCGTGGTCAAAGCGCGTGAAGGCGTACGAGGCGTATCAAATGGAACATAGGTGCAGCCTAAGACGGTCAGCAAAAGACCACATATGAGGAATAATCTCGTCGAAACCCCCATCAGTTTTCCCGCACAGCATTGGCGTCAGTAAGGTGAACATCTCTCCGCGGAAAGGGTATCTCAATTCCCGCGGAATTCAGGTCCGCAAAAATACGAAAAAGCAGATCTGACTGGACCATCAGGATATCGTCGACATTCCTGAGGTAACACCGCAGTTCAAATTCCAGAGCACTTTCACCTATGCCCCGAAACAAAGCTTTGGGTGCCGGGTCTGCAAGGATTTCGACGTGATCGACGGCAGACTCTTCAAGTATAGATTTGGTTCGTTCTAGATCGCTGTCGAAGGCCACACCAATTGGTATGATTAATCTGGTAACCCGCGATGTCAGGGTAAGGTTCTTTATTATGTTTGCGATCAAGTCCTGATTGAGAATAATGACCTCGTGTCGGTCTAAGGTTTCGAGCTGGGTCAAACGCCCCGAGATTTTCTTGACCGTCCCGTTATGTTCCGAAACTTCCATCCAGCCCCCTACGGCAATTGGTCTTTCGAACAAGAGCATAAATCCAGTAGTAAGATCCTTGCAAACACACGGGCATTTCTCCGACTTCTTCGAGGTCGATGAAAATCTGAAAACCTTCTTCAGCCCCAAGTCCCTGGACGCCGTAATCATGGACGATCGCAATACCTGCCTTGTCCATCGTATGGATAACCTTAGAAATTAGCGCGTAGTCCGTTGTCGGGTTTAGGCGGTTTGATTGGGCGATCGCGCTGGTGGCGAGAGTGGACAGGAACCCGATTGCTATCATCGCCCAGTTGTTCAATCACTTGCCAGACTGCCGCAGCTGCACAACGCCCGTTAACGGTTTCACTACTGTAAAACACCTGTTGGTATTGGTGAGGCTTCCTCATTTCTGTTGGGCGAAAACAGAAATATGGAGTGAGTAATGTCTCAATTCGAACTTCTGACAGTATTGCAGCAACAATACCCTTCGACCACCGCAGCGGCCCATGATCTTGTCATGCGGGCATCTGACCTGAAACGGGCGCGTACCCACGAGAATTGGGTGGATTTCCAGGGGTTGAACAAGGCGCAGGTCGCCTTCAACAATGCGCTCTGGGAAACGCTGCTTTGGGCGGCAAGGGAATCGCGTGAGGAATGTCCAGATCGACTGCTTAAATTTGCGGCAAATTTCTTTGCTCAGTTCGCGCTCGCCTGTCCCAGATGGAACAGTGTCTGGCCGGTCATCACGGTCTATTTGCTGGAAGCAATTACAAAAGACGTATCCATACTGAACGATGCCATCGCCCAGGTGAAAAGCGAACAGTCTATTGTCAGGGGAATCGGGCGAGGAAGGAACGATCAATCGTTGCAAACTCGTGTAACGGTATATCCCTTGTCAAACTCTGGCCCGCATTAACTTTGAATGATCACCCGGCAGAATATTCGGTCAGTTCAGACCGTGCTCTGCCGGGTAAAATTCAGTGTGGCGCTCAGTCGAATATCCCTAAGTGAGCATCAAGAATGTTGAACGGATTTCGTTCGCTCGACTTTCGACAATAAGTGCGTGGCGGCCACCATTGCGACCCAGATAAGCAAGGAAAAGGTGTTTTCTGCTGCGGCAAGAGGCAAGACCAAAAATCCAAACGCAATCGCAACGAAATCCGTAGCCTGCCATCCATCTGCCAAAAGATCAGGCAGCAGACCAATGAAACTTCCAAAGGCGCCGGCTATCAGCGTTGACAATAACCCTCCTGCAAGCGCGACGAACCACCCGACAATGCCGTCGCGACCGAATAACGAGGCGAGTAGAAAACCCATTATCGCGCCGCCCAATGTCATTGCGATCACATAGCGTGCAACCAACCCGAAATTCTCGCGCGCCCAATCATCCTGCAAGCCGTCGGGAAGATCGCGGGATAGAAATAGCAGAAACAAACTGGCGCCTATCACCGCCATCATGATCGTCGCTGCGCGCCTCGGGGCTTTGCGTTTTTGCCGTGAGAAACTCATTCATTTGGTCCAATTCGCAATGATTTTGATGGCCTGAGATGAAACAAACTTCCAACCGGAAATGCCTGCAGATGCTGCGCTTGAGCTGACGGGCGCGATCAAAACACTTGATTAACCATACAACGAAATGCTTGTGTCAGGTCAACGGATTGGCAGATGATGAGGCAATATGGCCAAACTTTTCCCACTTCTGACGGGTGTTTTTTTGTGCTCGTTTTTGTCTGTCTGCGGAACAATCAAACGAGATCCAGTGGGTATCGGAGATTTGCAAAATCCCCAGGTCCCGGGAATTCCCGGCGCACGTTATTGGGCGGACTCACCTCCCGAAGAACTACAATATTTGATCCGGGAAACCTTTGAACAGCGCCAAAGATCTGGTGTCGGTCGAAACGGGCGTGAAGTTCTGGTGCTATCGGGTGGTGCCGAAAACGGTGCCTACGCCGCCGGATTGTTAAATGCCTGGTCCGAGAGCGGGACGCGCCCTGAATTCACAACGGTGACCGGCGTCAGCACAGGTGCGCTGATCGCGCCTTTTGCATTTCTTGGCGAGAAGTATGATGGAAAGCTCCGAGAATTCTACAGCGGCACACCAGCCGGTCAGATTTTCAGATCACGTGGGGCCATTGGAACCGTTTTCAATGTGTCCGCTCTTGATTCAAGCCCTTTGAAACGGATCATAGACGACACGGTTACACCGGAGTTTTTGGCCGCTATAGCCAGAGAACACGCCAAAGGTCGACGGCTTCTTGTTCAATCTCTGAGCCTCGATGCGCAACGTCCCGTTTTGTGGAATCTGGGGGTGATTGCCTCTAGTAATGCGCCGAATGCCGAAACTGTTTTCCAGGATGCATTGCTTGCATCCGCGTCTATACCCGGCGCATTCCCTCCTGTTCTGGTCCAGGTCGATACCCCCGATGGCCCCCGAGACGAGATGCATGTCGACGGTGCGATATCTTCGACGATGACTGCACTTGATGAATGGTATTTGGCTCGCCCAGGTCAGGAATTACCCAATCAGCGTGAAACACTTTATGTCATTCGAAATTTCCGGGTTTTGCCAGAAGCCAGCGTCACCAAGGCCAAATTGTTGAAGATTGCAGGCAGGTCGCTCGAGACGCTGGTCAAGACACAAGGCACCGACGATCTGTTAGAATTGTATCTGGGTGCACAGGAAGCCGGCGGCAGGTTTCTGGTGACATGGATTGGAACCGGATTTACGCAAACGCCGCCTGCTCCCTTTGATCAGGAATATATGCAGGCGCTGTATGTCTACGGATTCAACAAGTACAAATCTGGAAAAGCATGGAGCACCCTTCCTCCGCAGCTGATGACAAGGGCAGAAGTCGAACGCATCAAATAAAATCATTCTAATGTGATTTTTGTGATATTACGGTGTCTGGAAAACGAAGGGCGGATGGAATTTAAGGGGAACTCTCCGGTAATTTGCACAATTATGCTCCGGCACTATCGGCTGTCTTGCCGCTGAACCGGGAGGTCGGTTGCAGAGGCAAAGCGCAAAAAAGCGCCTGGCTAGGCTAATGTTCCCTTATTTTCA
This sequence comes from Ruegeria sp. BJ6, assembly GCF_056537885.1. Taxonomy (NCBI): domain Bacteria; kingdom Pseudomonadati; phylum Pseudomonadota; class Alphaproteobacteria; order Rhodobacterales; family Roseobacteraceae; genus Ruegeria; species Ruegeria sp. BJ6. Next base: position 68,571 of record NZ_JBQFSG010000008.1, on the reverse strand, counting down.
GCACGCTTTTCCATCTCCAAATGGCAATTCAAAGGGGCTGTGTGACTCCGCACCAAACCGGCAACCGACAGAGGCATCTGATCGTCAGGGGGTAAAAGAAATGGCTACCAAGGAATCGACAGGTTTCCCGCTGTTCCTGAGGAGTTTCTGCATATTTATCTTCTTGTCATTGGGCTGCGCCGCGAATGCACAAATCCCAATAGCGGGAAATTATGGGCTGGGTGCCGGGTTGGGTCAGACGTCGGCCATCTTGCCGCCACAAGGCACCAGAGTGATCGAGAACGGTTGGATAAATTACGAAATCCAAAGATATGTAGATGAAAACGGAAATGATATCGGCGCACCATCGGCAACGGTGAACGCCGCTCGCCTGACCTTCCGCTACGTATTTCGCGATGTGAAAATACTGAGTGCTGATTATTCTGCAGGAATAGTACTGACCTACCGGGATCAGGTGTTGCGGCCAGAGCCGGGATCAGAATTTGACTATCACCTTGGAGATACCGTCGTAACACCCATTGCTTTGGGGTGGCATCGTGACAACTGGCATTTTCAGACTTCGTATACGTTTTGGGCTCCAACCGGGAAATTTGATGTCGGCGGGACCACAAACACCGGTAAAGGATTGTGGAGCCATATGCTTTTTGGAGGCGCAACCTGGAGGCAGGATGCCAGCCTGCCTTGGGCGGCTACGTTTCAGGCGCGGTACGAAACTTTTGGGCGACAGAAAGCCACCGATATCCGGCCGGGGAATGTGCTGTCTCTGGAGTTTGCCTTTGGAAAAGAAGTTGCCCAGGGAATTAATATTGGCCTTTTGGCGGCACGCTCTATGCAGGTTTCAAGACAAGAAGGGACGCCCGGAGGCGATCCGTCAAAGTATGAGATAAACCTTTATGGAGCGGAAGGCGTTTGGAAACCAAAAGGCTTACCCGGCGCTCAAATTGCACTTCGTTTAGGTAAGGAATTCGACAACCGAAATACGACAGAAGGCTTCGCAACACTTCTTTCTTTTGCTTATGCATTCTAACGAATATCCCGCCAAAAATTGTTAGGTCAGAGGTCAAAACGACAATTAGTGAGAAATGTCTGCTCGTGTGCGTATGGACCCGCCTGATTGCGAGAAACTGGTTGCCTTTGGATAGGCCTTTGCGTTTGCCAACGTTATCAGATTTTTTTGAATCGGTCATTGGTGTAATCGCACCGAATTTAGCAGCTATTCGCGATTGCCCCTGTTGGCACGTCCCGGTGACAAGAGGGTTCTGAAAATACCTTGGAGCAGCGTAATGAAGTTTCGATCCGCTGATTGGGAAACAGCTTATGAAGCGGCGCTTCCGGTCTTTCAGGAAGCAATACATGCTTTGCTGACCAATGGCGAAACCCGAGAGATTTTGCCACCCGTAAGGAAGGAGATTACCTAAACAATGTCGTCTCCCCAGAGGAATGGCGTACATGCGTTTCAACAGCTGGGTTGGCTAATCGCCTGAATTATCCAAAGACAGGTTGGACCAAATCTGTTGGTGAATGGCTTACCATTCCGGTGGTCGCAATCGCCCGTCGAGCCTTAATCAGGGGTAACGAATTTGTCGACGGCGCTTGGAGCCAAGTTGTTTTGAAAGATGCGATTATTCCAAGGCAGGTCTTTGAAGATTCGGAAAATGTTCATTCGGTGCTCATTGACTTTTTCCTCGACAAACCTCGGCATCTATCGACGCTTATCGCCCCTTGGACAGCATATGCGTCTTCGTTGGAGTTCACTGAAAATGCAAAGAATTTCGACGAACAGGGTTTTGATGACGAAGAAACTCTGAGTGCGGCGGAAGATGCCTTGTATCCGCACTTTGTCCACTATGGGGTCGTTGCAGGATTTGAGAACCTAGCCCTTATTCCGCATCTGATGGCAGCCAGAAATGTGGATGTCAGCGACCCCCAGGCAATTCGATCATCAATTGCAGAAACAAAGTACTGGCGCGAGAGATTTAAGGAGTACCAGTAACAGATGTACTTCCCCAAAAATTCTGGAACGCGTTGCCTGACTTTGCGGTGACTCTCAATGTCTTGTGATAGACTTCTGCCAACACCGGAATTGACCCCATGATGGCAGATTTTTTACCGCTACCCCAGGTCGTCAGAAGATTTATAGATCTCGCCGCTGATGTTGAGCGCCAGATCGGCAACGATCCAGCCAATGGCCGAAGTCTCGGGGTTTGCGCGCAGGACACGTGCGTGATGTTCAACGTCACCGATAAAGTCGTTGATATCGCTGGGGGCGATTAGCTCTTTCTTCAACAGCATGATCAGCAGTTTCGACTGGATGACAACAAGCGCGTTCACCTGGTGCGACGCTTCCAACTGTGTCATCGGCTGTGTTTCGATGAGCGCTTTCAGTTGTTCGAGCATTTCTTCCAATAATCGCGACTGGCCAGCACGTCGCTTCTCCAACTCAGCAACGCGCGCCTCAAGTTCTTCCAAACCAGTCATCCGAAAATCCCTTTCTTTCTATGTGATACAGGCCATGTCGACTCTTGCAGTAACCACATGACCCGTAGCCAACGGCAGCACGTCATATATTCACCAAAATGAAAAAGCATCCAGAGCTGGTGAGGCTATTTTTCAAGTTTTTTCAATGCTTAGGACCGTTGACAGAATGAACGGACAGAAAACAGGAACCATCGGATGAACAAAGCGTATATCGGGCAAACATTAAGCAGCATGTATCTAAGTTCGGGCGATTTCACACTTGATCAGGATGGTCCGTGCAAGCACTCATTCGCGGAAGTTGGAGAGGTGATTACGCGACGGCAGCCAGTCGATATCGATACTCTTCCGACAGTTTTGAAATACCGTGTACCGGCACTAAGGCAACAGCCTCGGATATCCGCCCTATTCATGTCTAAATGCAACGCAGTTTATCAGAACCAGCTTACCGCAATTTAGGGAACTGAAGAGGTAAACCCACGCGCCTTGCTGAGGCCATGTGGGTTCGCCTATTTCGAAAATCGATAATCCTGTCCGGCTCAGCTCAGTCGCAAGCAGAAGTGACAATCATCTCGACCTTGAGCGCCTCGCGTGCCAGTTTGGCTTCGCCACAGGCGCGGGCCGGCGCATGGCCTTCCGGCACCCAAGCGTCCCAAACATCATTCATCTCGGCGAAATCCGCCATGTCGGCCAACCAAATCACACATTGCAGTATCCGGGTTTTATCGCTGCCTGCCTTGGCGAGAAGGTCTTCGATCTTGGCCAGAATGTCACGGGTCTGATCCGCGACTGTAGCAGCGTCAGAGGTCTGGCCGCACAGATAGGCAACGCCATTGTGCTTGACGATCTTGCTCATACGTTTGCCAGTTTCGATACGGGTGATTGTCATGTCGGATATCTCCATTAAAGGACCTTGCGGTCAAATCGATCAATTCGGAAAGGCGATAGATTGAAGCGGCTTTGGCCACCAGTCACCAGTTCCGCCAGAACCTGCCCCACGACAGGTCCCATCTGAAATCCATGTGCAGAAAACCCGAACGCATGGAAGGCACGAGGAGCATTCACAGCGGGGCCGATCACAGGCAGGTTGTCGGGCATATAAGCCTCCAGCCCGGCCCACATCCGGTTGATACTGGCCTTGCGCATGATCGGGAAAAACTCCGCCGTAGTGCGACAAGCAGCAGCGAGTTTGGCATAGTCCAACCGTGTGCGATTTTTGGCGCGCTCGGCAAAACCCTTGGCACCGCCGCCGATCAACACCGTGCCATTCTCGAATTGCTTGAAACTGAGCTGGCGACTGATCGCACCAACGACCGGCTTGGCAAAATGCGGCATTCGGGCGGTGATCATCAGCATTGGCGCAGCATGGCTGAGTGGAACGTTGTCCCCGATCATCAGAGCAATCTTATCTGCCCATGCGCCAGCACAATTGACGACGGTTTCAGCCTCGTATGTGTGCCGCACACCCTGCGCCAACCAAGTATCACCCACACGCCGGAGCCCAAGAATCTCTTCGCCTTCGATCACCCGCACACCTAAGTTTTCGGCGGCCAAACGAAACGCAGATGTCGCCTTGTAGGGGATTGCATACCCGTCCAGTTCCGAGATCACGCCACCAACGCAGTCGGGGTTCACATGAGGCAGTCTTTCCCTGAGTTCGGCCTGATCTATGATCCGTTCATGTGTGTATCCAGCATCACGCATCGTGGCCTCGCGGGCCTGCACGGTTGCCAGATCGGCCTCATCAACTGCGATGTTGACCAGCGTCTGACGGCGAAACCCGGTGTCATGACCGAGGTCTTCATCCAGTGTCTGCCACATCTCCATCGACGCTTTCGACAAAGGAACCTCGGCCATGTCACGTCCCAGAAGCCGCACCCCACCTGCGTTGACGCCCGAGGCATGCCGTCCAGAATAATCCTTTTCAACCACGATCACGGAAGCGCCTTTGCGCGCCAGATGGTAGGCAGTTGCGCAGCCTTGAATGCCGCCACCAATGATCAGTACGTCCGCCTTCATTCCGCAGCCTCCGCAGGAACCGTGCCGTAGCGGCTCAGTTCATCCAAGGTCAGCAGGCGCTGGGGGCTGCGCAGTCGGTAATACCCAACCGTTTCGGGGCTTTCTGCGCGCCACTGCGACAACAACCCGGCCACCACATGACCGCATTGCCGCCCCTGACATGGCCCCATTCCACACCGAGTCAGGGATTTCAGGGCGTTCGGATCCCGCGCGCCCTGTTCGAATCCTTTTCGCAAGTCGCCCAAAGACTGCTCTTCACAGCGACATACCAAGGTTTCCGCGTCACGCGGCAATCTCAGCGCCTCAGTTGGGCGGTACAGGCGGTCGATGAACCGGCGAAATGGTTTCAAGGCGGACAAGAGTTTCTGATCAGCGCGTGCCCTTTGATCCCTGTCAGCCTCGGAAATCCGACCAAGGCGAAACAGGATATTCTGCGCGGCCACGCGGCCGGCCGCACGCGCGCCGTCTGCTCCGACAATTCCCGCACCGTCGCCAGCAACTGAAACATGCGCGACTGAGCTTTGGCCAAATACATCAACAGTGGCCTGCCAGCACATCTGGGCGTGGTTCCAGTGATGCGCCAGCCCCATCGCTTGGGTCATGTTTAAATTGGGTTGAACGCCATGGTGCAGGAAAACGGTATCGGCTGAAATAAGGTGCTGCTTGCCCGATGCTACAAAACGCAGCCCTTTGACCTTTTGATCGCCGATGACCTCGAGATTCTCGGCGTATCGGTGGATGGTCACGCCAGAAGCGCGAATTTCTCGCAACAAAGACAGTCCCTTACGCAACTGTCCGGCCTGCCGCATCGCGCGTGGCATCAGTGGGGCCGCGTCAAGGTAATGCTGTTGCGGCGTAGTATCGACCAGCGCTGCCACGGGCACACCCAATCGCAGGTATTGCGCCACAATCAGGTACAGCAGAGGACCGGACCCGGCAAAGACCGCGCCATCCGCGACGACGGCATCCGATTTCAGCATCACCTGCGCCGCGCCTGCGGTCATCACCCCGGGCAGAGTCCAACCGGGGATCGGCATGGGCCGTTCCATCGCACCTGGACACAACAGCATCTCACGGCAATGCAACTCACGGGTTTCGCCCTGACAGGAAAACAGAATGCGACCATCATCCCCCAAGTGCCAAGCATCGGCCCCGGCAATGTGTTTCGCGCCGGATCGTTCGAACCGGGTGATCAGGTCAGCCCCTGCCGCGTAGTCCGGGCCAAGGCTTGCCATGTCCGGCAAAAGGCTGCTGGCCGCCGACCGGTAAATCTGTCCCCCTGCCCGTTCGGCACGATCCAGTACAACCACATCGACCCCGGCCTGCGCCAGCTCAATGGCGACCGACATGCCTGCTGGGCCCGCCCCAACAACGGCGCAATCAAAGGCTTGCATCGGCGGCCTCGGTGTCTTCGGTTATGTTCTGTGTGTTTATGCTCATCCCGTCCTGGACCTGACGCAGGCAGGCCTGCTGATTAGAAAGGCCATCGATTTCGACCATGCACTCGAAACAGACGCCCATGGCGCAATAAGCGCTCCGCGCTTCGCCTGACAGGGCTGCTTTACGGGTCACGACCTGACCAGCCACCGCCATTGCAGACCAAACGGACTGGCCTTTGCGAGCCTTGACCACCTGGCCATTGACGCGCAGCGTCACCAGATCGCGGTCATGATCTTGCAGGGATCTGAACATTGGCTGATCTCCGGGATAAACAGGGCAAGGCGTAGGGAGAACACGCCTTGCCCGATTTCAGGGTCGGGTCGGTTTATTGATCGATCTGGTCGAGGATGGCCTGACCCCAATCCTGGCCTACGTCTTCAAGGACCTGCGGCCAGACCTGCGTACGCACGTGCGCGGCAGTGGCCGCAAGCTCTTCATCTGACAGAGACACGATGACTGCGCCATTGTCGGCCAGCTTCTGCTCGAACGCACCCTGATCAGCCTCGGCGGTTTCCCAACGCTTTGCTTCGAACGCCAGTGCTGCGGTTTCCAGCGCTGCACGGTCTTCATCGCTCAGCTCAGCCAAAGTGCCCGAGTTGATGATCATGTACCAAACCTCGAAATGCGTATTCACCGGCACATAGGACGTGGTCACATCACGGAACGAGGCATAATAACCTTCGGCACCCGAACCGACGACACCGTCAACAACACCGGTTTGTACGGCAGTGAACGCTTCCGAGAATGGAATGGGCGACGAAATGTAACCCAGAGCATCGGCGGTCAGCTGAAAGCTCTTGATCCCCGGAACGCGCACCTTGATGCCCTTGGCGGCAGTCGGATCGCCCGGGTTTACGGCGTCGGTGTTCAGGGCAACGCCACCGAAATACACCGGATAGGCCGCCAGCATGGTAATGTCCTGCTTGGCATAGAGATCCTTCATCGCACCGTGAATTGCGCCGCCGGGACCGTAAATCTCTTTCGCCTCATCCCAGTTTGCCGCCACATAGGGAAAGGCCGAGATCTGCATGCGACGATCAACGGCGGTGGCTGCGGGCTGTACGGCCATGTCGATGGCACCCACCGAGATGCGCTCTTGAACCGAGGTATAGTCCCCAAGCGCTGACGCCGGGAATAGGTTCAGCTCAACCGAGCCATTCGTTGCGGTCTTCAGTTCTTCGGCAAAGGCACGCAATTCATTGTCGATGGTCGCACCCTGTGGGCGGATATGGCTGATCTTCATCGTGTCGGCGACGGCGATCCCGGCGGTTGCCACAACGGCTGCGGCCATGCAGGTGGATTTCAGAAAGTTCATCATGGATAAGTCTCCTCCGTGAGTGATGAAGTGGGCGGCTTAGTAGCCAAAGAAGCGGGGCAGCCACATCGACAGGTCCGGCCAGAAGCTGGTCAGGAACACGACTGGTAAATAGCCCAATAGGATCAGGGTCATGGCAGGTCGGATCACCTTGGTGACCGGCACCTGGCCGATGCGTGCGCCCAGATACAGGATCGAGGCATAGGGCGGCGTCACACCTCCCATCGCGGTGTTGACCCCCATGATCGCGGCAAACTGGATCGGACTGACACCGATAGCCTGCATCAAAGGCAACAGCAGTGGTGCGATCAGGATGATGGCGGTCACGTCATTGACCACCATGCCAACCAAAAACAGCAGAATGTTGATCAGCACCAGCAGCAGGACCTTGTTTTCGGTCACCGAGAAAATCGCCTGCACGATGGCCTGCGGCACACTTTCCAGCACGAACATCTGACTGAGGATCATCGAGAACAGGATCATAAGCATGATCGCTCCAACCGATGTTGCGGCTTCTTTGCCGGCACCGAAGAACGTGCGAACATCCAGCCCCTTGTAGATCAGGAACCCGACCGGGATTGCATAGATCACTGCCACAGCAGCGGCCTCGGTAGGGGTCATGATGCCGCCATAGATACCACCCAGAATGATCACCGGCATTAGCAGTGCGGGCGTGGCCTTGAAGCCGCGTTGGGCTGCCTCGGACATGAATGCCGCGCCTTTGAGGGGCTCATTCAGTTGCAGGGGGAACCTGCGGGCCATTCGGATATTGACCGCCGAAAAGCTGGCCATGATCAGCAGGCCGGGTCCAAGCGTCGCCAGAAAACAGGCCAGGATCGACGTATCCGTCACCCAGCCATAAACGATCATCGTCACGGAAGGCGGGATCAGCAGGCCAAGAAGCGATGCATTCGCGATCAACGCCGTTGCGTATTCGCGGGGATAGCCCTGCTTTTCCATTTCCGGGATCAGCAGTGGGCCGATCGCGGCGACACCTGTCAGGCCTGAGCCTGAGATCGCCCCGATCAGCGCGCAGGACACAGTGGCTACAACGCCCAATCCACCTCGCAGGTGGCCGATGAAAATGTTGACGAAGTTGAGAAGGCTCGCCGCGATACCGGAGACAGACATGATCGTCCCCGCCAGAACAAACAACGGAATGGCCAGCAGCACAGGGTTGCCCAACTGTTGGAAACCCCACAGCATATTGCCCTTCATGACCACGTCACCGGCGAAGTACATCACCATCAGACCGGCACCAAAGCAATACGGCAGTGGAACACCCAGTGTCAGCAGAATGACCAGAACCAGTACAGCGAGAAGCGCGATCTCGATCATTTCAGACCTCCTTCAACGGAGGGTTCGGTAACAGGGGAAAACAACGCGCGCAGATGCATCAGCAGGTGCCAGGCGGTGAAGATCATCATCAGGACCAACCCGACAAACAAAGCGACATCGACATAGAAGGTCGGCAGATACAGGGTCGGGCTCTCGCGCCAGACACGCATCGAGTACTTGGTGAAATCCCAAGCCCATGTGGTCAGCCAGATACCTACGATAAGGCTGATGACCTCACCTATGACTGCCAGAACCTGATGCTGACGTTCGGTGGACAGAAAAATTTCAAGCACATTGGCGCGAATATGCGTGTTTTCACGCGACGCGTTGACCGCGCCCAACATGTACAACCACAGCGTCGGATAGAGCAGGCTTTCTTCCAATCCCATAACGGGGATTTCCAGCACATAGCGTGTGATCACCTGCACAAATTGCCCAAGAGCAACCAGGCAGATCAGGACTGTCAGCAAGACGCTAGCAAAGCGTGTCATTTCCCCCTCCGTCATAGCGAACGCATGCGGTGTATTCGTGGCGGGAAGATCACGAGCTGATCGTATTAAGTCAAAACGATTAAATTGATTGTTGAATAAAGTTAGTTTATGGATCGGCAAAAAGATGAGGATTAACAGAGGCGCATGAATCTCAGCTTTCGCCAATTGCAAGCCTTTCGAGAGGTTATGCGGACAGGATCAGTATCAGGCGCCGCCCGAATCCTCGGACGGACTCAACCCGCTGTGAGCGCGCTGATCGCAAATCTCGAGGCCGAGTTAGATATTGCTCTGTTCCGCCGACAGCGCGGGAAAATGGCCCCTACCCCCGAGGCGCAATATTTCCTCACCGAAGCTGAGGCGATCCTAGATCGCCTGTCGCTTTCAACCCGGACGATGCGCGAGATTGGGGCGCTGACAAAAGGGCGCTTGAACATCGCCTGTATGCCGGCCGCCTCCAGCCTTTTGATGCCGCAACTTCTGGGTGAGTTTCTTCTGGACAAACCAGATGTAAAAGCTTCGTTGATGATGCGCGCATCCCCGGTGATCGAGGAATGGGTTGCCTCTCAGCAATACGACATCGGATTGGGTGAAACCCCAAAATCCACGGCAGCAATTGATACAGTCGACTTCGACATGAAATGCGTATGTGCGATCCCTGCGGGTGATCCATTGGCTGAACTTGATATAGTCCAAGCGCATCACCTGTCGGGTCGTCCGATGGCCGGGTTGCAGGAGGGTCACCCAAACCTGATTGCGACCCAAAGGGCATTCGCCAGCCAAAAGGCCAGTTTCGAACAACGGTTCGAACTCAGGACTTTTCACCCAGCGTTAACTCTGGTGGAAAAAGGGCTTTGCTATTGTATCTGCGATCCGATTACCGCAGCTGGATACGTCAATATGCAACCCGAGCCGAGACCCATCGTCTTTCGGGCGTTTCATCCCCATGTCGTTTTAAACGTTTCAATAATGCAACCGGCACATCGCCCTTCATCTGCGTTGGCAAGTGAGTTTGTCCTGCAATTGAAAGCGGCTCTGGAACACGTCAACAGCCAGTTTTGAAAAGTGTTTGTGGGTTTTATTGCAACCACCTACTTTCTTTACGATCATAAATTGAACTTTTTGCACATTACATAAGTCATTTTCTGTCTTAGCCATTACACGCTATAAGTACCGCTTATCACTTATGATTGATTTGACCGGAAATATCCCCCATGATGCAGGCCAGTAAGCCCCTTCTCCGTTGTCCCAGAGAGTTTTTTCCGATGGATTTTCTGTCCGATATCACTGGATTGATATCGAACGATGTCCACCAGAAAGATCCGAAATGGTCGGTGTGTTTGTTCGGGGTTTGGGTATTCCCAGCGGATCGCAGTTCCGGTCCCTTGTCAAAGTAAGTCGCATCTGTAGCCAGCGCTTTAGTACAGAGAAGTTCTCTCAGACCATCATAATTTAGTTGGAACTGACCGAGGTGTTCGAGAATTTTGGTCCTCCCGTTGGCAGAGCCCGAGCTGGGAAATCTTGGCCACCAGGAACCTCCCTTCGCGTCGTGCGACTACACAGGCCCAGAAGCAAAGCAGCAATGTGAACAACTGAGAGAATCCGACAGCTTTCTTGCCGAGACAAAGAGACGGAAACTGCCAGCATACACATTAGGTACCCATTTACGGGAAAGGTACAGGACGCCAATCCCTGTCCGAATGGCGCCCCTATTGGCCCTGATCCGAGGTTCACCGCGAAACTAGGTCAATGCATCCGAAAGCTGCTTGAGGAAATCCTCGGCTGCTTCACGGTCGAACGCCCTGCCGTCGATCCGGATACGGAGTTCATCGGGTCCAACCTCGGCGCTGATGCCACCGCCGCCAGGCAGTGCACGGCGTGCGATGCGTTCGATCTGCTGCGGCCGCCCTCCTCGTGAACTTTGTTTTCGGGGTGCAAAAGTCTGCGTCAACAGATTGTCCAGAAGCGCCCATTCCGCCTTTGCGTCCTGAACGTCAGTCCCGGCCAACGCCTCTCGCAATTGAGGCTGGGCACCTTCCCGCAGCGCAGCCGCCAATCGCAACCCAGCCTTTTCAGACAGGGCTACCGGGTGCTGTAGAAGATCCCCCAGCGCCTCATGCACAACGGCAAAACTGCGCACCTTGGACCGTTTAGCCTTGGATGCCGCCGCAAACAGCACATCTACGGCCGCCTCAATCGATGGGAATACCCCCTGCCCTGCCGCCAATACTGCAATACGGCCTCTCTCATACGGGCTAAGGTCGGATCGCAGCTCATTCTCTTCGACCATCGAGACATAGGCGCCCTGCCCTGCCCCAGCCTCGCGAACAAAAGCCGGAATCTCCCGGAATCTTTCGTCCGTTTCAGCTAACCGTGTGAACGCGTCCAACCTCCGGTAGCCTGAGATCAGGCCGTATCCCTCTGGCGTTCTTGTGACTTCGATCGGCGTGCGCAAACCATGAACACGTAGCGATTCCAACAACTCGGCCATTGCTTCTTCATCATCGACCATTCGGTCACGACGAATGAAATCCGCATCAATCTGGTCCAGCGCCACCGTTTCGGCAACCAACCCGGCATCCTGTGCCTCACGCCAACGTGCAGCATCCCCTTGGTCCTGAGCCAGCGCGACACGGTCGGTAACGGCCGCCATTCCGTTCAGCGCCGCCGTCTCACCCGCTACCTGCGCAATTGGCGGGGCGGCAGATTTGGTTTCGAACGGGCCAACAGACGGTTTCGCGGCGAAACCCGCCTCTAGCTCTTCCAGTTCGGTCGCGTCCGGGGCGATAAGTCGTCTGCGCTTAGCCATTTGCCTGCTCCTCCATCTGTGCATCGCGCCACCAGCAGCCGATCAGCAGTTCCTTGAATTCGGCATATGTCCGGTCGAACGCCTCTCGTCCGCGCACGTAGGTATCTCGGTTGAAATCACGATAGTCCGCTTCGTAGATGCCATTGACCTGCTCACCGGCCTGCCCGACCAGCGCTGTATAGTCTTGCCGGTATGCGTTCATGAAATCCCCGAAGTAAGCCTGAATGACGTTTGCCATATCGGTTTGCTGGCTTGCGTCAAACCGCGTGATGATGGCCCGCACTACATCCCATTCGAATTTAAGTTCAGGTAAACCTGCCGCACGCTGCGCTGTATTTTCGCCATCCTCGATACTGGCGAAGGTCGTATATAGCATGTCAAAGAACCTGCCCGTCGAATCGAACTCCAGAAACGATGCCCCAAGCGGCACCAGCAGGATATCCGCTGCCGCCAGCGCATTGATCGTAAGGTACCCAAGAGCAGGAGGCGTATCGAGGAATACGACATCGTAGTCGTTCAGAATGCCCTCGTCCTGCAGGAAATTGGTGAGGCCATCCCATAACGGCCAGCTGCGCAATCCCATGCGCCAAACAGGTATCTGGAATTCGGCCCAGTAGAGGTTCAACTGAGCGCCAATCAGATCGATATTGGGCCAGTGAGTTTTCTGGATGACATCACGAGGTTGAGTGGTCAGTGCTTCTTGCAGGGTTTCATCCAGTGGGATTTCCGGTTGTCCCGCCGCTGTACGCACCCGGTTTTCTTCCTGCACCGCACGCGCATAGTCCTTGGCGATCAACGGAAAGACGGTTTGCCATTCATCGGCGACAGTACCGCCCAGAATTGACGTCATCGATCCCTGGCTATCCAAGTCAATAACAAGAACCTTGTATCCATCCAGAGCCGCTGACATCGCCAGATGAGCAGCGGTGGAGGTTTTGCCAACACCCCCCTTGAAGTTAGCCACCGCTGCAACCTTTGCAGGTTGTCCTTCAGGGCGATAGGGCTGGTATTCCTTGGTGCTGACGCCTTCGGCCGCAAAGTGCTGCCGCAAAATCAGAACCTCCTCGAGAGAGAACCACTTGGATCCGCCTTCACCTTCTCCCTGGGGAAGCTCGGGATTGGCTTTGAGTACCCGGCGAAGGTGAGCCGGAGCAACCGGAAGCAAATACTTGGTAATTTCCCAAGTTGAAAATTTGCGAAGGCGTTTTTCGCCGTCGGGTGCATAACCGCGCCGCGCAAGGTCTTCACGACCCTTGCCGCAGAAAGCAGCCGCTTTTGCGAATCGCGAAGTGCCAATAGGATCAGGTAACTTTTCAGCTGCCGCCTTAGGATCCAGATTCAGATAGGGGGGCAGGGGAGGTTGCGTAGGTTTGTTCACTGTCGATGCCTCTGAATATGTTCGCCTTACCAGCGTATATTCGACAATCTAGCGAACATTTATGCGCAGCGCTATCTTTCTTTCCCGTGTTTTCCACAGAAACGGGTTTATCAGTGGGGTTTCGCCGCGAAACCAATGGAAAATAACAAAAGACACACCAACAAAGGTTTTATTTTTTTAAGGTCTTTAGATTCTTTATCGGAACTTTAGCCTGCAATAACAATAAGATAAGCTATCTTGAGTACCAACATACGGGATGAAAGGTACCCGCTTGCAGGATAATGAGTGACTGATTCCGGGACAAAATGGACCAAGAAGCAGGAACAAGAGGCCCGATTCGCAGGAGGCTGAATTTATTGAGGCTTTAGGGTCTAACATTAACACTGTTGCCTTCCAGTCGGCGGCGATATTGCCAGTGTTGAGTCCAGGAAAGACCATTTTCTGTGGATAACTCAGGTGGCCCTGATTTAAGGTACCTGTCTGCGGGATTGCGGCTCTCCCGTATTTGGGTACCCAAATCCATTTGATTGGAAGGTACCTTTCATGTCACAAATAGCAAAACGAGCAGCCAGGCAGAATCATGCCGGATACACAATTGGACATGGACCACCTAGCGGGCGCCCTGCGCCGGGAGACGGTCAAAAAGAACGTCGCCGCGATTCACATCAGCGGCAAGCTGACGCTATTGCAGCGTAAGCTTTCAAACGTCCTGTTGCTCAATGCGTATGACGCGTTGACCTCAGCTGCGACGCACACAATTGACGCGCGAACGCTGGCAATGATGGTTGGCTACAACTCCAACGACTTCGATACTCTGCGCGCCAGTTTGCGTGCGTTGGCCGAGACTGTGGCCGAGTGGGACATGTTGGATGAACAGGGCCGACAGGAGTGGGGTGTTTCTTCCCTGCTGAGTTTCGCCAAACTCAAGAACGGAGTGTGCGAGTACGCATATTCTCCGGCCTTGGCGCAAAAGCTCTATGATCCCAAGATCTATGCGCTAATCAATGTGCATATTCAGCGAAACTTCAACTCGGGTCACGGGCTGGCCTTGTATGAAAACTGCTATCGTTTTGTCCGGACAGGCTCCACTGGATGGTGGTCACTGGACGTGTTTCGCAAACTGATGGGTGTCGATGGCAGCGATTATTATGCCAGTTTCAAGCACCTGAATGCCAAAATTATCAAAACCGCCGTGGCAGAGGTGAACAAAAGCTCTGACATTGTGATTGAGCCCCAGTTTCAGAAAAAGGGACGGACAGTAACCGATATTCGTTTTCTGATCCGCAGCAATCCGCAAAAAGCGATGTTCGAAATCGACGACAGTGACGGCGTGCGCAATCTGGGTGTCTACAAGACGTTGCGAAAGCAAGGTGTCTCGGATCGGCTGGCTCGGCAGTGGATTGCGGAACACGGCGAAGAATACGTGCAGGAAAAACTTAACTACGTTGTCGGGCAGGGGAGTATCAAGTCGACCGTGGGTTATTTGTCGGCTGCGTTGCGCGACGACTATCAGGCTCAAGATAAGCCTTCGCAACAGGAAGAACCCAGCCCGGAAGCGTTGGAGGCCGCCAGAAAGCGGCAGGCAGAGAAAGCGCAAGAGGACCAGGCCTATGAATTGCGCGCCGCAGAACGGGCCGATCGGTCCAGAAAGCTCTCAATCGTGGAAGAGCTGGTTTCGCGGCGAAACCCTACACAACGGGATGCAGATAAGCGTCTGTTTATGTCTGGCCTGAACGACGAACTGGACCGCGAGCACTTTCGAGCTCATGGCTGGCGGTCAGGTCTGAACGCCAAAGCCATTTTTACATTCTGGGAGGAGCTTGAACCGGACGCTTTTGACTAGGCCATGGGCCATAGTATCACTAGCAACTGGCTGGCGCATTGCCAGCCAAATGTCGGACTATGTCCAAAACCCAATGACACGTTCAACCAGCCAGTAGGCGGAAACAGCCCCAACAAAGTAGCTGACTGCTGTATTCATCACCTGCAGGCTGGATTTCCCGACCGGGACAATAAATTTGAGCGTCCAACCAATGACCAGTACTGCAGCTACAAACAGGATCTGACCGATCTCCACACCCAGATTGAATCCAAGCAAGGCGACAAAAATGTCCCCCTCAGGCAATCCGATATCGCTCAGCGCTCCGGCAAATCCAAGCCCATGCAACAGCCCGAACGAGAATGAGACAACCCAAGGCGCCCGTTCAGACAAGCGGGGCGCGTCGTCGGTTCTTTTGGCTATTTCGACTGCAAGAAAAATTATCGACAAGGCAATGACCGCCTCGACCGGAGGTGCGGGTACGTGGATCAGGCCCAGAGAGGCAAGGGCAAGCGTAATACTATGGGCTGCAGTAAAAGCCGTAATTGCCCCCAGCAGCCGCCAGAAGTCGCGGATCAGAAAGAGCAGGGCAAAGACGAATAGCAGATGGTCAAACCCCTCCAGAATATGTTCAACGCCCAAGGTGATGTAGGTGCGCAAAACGGACAGACCGGTTGTGTCTTCAGGGACTACGAAAGTGATCTGGTCAGGAACAAGCCGTGTGGTTGATGCTGGGCTGTCCAGCAAGTCAACGCGCAGCAAGACATCGGTACGGGTGTCCTCAAGTCCTGGAACTTCAATCGTCATACCCGCAAGGCCGCTGGGGCAACGGGTCGTCCACTCTGAGATCCACGCAGCGCCGTCAAATCGCGGGGCAGGGGGGGCAGTGACTTCGCAAATCTCCGGCAGTCTGGCTTCGATTGCCATCGGCTTTTGCTGAACGTCAGGCTTTCGCCAGAAAACGCGGTACGTTTCCGGTGATATTTCGGTTATTTCCAGATACCCCGGATCCAGCGCATGGGCTCGGAGATCGGCAGGAGTAACGAAATTTATGCCGATCGCAATGCATGTTGTCAAAAATACATTTAAAAACAAATACTTAAACATCATTCTTCGTCTATTTTGACCTGATACTTGCTCAAAAGTGCTTCATTCAGCCTATCCCGCGCATTTTCCTGTCGACCCTCCCGCCATTTTAACAGAACCGCCGCGCGGGCGGTCTCGAACTCTGGCAAGGTTGCGTCGGCCTTTTCCAGAATGCGCACCAGATGCAGGCCATAACCAGACGGGACCGGGCCGTCCCATTTCCCGGGTTCCAAATCATCCAGCGAAGCCGCAAAACCGACAC
Organism: Ruegeria sp. BJ6; assembly: GCF_056537885.1. NCBI lineage: Bacteria > Pseudomonadati > Pseudomonadota > Alphaproteobacteria > Rhodobacterales > Roseobacteraceae > Ruegeria > Ruegeria sp. BJ6. The sequence goes on along the minus strand of NZ_JBQFSG010000008.1, from coordinate 52,142 downwards.
CGAATATACCGTCAATCCGGGGGGCGTTCATCGGTGGGACCTGAGCGGGCAAAAGGCTCAGCGCTCCGATCCCGTCCGGAACGCGCCCTGCGTTCAGCTCTTTCAGAATCCCGTCCGCAGAACCTGCAAAGTCCTCGTCCAGCAACACCTGATCAAAGGCAACCGATCCGGGAGTTTCAAACTCCGCCCTTTCAGTCAGAAACAGATCCATCAGTTCTTCGTCATCCGGGGTTTCAGCACTTGCCGCCGAAGTTGCAATGAACTCCATCTTTTGTCGCAACCGATTTCGGATCACGGCGTCCCCTTCATCCATCCGCAAGGCGCGCGCTTCGCGAACAAGGATTTCCTCGAATACCTGATTGTCGATCAGCGCTTTCAGCTCATCCGGATCGGGTTTGCGTCGCCAGGTTGCTTCAAATTGATTCTCCAAGGCCGTTATGTCGGCTTGGGTAATTTGAATCTCCAAGGCTTCAGGTTGCGTCTGGGGGGTATCGGCAAAGCTGTACAGCGCGAAAATACCGGCGCCCATGAGCAGGAAATGAACAAATGGTTCCCGCACAATGCGGAGGAATAAAGATTCTGACACGACGGACCCGACATGAATTGAACTATAAGGTGATCCTAGACCACCTCAGTCAGTCCGCAAGCCTTGGGTGAAGGGTTGCTCTAGGTCGTTGCCGGTCAGAAATCCAGACCCAGATCGACGGTTCTGTAGGAATGTGTCAGCGCGCCTGAAGAAATGTAGTCGACCCCGGTTGCGGCGATTGCGGCCACGGTGTCACGGGTGACGTTGCCGGATGCCTCGCTTACCAAGCGACCTTCGATCATCCCGACGGCCTTGTGCAGCGTATCCGGTGACATGTTGTCCAGCAGAACCACATTCGTACCGCCGGTTTCCAGAACCTCTGATAGCTGGTCCAGAGTGTCGACTTCGATTTCGACTTTCATCATGTGCGAGGCAGTCGCCTTGGTTGCCTCAAGAACCTTGCGGATGCCACCGGCTGCGGCGATGTGATTGTCCTTGATCAGGATCGCATCGGACAGTGAATAGCGGTGATTGAACCCGCCACCGTGCAGAACGGCCTGCTTCTCGACAATACGCAGACCCGGCGTGGTTTTGCGGGTGCAGGTTATGCGTGCGTTTGTTCCGTTAGTTTCGGCGACCAGAGCGGCGGTTTGGGTCGCAATCCCGCTCAGCCTTCCGGCGAAATTCAACGCAACGCGCTCACCGCTTAGGATCGAGGCTGCGCTGCCCCGGATTTCCATAAGCGTGTCACCCTTTGCGCATGTGATGCCGTCAGCAACCAAAGTTGTGACCTCCAGCGTCGGATCAACCAGCCGAAAGGCCAGCGCCGCGATCTGCATCCCGGATACCACGGCGTCTTCGCGTGCGTTCAGCCGCGCAGTATAAGTGGTGCCCGAAGGAATCACCGTTCGCGTGGTGATGTCGCCATAGCTGCCCAGATCCTCCATCAGCGCGTTGCGCACCAGAGGTTCAAGAATAAGGTCGGGCAGGGTGGCGGTGTTCATACTGCTTCCTTTGCAATGGTGCTCCGCAGCGCAACTGCGCGGTCAAGTGTCAGACGCGACCGCTGGCCGGGATCGGGCAGGGGGCTTGGAAAATCGGACCGGAAATGCGCGCCACGGCTTTCCTTGCGCAAGAGTGCCGCGGCGGCAATCAGGGTGGCGGTTGCGGTCATGTTGAGAAACCCGTCGTCGGATAGACTATCAGCCTCCAGCCGCGCGATGTCGTTCAGCGCAGCCTTCAGCCCCGTCTCGTCCCGGACAACGCCGACATTTCTGGTCATTGTCTGCCGAAGTTCCATAACCGCATGTGTATCGGTCTTTGAGCCGCCATCGTGAAAGGACAGCACAACCTCGGGCAGGTCACTGGATTCCTCAACGCTGCCCAGAATGTCCAATGCACAAGCGCGCGCAAAAACCAAAGCTTCGAGCAGACCGTTCGACGCCAGACGATTTGCGCCGTGCAGTCCGGTGGATGCGGCCTCGCCACAGGCCCAAAGACCATCCAGCGACGTGCGCCCGTCAAGGCCGGTGGCGATGCCCCCCATATGGTAGTGGGCAGCGGCGGCCACGGGAATCGGGGATAGGGAAGGGTTCACGCCATTACGACGGCAGGCGTCGGCCACAGCCGGGAATTCAACGCCGATCCGATCACCGATGGCCTGTCGTGTGTCCAGAACCGGGCGGTTGCCGGCCTGAGCTTCGGCAAAGATCGCCCTTGCCACGATGTCCCGGGGGGCCAATTCAGCGTCGGGATGGATGTCAGCCATGAACCGGTGGCCATCGCGGTTGACCAGAACTGCACCTTCCCCGCGCAGCGCTTCGGTTGCAAGCGGGGCAGGGTCCTCACCGACATCAATGGCCGTGGGGTGGAATTGAACGAATTCCGCATCCGCGATTTCCGCACCAGCGCGCGCGGCCATTCCGATCACCTGACCGCGTATGCGCGGGGGATTGGTCGTCAGGGCATAAAGCCCGCCAGAACCACCGCCCGCCAGCAGACAGGCGGACCCTCGCAACACGACCGGTTGCGACCCGCCTTCCGAGGAGGAGGTCAAAACGACACCCGTGACGCGTTGCCCCTGCGTTTCCAGCCGAACGGCCTGTGCGCCTTCGAAAACCTGAACCGAAGGGGTCTTCCGCAGCTCGGCGATCAGCGCGCGCATGATCTCGGCTCCGGCCTGATCCCCTTTGACGCGAACGACGCGCGCTATGCTGTGGGCCGCCTCATGCGACAGGACATAGCCACCATCCGCAGTGCGATCAAAACCCGTGCCAAGATCGGTCAGGTCCAGAATATGATCGCGCGCTGCGCGGGTCACATATTCGGCCACATCCTGCAGAACGACCCCGGCTCCGGCCTTTTCCGTATCTGCTGCGTGTGCCTCGGGGCTGTCGGCGGGGTTCATCGCCGCGGCGACACCGCCCTGAGCCCATGCCGAACTTGCCCCATAACCAAGCGGATCAGGCGAGATCATCACAACCGGGCGGGGCGCCAGTTTCAGCGCTGCATAAACGGCGGCAAGGCCGGCGCCCACTATGACCACCCGATTGGTGGTGATCTCTTGCATGGCCTGACTCAGATGCCCAGCTTGCGCGAAAGGTCGATCATGCGCTGAACAGAAAGTCGCGCCTTGTCGGCGACGGTCGCGTCAACTTCGACCTGACCGGTCATGGTATCCAGCGCATACAGCACCTTCTCTAAAGTGATCTTTTTCATGTAGGGGCACATGTTGCAGGGTCCGACGAATTCGACCTCGGGCAGTTCATCCGCAATATTCGACGCCATCGAACATTCGGTGATCAGCAGCGCCTTTTCCGGCTTTTCCTTCGTCACATAGTTGATGATACCGCTGGTCGAGCCGGAATAATCCGCCTCGGCCACCACGTCGGGCGGGCATTCGGGATGTGCGATCAGCCGGGTACCGGGGTTCCACTCGCGGAAATCGCGCAGGTCCTGCGGAGAGTATTGCTCGTGCACGATGCACGACCCCTCCCACCAGACGACGTTCTTTTGCGGAACATCCTTGGCCACGTTTTGCGCCAGATACTGATCCGGCGTCATGATCACCGTATGGCTTTCCTGTGCGGCAACGATCTGAGCGGCATTGGACGAGGTGCAGCAGATATCGGATGCGGCCTTAACTTCGGCCGTGGTGTTGACATAGGTCACCACCGGCGCGCCGGGATAGCGGCGGCGCATTTCGGCAATCCCGTCGGCCGTTATCGATTCGGCCAGCGAACATCCGGCCTCCATATCCGGCATCAGGACAGTCTTGTCCGGGCTCAGAATCTTGGAGGTTTCAGCCATGAAGTGCACACCGCACTGAACGATGACATCCGCCTCGACCTCGGTGGCCTTGATGGCCAGCTGCAGGCTGTCGCCGACAAAGTCTGAGATACCGTGATAGATTTCGGGGGTCATATAATTGTGACCCAAAATCACGGCGTTACGTTCCTTTTTAAGCTGATTGATCGCCTTGACATAGGGCGCATAGATCGCCCAGTCCGCAGGCGATACGACACGGTTCATACGGTCGTAGACATCGCTCATCTCCGCCGCCAGTTCGGGCGAGGGGGAAAGGTCGTATTTTTCGGAAAGGTTTGCGCGCAGCGTGGGTAGGTCGAACACGGGTTTGTATTCTCTGCCTGTTAGTATCCTGACGTGGAATAGTTGTTTATTGTCCCATTGGCCATAGTGTTGTGCCGCTAACAGTCCGGTAAAGTTATTCATCGGCGGACCGTCGACGCGTCCACCAGTCAAAATTTCTGTCTAACCTGTGCGCGTCCGTAGTTCGGATGTGTAATCCAGAAGCCATGTTCTGAACTGTCGCGCTGGCGGGCGAAGGGCCGCGCGGTCAGGGTAAATCAGGTGATACGCCTCTTGCCCCGGAACCTGGATGTCGGGCAGGCAGGGGACAAGTCCGGTCGCTCGAATAGCTGAATCCGAAGCGGGTGCGCGCGCCAGCGCAATGCCGACGCCATTCACCGCCAGCTCGGTCGCCATCAGCGAATTGTCTGCAAAGAAGTACCTTGCCAAACCATGAGACAGCCGCAGTTCCTCAAACACACCGGGCCAGCTGGCCCGATGGGTGGAGACCTCGATCAGGGTATGGTTGAACAGGTCCTGAGCAGAGTGGATGCTGGCCGCAATATCCGGTCTCGCGACTGGATACAGAACCTCGCGCATCAACTCGTCCCCGTCTGTGCCAAACAGTGATGGATTGCCGAATACGATTTGCAAGTCGGTGAATTGATTTGCAAAATCCGCGATCATGTTGCCGGTGCTCAGGGCCAGACTGATCCGGGGGTGGGCGGCTTGAAACTCGGGCACGCCCCGGGCCAGAACACCATGCGCGAACAGCAGAACGGATTGAACGAAAAGCCGTTGTTCGCGGCTTTCGCCGAACAGGCCGGTTGTTGCGGTTTCCAGCATCAGCAACGATTGCTGGACTGATGGCAGATAGGCCCGCCCGGCCTCGGTCAGCGTCACCGCGTGCGCGTGACGCTGGAACAGGGGCGTGCCCAGCCGGGTTTCCAGCGCCTTGACCTGCTGACTGACGGCAGCGGGCGACATATTCAGCTGCACAGCCGCGCGTGCGAAACTTTCGGTGCGGGCCGCAGCTTCGAACACGCGAAGCCAGTTGAGGGAAGGAATGCGGGTGCTCATGTCCGCAGGCTAAGCAAAACTTATCCTTACCGGCAAGACAATATGTGCTGAGAATCCGGCGGGCGGTCATAGTGTCTTCGCCAGCGAACTGAAATCCGCTGCTTTGCAGCCTTGCCCAAGCCATGAGAGTCGAGACATGACAAGTCCCGCCAATGCTCCGCGCCCCAAGCGGAAAATCTGGAACTACACACCCCAACTGCCGATTCAAACCTCGCCCTATTGGGACTGGCCGATGAAGCCGCTGGCATCGCTGAAATACCTGCTGCAAAGCTGGAACCCGCTGGCGTTGCGGACGTTGATGCTGATTTTTGCTATCATCACATGGAATTACCTGACGCCGTCTCTGTCCCGGATCGAAACGCTAAGCTGGGACTGGGTGGCGGAGATCTGGTTCCGCAATTTCTGCATTCTGATGGTTGTCGCCGGTGGCCTGCATCTGGCGCTGTGGAAGGTCCGCACGCAACAGGATGAATACCGCTATGACATGCGCCCGATGATGAAGGGCGCCAAGGTGTTTACCTTCAAGAATCAGGTCTGGGACAACATGTTCTGGACGCTTGGCCCGGCGCTGACCTTCTGGACCTTCTGGGAATGTTTCATCCTGTACGCCTATGCCAATGGCTGGATCACGATGATCACCTTTGACAGCAACCCTGTCTGGTTCTCGGTCGTGACGATCCTGATCCCTGTCTGGGCGGGCTTCCATTTCTACTGGCTGCACCGGCTGCTCCATGTCGGTCCGCTGTACACCAAGGTTCACGCTTGGCATCACCGCAACATCAACACCGGACCGTGGTCGGGTCTGGCGATGCACCCGGTGGAAAGCTTTTTCCTGATGTTCGACACGATGATCTTCTTCCTTGTGCCGTCGCACCCGATCCACGCGATCTTTCTGCTGTTCCACCACGGGATTGGCGCGCCAACCTCGCATGCAGGGTTCGAACATCTGAAGCTCGGCAAGAATGCCAAATTCCAGGTGGGTGACTTTTTCCACCAGCTGCACCACAAGTTTTTCGACTGCAACTACGGCACATGGGAAACTCCGTGGGATGAGTGGTTCAATACCTTCCATGACGGTTCGGACGACGGAAACGAAATGGTGAAGGAACGCCGCCGCAAAATCTGGGCCGCCGAATAACACAGGCAAGCAAGGAATCCTCAGAAGCCGGGCCTTTCGGGGTCCGGCAATTCACGTTTGAAAGACAGGGAACGCGATGAAAAACATCTATACTTTTGGCCGCCGACCGGCGCAGCGCAACTATACCGTCAAGGACCTGCTGGACCTGAAAAAGACCGGCCAGCGCCTGACCATGTGCAACCCGGCCAACGAGGCCGAAATGCAGGCCTGCGTCGATGCGGGGATCGACCTTCTGACGCTATGGGACGTGCATCTGGACATGGCGCGCGAAATTGCGCCGACGCACTTTGCAGGCACCGCCATGAACTGGGGTCAGTTCGCCACCAAGGATGAAATCATGCGCCACGCCATCGACTGCATGGAAAAGGGCGCGGACATGTATTTCACCAATCGATCCTATGAAGTGGTCGAGATGTTGGCCAAAGAAGGTATTCCGGTTCAGGTCCACATGGGTCTGGTGCCGTCGCTCAGCCACTGGGCGGGTGGTCTGCGTGCCTTTGGCCGTACCGCCGATGAGGCGATGCAGATTCACGACACGTTCAAGCGCTATGAAAACGCCGGTGCATTCGCATGTGAGATCGAGTGTGTGGCCGAAGACACCCTGCGCCTTCTGAATGATCGCACCTCGATCGTTACCATCTCGCTGGGATCGGGCAATGCGGGCGACGTGATCTTCCTGTTCATGGCCGATATCTGCGGCGAGGCCGAGAACCCGCCGCGCCACGCCCATGCGTTCCGCGATCTGGGCCGCCTGCACAATCAGATGTATCAGGAGCGCGTCGAGGCACTGCAAGAGTTTCAGTCGGAAGTGCGCGCCAAGGCATTCCCCTATCCGGCACAGGCGATTTCGATGCGGGATGGTGAGCTGGAAAAACTTCAGGAATCTCTGGACAAGATTTGATCGGCGCAAGCCATCCGGAAAACAAGGACCGGTGCCTGAAAAGGCGCCGGAGTCTCAATAGATCAGGATTTCTGTTTGAGCTGATGAAATCCTATTCGGTGGGTATGGATCGCCCGGTTTTGGCCTTTTCCGTCAGCAGGAATGTAAGCGCCCCAAGGCCGCCGGCAGCAAACATGACCCCCTGCCAGACCAGACCTGCGGCCAGAATAACGGCGGCATCTCCGTAGAGAGGGGCCAGAATGCTGGCCAGGGTCCCCTCACGCAAGCCCAGCCCGTTCAGTGACACGGGCAGCACCGCGACCAGTTTGGCGATGGGCCAGGCAAACAGCCAATGACCCGGTTCGATCCCCGCTCCGGCGGCCTGGGCCAGCCGGAAGGAAATATAGACAAGCCCGAACTGGATTGCGGCGGACAGGCAAAGCGCCAGGCAAAGATGCAGGCGCCGTTTCGACAAGGTTGCAAACTCGTCACCCAAAGAGTGAACGAAGTTTCGACCGGGCAAGGATGGCGCCACGGTCCAGATAAGCGGAAGCAGCCGGAAACCAACAACTGCCAGTGCCGTGAAACCCAGAAAGACCAGCACGGTTTCTATGGTCAGGCTGACACTTCCACCGCTGGTCAGCGCCCAGGACAAACCAATGACGGACAGGATAATCAAAGCCGCAAAATCTATGAACCTGTCGGTAGCGCCCGCTGCAACAACATGGGGGCCGTTGCCGGTGGCCGCATAGACGATACCACCCCTGACCGCGTCGCCGCCGATGGCGCCGGGCAGGCAAAGCCCTGCCGCCAGTCCGGAATAATGTGATCGGATCGCCGTAAGCGGCGAAACCTTGAAATCGAGGATGAACCACCACTTGAGTGCTGCGGCCAAATGCAAAGCCAGAAACGCGGCCAGAACCAGCAGAAAGTCCCGGACGGTCAGGCGACTGAAGGCTTCGGACAGCGCATCAAGCGGAATGACCCAGAACAACGCGGTCAGGATCAGCGCCGACCCGGCGACGCGCAACAGGTACTTCTTTGTTGCGCTGGATTTACCCTTCCCGGTCATTTGACGGTTTCTTTCGCTCTCATCAATCGCACTCCAAAACTCAAAAAAAGGTTCACCCCGGACAATAGGACAGATTGGGACATCAAGGGTGTGAATACTAAAATACTATATCTTCGACCTGTTTATTCTGCGGCTTCTCTGCAGTCTTCTTCAGGGTTGCCAAGTAACGCTAAATACGTTCACAAATCCGATTTTCACCTTCAAGATCCGGGACCGAAAGCTCAATTCAACAGCGGGTATGTTTATCAGAGGCTTGTGTCGTGATTTTGTCAACAAATGATGCCCTGAGTGGGAAAAGTTAACCTATGGGCAACAGAGGCCCATCGACGACACCCGCATATTCAGTTCCATATCGACTCGTGACCGTGGATTGGGGATGATCGAACAAGCCTTGTTGGGCGGATTTAAGACGTTTCACTGTGATTACTTTCTGCAAGGGCCGGTCCCGGCGGGGACCAGAAAGCAGGAAATACTGGCGCATTGAATTAGACTGTGGATGTCCGGAGAAACCGCATGAACCAAAACGTCCGGTCGCTTGGCCGCAATGATCTGGCGCTACTTTTGTTCATTCTGCTTCTTGCAGCGGTACTCAGAACCGCCGGGCTGAATGCTCCTTTGTGGTATGATGAGATTTGGACGGTCGACACGCATGTTCGCCTGCCTTGGGGCGAAATGATGCGTGATTACTCGATGAACCATCACTACTTTTTCAGCATGAAGGCAAAGCTGGCGTCTCAGATTTTCGGGCACGAGTCCTGGGCCTATCGCCTGCCTGCCATGTTGTTCGGTGTTGGTACTGTCGGGGCAATTTGGTGGCTGGCCAGGGATGTCGCCGGTACCAAAATCGCACATATTTCGGGTCTGCTGGTGGCGCTGTCCTATCATCAGGTCTGGTTTTCCCAGAACGCCCGCGGATATACCGAGCTCGCCTTCTGGAGCACGCTTGGCCTTATTTTCTTTATGCGTGGAATGAACCGTCCTTCCGTAGGTGTCTGGATAGCCTTCGGTCTGACGGCTGCTGCCGCAGTATTTACCCATCTGACCGGCGCATTTTTCTTTGTCGCGCTTGGGCTAGTTTGGTTGATTTCGCTGGTGACCGGAATTGGACGAGGCGCACTGACCCGCGAATGGGTTCTGAACGCGCTGCTGGGTGTAATGGTTGCCTCGGCCCTGATCCTGGTGGCATACCTGCCGATTTTTCCAAGCATTGTTGAAACCGTAGGTGGGGTTTCGGAAACTTCGGCTGTTGATCCGATGCAGGAATACCAAAACCCGCTTTGGACCGTACTGGAAGGGTTGCGAACTGCTATCGGGAACACCGGCCCCCTGACACTTGTCGTCGCGGTCTGCGGGATGGTGGTCATTGCGTTTGGGGCTTTGGGTGCGCATGGGACACAGCCGCTGTTTTTTGCCTCTGTCGCAGCGCACATCATCGTAACGCTTGTTGTCCTTTTGGCGTTCAACATGCGGATCTGGCCAAGATTTTTCTTTGCCGATATCGGGCTTTTCATTGTGCTCGCCGTGATTGGGTGTTGGTACGGCGCAAACCTGATGGCCGACCTGTTCAACCGGCCCGCTCTTGGACGTCTTCTGTTCACTACGGGCGTTGCCGCAATGATCGGATTGTCGGTTCTTCTTGTTCCGCGAAACTACGTTGCCCCAAAGCAGGATCTGGCCGGGGCATATGCGCTGGTGACAAGTTTGCGTGGCCCGTCAGAACGGGTTCTGGCCATCAACCCCGGCGGTGCGGTGTTTGAAAGCCACTTCGATGCAGACTGGCCAACCATCGGAGATTCCGACGCCTATACTAGGGAAATGGCGAAACCGGGGCCGGTGATATTGGTGGTCTTGTTTCCGTCCCGAATGTTTCGGGCCATCCCGGAATTGGCGCGTGACGCGGATGAGAAGTTGGAATTCGTCCGCGAATTCGCCGGGACACTGGGTGACGGTCAGGTACTGGTGTTTCGCCGTAACTGATCCGTCAATACCAAACCTCATTGCGGGCAAAAAACCGACGCAATCGGGGCAGGAAAATCAACTGGGGCGCTGCGTCCACTTCTGGAACAGTTTTTCGTATTCACGGCGGTTTTCCACACGCCTGACATGCGTGCGGAGTTTGTCCGCATCCTCAGCATCGATGCCTTTGGGGTGAATGCGGGACGCAAACTGCGCAAAGTCCTTGTTGAATGACAGGTCCGTCGCAAGAAGCGGCTCGATTGTAACGGCCTCAACATCCTCTCGTGCAGCCATTACCTCGTGAACCCAGACGTCCGATGTTGTCTCGATCCGTTTGAACTGCTGCAATAGCAGGGCGGCCATGTGGCCGTTAAGGATGTGAGCCGCATTGCTCATTACCGGGCGATCGCTGAGTTCATAGGTTTCGGGCAGATTCTGAAAGGGCCGTTCGCCGGAAGAGCACATTCTTATCAGAACATTCTGCCGGGTTGGTGAAAAGTCCTTGGTAAAGCGATCAAGAATTTGGCGCGCATTGTTATGAAAGGCCACGTCGTCTTCGCAGATCATGAAATAGTCATCAGGAAATTGGGCGCAATATTTCCAGACCTCAATAAAGGACAGCCAATTGGCGACCTGTTGGGGAATGATGATGTTGTTTTCGCATTTGCACTTGTACTTTTTCCGGATGAAGCGAGGCAGCAGATCAATGAAAAAGCCGAGTTCAATGGACCTGTTGCACCTGAAGCAGATCGGAAAATTGGCAACTTTCCCGCTCATATACGTATCTCTGACTGCGTCAGAGTCCGCCGGAGTTGCGTCGATGATCGAAAACTTGCCCAACCCGAACTCGGTCAGATGTTTTTGAATATGCGCGCGCCGCCTTTCGTCAGCGGCGAGTGATACAACCAGAGTTTCTTTAATTTCGATCATTGGAATATCGAAGTTTTGTCACAATACTAATTTGCCTGCGCGCTCCGGTATCGCAAATTCTGTTGGGTGTCTAGGAAACCGGCGTCCCGGCCAAGGTGTGGCAATCCAAAGGTGTGTCCCCTCGGCGTCATCCTCTGAGATCCGATTTCATGCTGGCTTGCGGGAAACAGGTCGGTGGGTGCCCGTTGGCCTGCTGCCAGCGGCCAATGGATCGCCGTGTCCTGAAACCGGGCAGGCCGTCAGCGCCCCCTACGTCGTGCCCCTGTTTTTCCAGCGCCCGCTGCATTGCTGCGATGTCCGAGCGATAAAGACCGCCGACCTTTCCCCAGGATGCCGTGAAATCGCCCATGCCGTATTCGATGCGGTCCCCGACATGACCAACGAACAGGGCATAAAGATCACTCATGTTATAGTCTTTCAGAACATAGAAATTCGGTGTGACGATAAAGGCAGGTCCATTTCGGCCTGCGGGCATCATCAGATATCCTTCGCCTGCAAGTTCGTGCGCGGGAAAGGGCTTGCCGGATACACGGGTGACGCCCATCCCGGCCCATTCGGCAACGGGCCTGCCTTGATCCGGCCCTTCCAACGCGCAGGACACCGAGTCCGGAACGGAAACTTCGAACCCCCAGTCCCGGCCTGAAACCCAGCCATGACGGGCCAGATAGTTGCCAATCGAAGCAATCGTGTCGGCCTCGGAATTCCAGATGTCACTCCGGCCATCGCCATCGCCATCCACTGCATATTGCAGGTAGTTCGTTGGCATGAATTGTGGCTGACCCAACGCGCCTGCCCAGCTGCTTTTCATGGCGCGGCCAGAGATATTGCTTGTTTCGGCAATCTTCAGGGCGGCAATCAGTTCCTCAAAGAAGTAATCGGATCGGGTACTCATGAACGCCTTCGTCCCCAGAACCTGAAACGCGTCATGGCGAATGGCGACGCGGCCATAACCGCTTTCGCGGCCCCAGATGGCAAGAATGATCTGAGATGGCACACCCGTGGACCTTTCAACCCGCGCAAGGGTTTTGGCGTGCCGCTGCGCCATCTGCCGCCCAACCGAGGTCGCCCCACCGACCGAGCTTTTGTTAAAGTACTTTCCCGGTGACCCGAATTCGGCCTGACGCTGCTTTTTGGGTGTTCTGGCCTTTGTTCCCGGCGGGACCAGATCCGGCAATTCCCAGTTCAGCGTCACCCCAGTAAAAGCCTGTTTCATGGTTTTGCGTGAGACGTCTTCCGCACGGGCCTGTGGCCAGACCGTCTGCTCCAGCCATGCCTGAAACTGCGTTTCGATTGCAGCTCGGTTTTGTGCCACCGCCAATCCCGGCCATATCGCCAGACAAAGGACAAATAGAAGGGTGCGCATCGATAGGGGCTCCGGACTGAACTGCTGTTGATTGCAGACTAACCCGATGATCCGTTCTGGCGCCAGCGCTTGCTCGTTACCCGGTTTCTGCTTGGAACCATTCAACGACACTGTCCAGCACTGCGTCCGAAACCCGCCCGCGACGTACCTCTAGGAAATATGCCGTTTCTTCGCCTTGTACAGAATTCCCGATCCGAACCAGCTTTTGCGTCGCCAAAAGCTCGTGGACCAGGTGATCCCAGCCCAGTCCGATCCCTTCGCCCTCAATCACGGCCTGCAGCAAGAATTCATAGTTGGAAAAGACATAGCGGTCCTTCGGAAGATCGAACGATACGCCGCGAAGCGCGAACCATTTGCTCCAGTTCATAAATTGCGAGTCGCGTTCGTCATAATGTAGCAGTCTCAGCGTCAGCAGCCGTTCGGCAGGGCAGGGGCCGGTCAGATGCGGGTGGCGCGCCAGAAATTCAGGGCTGCACACGGGTGAAACGATTTCGGGAAACAGGGCGATCCGTTCATGCGGAGATTTCCGATCTCCGGTCCAGACAATGATTAGGTCGGCGGTGTCCCTGTCATAACCCGTCAGCCAGTCGGTGGTCTCGACGTTGACCATCGTGTCACCGATTGCGCGCCGCAGACTGGAAAACCGGGGCATCAGCCAGCCATTGGCAAAGCCCATCGAACAGGCCAGTGTCAGCCCCCCGGGATGGGTCCGGCCCAGAACCGAACGAAGCTCCTGCTCCACATGCCCAAACCCAAGCGCAACAGCCGCAGATAGTTGCTGCCCTACCGCGGTGAGCCGCAGGCGGTTGTGGTTGCGGGCAAAAAGTTTTGTATCGAGCTGCTCTTCGATTTGGCGGATGTGGTGACTAACGGTTGGTTGCGACAGATTCAGTTCATTTGCAGCTTTGGTGAAACTTCCAAGCCGTGCTGCTGCCTCGAACACGGGCAGTGCAGACAGTAGGCGTTCAGTCATGCGAAATCGTTTTTGCATAGATGGTATCTATCAAAAGTATTCAATATCAACCAGTAGTACAGGGTCAAAATCACGCTTAGCATTGATGCAGTAAACGGGAGTAGCGTGATGAACGGACGAGAGCGTTTTTTGTGTGCCCTGGATGGGGGTATTCCCGACAGAGTGCCTGTTTTTGACTGGATTGACGAAAAAGTCGTCTGGGGTATGGCTGATCTGCTGGGCTGGGATGTTTCCGGTCGTCCAACGGATGGCGAGGCAACGCGTCACGGTGAGGAAACCGACGAAGTTCTCAAAATCTACTGCGACCTGATTGAGGAGCTTGATTTGGACGCCACATGGTCGGCCTATTCAACCAATCTTGTGCCTGAGACAAAGGACTGGGGACGGGACAAGTACGGTCGCGGCTTCATGCTGTCGGATCACGGTATTCCCGCGATTATGGACAGCGGCCTGAAGACGCTTGAGGATGTCCTGTCCTTTTCGATGGCAGATCTGCTGGACCGCAGCGATTTCAGGATGCTGGAATATATGGTGGGTCGTTTCGGAACGGAAAAGTTCCATCTTCAATCTGTCAACGGCCCGTTTCAGGAAGGCTGGCTCGCACGCGGCGGAATGGACAAAAGCTTTGTCGACATGGGGGCCGATCCGAAGATGGCCCATGCCGTTGGTCGGCTAACCACCGACTTTAACAAGGCCTGCGTCGACATGGCCCATGAAATCGGGGCCGACGGTATTATCCTGGACGGCGATCTGACCGGCAATGATTACATGTTGATGTCAATGGAGCATTTCCGGCAGTTCATCAAACCCTACAAGCAAGAGATTGTGGATTATGCCCATGCGAGGGGCATGAAGGTGATGAAGCATTCGGACGGCAATATGTGGGCCCTGATGGATGAGCTGATGGACATCGGCTTTGACGGGTTCCACCCGGTCCAGCCGCAATGCATGAATCTGGCGCAGGTGAAGGCCTGGTTCGACGGGCGTTGCGCTATGTTCGGCAATGTTGATTGTCTTGACCTGCTGGTTTTTGGCACACCAGACATGGTGGACGAGGCCGTCCGGCAATGCATTGCCGAGGGTAGCCATGACGGCGGGCATATCCTGTGTTCGTCAAATTCGCTTCATCCCGGGGTTCTACCGGAAAATGCGCTGGCTATGTTTCGGGCTGCAAAGAAATACGGCAAATACAGTGCGCTGCCTCCACAGGTCGCGGTGGACAAGGCAGATCTGGACATGTCGGTTCTGGCCAAGGAACCGACTCGCCGACGCGAACGCCGAAGCGCTCGCCGCGTGGCCTGACAAAAGGATCAGAGCTCCGGTTACTCATTCCGGTCGGGGGTCTTGAACAGATCCTTGCGCAGCGTCATCAGCGCGCCGGGGTCGATGCGGGCCTGGATAACCGTTGTTTCATTGCTGGCTATTGCGGCCTGCAGCGCAGATCCAAGCTCCCCCGGTCCTTCAACCCAAATCCCCCTACCGCCGCAAAGCTCGGCGAATTTGTCGTACCTCGGGGATTGGATTTCCGCACCCAGCAAGCGCCCGCCATAGAATTCCTGTTGATAGGCCTTTTCAGCCCCCCAGGCTTGATTGTCGAGTACGACGATCACTATCGGCAGGCCGTGTTGAATGGCCGTCTGGATTTCGATCATCGTATAGCCAACAGCCCCGTCACCCATGATCGCCACCACGGGCCGTTCCGGTGTTGCTGCCTTGGCTCCGACGGCTGCGGCCAATCCAAACCCAACCAGCCCGAAATCCAACGGCGTAATCAGCGACAGGGGCTCGTAATGTGCAAGCCGATCTGCGGCCTGCAGGCATGTGTTGCCTGTATCAAGTGTAACGACCGCATTTTCCGGCAGGACAGCGCGTATTTCTGCCAGAGCGCGCCGGGGGTGCAGGGGCAGGGTGGATATCTCTGCCTCGGCCTGACGTTCCGCTGCCAAATCTTCCATGTCCTTTCGGAATTCCGCTCGCCAAGCTTCAGCGTCTGGACGGTTTGCGGCGTGGGTCAGGGCCTCGGCTGTCAGACGGGCATCCCCCTGTGCGGCGATCTCGGCAGGAAAGTACCGTCCGGTGGCAGACCCGTCGATATCCACATGCGCAATGCGCGTGTTTCGCCCGACATAGTCGTGGGAGTGAAAGGTCGAATTGAAACCCAGCCGCGCACCCAGCACGACCATTACGTCCGCCTCCTTGGTCAGGCGCGAGGCCACCCGGTTGCCGCGCGGCCCCGCCTGGCCGGCAAACCACGGATGCCCGTGGCGCATCACGTCCGCATGACCGGTCGAGGCCACGACCGGAACTTCCAACGTCTCTGCAAGTTTCGTCAGCGCGTCTCGTCCCTGACCCCATTTGAAGCCACCCCCGGCAAAAATGACGGGCCGCTGCGCGGCAGACAGCATCGCGGCAATGGCCGCAATATCCGCAGGCGCCGCCGGGCCCGATTGCGCCACTTTGATGGCCACGGGATCAATCGCCGGGACTTCTGCCGCAAATAGGTCGCGCGGCACGTGCAGCACGACCGGTCCGCGACGTCCGGTATTGGCCAGCCGAATTGCGTCTTCCAGCATCGGAACCAGCCGCGACGGGTCGGTCACCATGACCGATCGTTTGCTGATGGGGGCAAACAGGGCGACTTGATCGACCTCCTGAAACGTGTCCTTGGCCTGATCCGCCCGGGTGATGGCACCAGCGATGACCACCAAAGGCGAATAGGCCAGATACGCTTCGGCCACGGCGGTTACGATGTTCACGACACCGGGCCCGGCCTGCGCGCCCAGCACGACGCCGGGTTTGCCGGTCATGCGCGCCCAGGCATCGGCCATGTGGCCCGCCGCCCGTTCGTCGCGCGCGCCGACATAGGCAATCTCGCCGCCTTTATACATCGCGTCGTAAAGCTCCAGCATCGAACCGCCCAACAGGCCGAATACCGTATCGATGCCGTTGGCTTTCAACACGCGGTAAACCGCTTCTCCGCCGTTTATGAGTTTCATGAACTTTCTCCGGTCAATGCGCGCTCGATGCTTCGGGCAAAGCGCAGAAGTTTAGCGTCCGAACCTTTGGGCCCGGTGATATGAAGGCCAACCGGCATTCCGTCCGAGGACGTACCGAACGGCAGGGAGATCGAGGGCAGTTCCATCACCGGCGTCAGGGTAACGGTCTGCCAGTCCTCGGTGATCTCGCCATCTTTTAGATCTGCATCAAAGGGCAGGCCGGTGGCGGTTGGCCACAGGGCAAAATCGTAGCGTTCAAAAAAGTTGACGACATGTTCCCAAACCTGCGTACGGGTGTGCTGATAGGCAATCACATCCATCAGGCTCAGCGCCTCGGCCTGCGCGCAGGCGGTCCGAAAGCTTTCACCCGCCAGTGCCATGTCTGGGTTCAGCATTGCGCGTACTGAAAGGGCCGATTGCCCGCGGATCAAGTCGCCATGTTCCAGAAGGGGCGCAAGATTCGGGGCGCCCTGTTCGACCTGCCACCCCAACTCGCGACACAAGCTTTCAACCGGCGCAATGGCAGCTTGCACCGAAGGATCGACGCGCGCCTCGAACGGGGCAAGCGACAGGGCCAGTCGTCCCGGCGGGTCGGACTGTTCCAGTGTGGCCAGGCCGGGAAGGATGCCGTCAAACATCAACGGTTGCGATGGCGTGCGACCTTGCATGACCTCCAGCATGAGCGTCAGGTCCGTGACGGTTCGAGCCATTGGTCCGGGAACATGCAAGCCGTCGAACGGGGTCGGGTTCGGCGACATCGGCACCAGCCCCGAACTTGGCCGATACCCGACCACTCCGCACCAAGCGGCAGGCGTGCGCGTGCTGCCGCCCAGATCCGAGCCATCCGCCAGCGCCACCATACGCGCAGCCAGTGCAGCGGCCGCACCGCCCGAACTGCCGGCGACGGTCTTCGCCGGGTTCAGCGGGTTGCGGGTTGTTCCGACAACAAGGTTTGCGGTTTGCCCGGAAAAGGCAAACTCGGGTGTGTTGGTCTTGCCGACGATGACCGCCCCGGCTTGTCGCAAACGGCTTACGTGCATCGCGTCCCGTTGCGGCACATGGTTCGCAAAACTCTGCGACCCCCAAGTGGTGCGCAGATCCGCAGTTTCGAAAACATCCTTGATCCCCACGGGCACTCCATGAAGCGGCCCGGCAAATTCCCCGCGCGCAGCCATCTGGTCCAGTTCGGCTGCCCGGGACTCTGCTGTTTGCCAATCGAGGGTGACAAAGGCTTTGATCGCAGGTTGATGCCTTTCGATCTGTGCGCGGCACGCGGCAAGAACCTCACTTGGGGAGAGGTCCAGATTGCGCAAACGCTTTGCAAGTTCTGTGGCGCTAAGGTCCGTGATCCCTGTCATGATTATCCATCCGTATCCGGTCGTCGGTTTTCTGGATCGAATACAGCCTTTTCATGCACGGTCACGTCATATGTTTCGTTCAATAGCTGAACCGTCAGATTTACTCGTGGTGTGCCCCTGCGGACGAACAACCAGCCAAGGCTTTTGTCCACGGTGTACCCATAGCCGCCGGATGTGGTCAGTCCGATGACCGCGCCATCAGACAGAACCGGTTCACCCCCCGATACATCCATACCGCCACTATGGATTTCGGCAAAAAGCAACTCCCACTCAGGCTTGCGATCCAATAGGGCTGCGCGTCCGACAAAATCCCGCCCGTCACTTTTGACGAACCGCTCCAGACCGACATCGAAAGGGCCGACATCAGTGGTCAGTTCGGCGCTCGCGCGATAAGCTTTTTCCATTCGCATCCCGTTGAAGGCATAAGACCCCAGATCGGTCAGCCCATGCGCCTGTCCCGCTTGGAAAAGGGCATCGTACAGGTCACCGATTTGCGACAGAGGGCAGTGCAGTTCCCACCCCAGCTCACCAACAAACGAGACGCGCAATGCGTAGCAGGCGATCCCGGCGACCTCGATCTCCTGACCGGACAGCCACGGAAATACTGCGTTCGACAGGTCGGTACGGGTGAGGTCCGACAGGATGTCGCGCGACGCGGGTCCAGACAGTGCCAGCATCCCCCAATCTGACGTTCTGTCGATGATCCGAACATCTTCACCTTCACGGATATGAGCCCTGATCCACTCCAGATCGGGCTTTGCGCGTGCAATCGGTGATCCGGTGAAAAACCTGTCCCCGGCAATGCGCCAGATCGTGATTTCGGTTTCGAACCGGCCTTTGGGTGTCAGCAGGTGGCTCAGATTCATCCGCCCGTCACGGGCCGGTATGCCATTGGCGGACAGGCGATCCAGCAGGTTACCCGCGTCCTTGCCGATAATCTCGAACTGGGCAAAGGCGCACAGATCGATGACACCTGCAGCGTCCCGCGTGGCCACCGCTTCGCGCCTTGCGTTCTCATGCCATGCCTGCCGACCCCAGCCGATCTGTTCCTGTTCGCCAACCTCACCGAAATACCGCGGCCGCTCCCAGCCTGCGACTTCGCCGAAAACCGCGCCTTTGGTGGCCAGCCGGTCATAGAGTGGATGGCGCTGCACGGGCCGAAGCGAATGGAATTGCTTGCCGGGGCAGGGGGTGTCGTGGCGCCGCATGAACTCATCTTTCGTGCGCTCGACGATGAAGTGGTCGGATGCGAAATTGCCATACCGGCGCGGGTCGAGCCCGCGCGTGTTGATCTGTGTTTCACCATGCACCATCCAGTCGGCCAGCACCTTGCCTGCACCGCCGCCCCAGGCCAGCCCGATGGACGACCCGCAGGACAGCCAGACATTCGGCGCGCCCGACGGTCCGACCAGCATGCCCCCATCCGGCGTATGGGTGATGGCACCGCGCACCACGCGTTTGATCCCCAGATCGGCCAGGATCGGCATCTTGCCGAAAGCCACCATCAGAAAATCGCCGATACTGTCGTAATCAGCCTGAAACAGCTCATTTTCAGCCGCCCAGGGCGCGCCATCGGGCATTTCCCAAACCGTTGGGCAGACGTGACCTTCGTAGATGCCGATCAGCCCCGATTTCTGCTCCTGCCGAATATAGCCGCCAAAGGCGTTGTCGCGCATGACCGGCAGTTCTGCGCGGCCCTCGAATTCAGGAACGGCGTCAGTCACCAGATAGTGATGCAGGCAGGAAACCGACGGGATCGTCAGACCGAACCATTCTCCAACCTGATTGGCATAAGACCCCGCGGCAATCACCACATGTTCGGCCAGAACATCGCCGGCTTCGGTCCGCAGCAACCACATATCCCCTTTTCGGCTGGCCCCGGTCACCCGGTTGCGGCGTTCGATCACTGTGCCCCGCGCGCGAGCGGCGGCGGCAAGTGCCATCGTGACGCCAGAAGGGTCGATATGGCCATCCTCAAAGGTTCGAACGGCGGCCTTCACGTCATCCACGCGGTAGAACGGATTGCCTTGGGCCACCTCATCCGGCCCGACCAGTTCCATGGGCAGATCCAGCAGTTTGCCGACGCCCATGATGGACTTCATCCAGTCCACCTCGTCATCCGTTGTGGCGATGCGGAACCCGCCAACCTCGTGCCAGCCGATCGACTGCCCGGTTTCCCGTTCGACCCGCTTGTATGTTTCGATCGAGGTTTTGTTGATCCAACCCATTACCCGGCTGCCAACCGCATGGGCGATCTGCCCCGCCGCATGCCATGTCGAGCCCGAGGTCAGCTCGGACTTTTCGAACAGGATCGTATCCGTCCAACCGTTTTCGGCCAGTTGGAACTGAGTGGCGACACCCATGATCCCGCCACCGATGATGGCGACCTGCGTGGTTCGCAGCGTATCGCTCATGAAAATACCTCTTTGATCGGTTTGGCCGTAGCGCGGGCGGCGAAACGGGTACAGGCGATTTCCACCTCGAACCCGTCGATGACAGGTTCGGACCGGATGCGATCCAGAACCCCGGTCAACATCGCCAGTGCAACCGTGCACCCCAACCGGTCACTCCATGCGGCTGAGGTGATCTGACCTACCACTTTATCCTCGTAATAGATCGGTTCGTCATGGATCGGGATGGCGTTTGGATCGTCAAACAGTATCGAGACGATCATGCGTTCGGGTGTACCGGCTTGCCGTATCGCCTCTTCCCCGACAAAGCCGTTGCCCATGGCGCAGAACTGCTGCAATCCAGCCTCCACCGGCGTCACGCCCGGCGTCAGTTCATGCCCGAACGCCCGATACCCGCTTTCGATCCGCAAGCTGCCCGAGGCGTACAGACCAGCATGCGTTGCTCCCGCAGCCACCAAAGCCTCATGGGCGCTCATCGCCATGTCCGAAGATAGATACAACTCGTACCCGTCTTCGCCGGTAAAGCTCAGCCGTCCGGCCCAGCCCCGCGCCAGACCAACCTCGACCGGGGCAAAATGAAACCGTTTCAAATCGGGAACCGGGGTGTTGGTTGTCGCCTGCAAAACCTCGCGCGCGCGGACGCCCGCAAGACCGATGATTGCGTAACCGCTGGTCAGATCCGTGATTTCGACGCGAAAACCCGGTCTGAGGTCCCGCATCCGCTGCAAATTGCGAACAACCTCTCCGGCCCCGGTGATCATCAGATACATGTCCGACCCGTGTCGCTGTACCGTCACATCGGATTCGATCCCGCCCCGGCGGTTCAGGATCTGGCTATAGGCGATGCGGCCGGTCGCAATGTCCATTTCCGCCGCGCATAGCCGATTGAGGAAAGCGCAGGCATCCGGTCCCTGTACCATGATCTTGCCAAACGCGCTTTGATCCAGAATGGCTGCGCCCGCCCGGCAGGCGGCAACTTCGCGTCCTACCTGCTCGCGCCACTTCGGAATACCGAACGTCAGCGGCAGATGCGCCGCCTCGCCGCCGAAATGGACCGCGCGTTCCCAGCCGCCGCGACTTTCGAACAGGGCGCCTGCCTTCACAAGCCCTGCGTGGATGGGCGAGCGTCGCTGACCGCGTGCCGTGGTCATGGCGCGGCCCGGATAGGGGTTGTCATAATGACGGCCCAGAACTTCGGGTATCCGTTCCTCAAGCGCGCCCAGAACGTTCATCTCGGGGCCAAAGCGGCGAATGTCGGCCTCGTTCAGGTCCACCGTCGGCTCACCCGCGATGATCCAGTCCGCCATTGCCTTGCCCGCCCCGCCAGCCAGAGCGATACCCGTCGAATTCATCCCGCCCAGCAGGAATAGCCCCGGCACGTCCGGGCTTTCCCCGATCATGAACTGACTGTCGAGGGTAAAGCTCTCTGGTCCGTTCAGCAGCATCCGCACCTCGGCCTTTTCCAGCGCCGGAATGCGGCGCAGGGCATTCTCCATCATCGGCATGAAGTGATCCCAGTCTTCATCCAGCAGATCGAACGAGAAATCGGCGGGCAGGCGATCCAGCGGCAGGCCCTTCGCATGTGGCTCGAACGATCCGACCAATAACCCCTCAACGTCATCGCGGGCATACAGAAACGCGTCCTGATCGTTCAGCGTCGGCAGGTGCGTGCCGGGTCCAAGCGCCTGAACCTCGGGCAGGGGTTTCGTCAGGATGTAGAAATGTTCGCAAGCGTAAAGCGGCATGTTTGCCCCGGCCATTGCGGCGACCTCGCGGGACCACAGACCGCAGGCGATCACCACCTCATCAGCGGTGATGAGGTGCTCTCCAACCTTGACGCCGGAAATGCGCCCGCCCTTCTTCTGCAATCCAGTGACAGCCGTGTCTTCGAAAAACCGCACACCGCGTGCCCGCGCACCCTTGGACAGGGCCAGTGCCACATCCGACGGGTTGACCCGCCCGTCAGCCGGTGACCACACGGCCCCGATCACATCGTCCACCTCGATCAGTGGCCACAATTCCTTGGCGCGCGCTGCATCGACCACATGCGCCTCAAGCCCGAAGGCTCGACCGAGTGAGACCTGACGCTTGATGTTGGTCAGCCGGTCCTGATTGGTCGCCAGTGTCAGTGATCCGGTCTGGGTCCAGCCTGTGGCCTGACCGGTCTCTCTCTCCAGCTCGCCATAAAGGTCGATCGAGTAGTTGATCAGTCTGGTCAGCGTCGCCGAAGGGCGCAACCGCCGCACCAGTCCGGCGGCGTGCCATGTGGTGCCGGATGTCAGCTTGGATCGCTCCAGTACCACGATGTCCTTTCGCCCCTCGCGGGCAAGGTGATAGGCAACCGAACAGCCGATGACCCCGCCACCAATGATGACCGTGCGCGCGTGATTGGGTAGGCTCATTGTAGCACCCCGTCCCGGATCATTTCCGTCAGTGTGTCGCGAAATGCGTCAAGCGCCTTGTCGATATGACTGACCTCATGCGCGCCCGAGGTTACGCCCGATGTGTAGGACATCATGTCGACACCCCGCTCCAGCAGCCCGTTCCGATAGGCGCGAACAACGTCCCCCGGCAGGCCGCGTATCTGGGCAGGGGTCAAACCACTCAGATCACGGTTCCCGAAATGCACATGGAAGGCTGAGCTTTCGCCATAGGCAAACCCGCTCACGCCAAGCTGGGACATGATCGCATTCATGCCGTCGCGCAAACGTTGCGCCATGGCGTCCGCCTGTGCCTGCGCCTGTCCCGAGGCCAGCAGCGGCATCGCCGCACAGGCCCCGGCGGCGATCAGGGGCGAGGCGTTGAAGGTGCCCTTGTGACTGACCGGAGGGGACAGGCCATCGCGGACGGCGGCGTTGTTCATAAGCTCCATGATCTCTGCCCGTCCACAAACTGCGCCACCCGGCAGGCCGCCGGTCACGATTTTGGCCAGCGTCGTCAGGTCCGGGGTGATCCCGTCGCGCGCCTGGCGTCCGCCAGGCGACCAACGGAACCCGGTGATGATCTCGTCAAAGATAAGAACCGTGCCCGCCGCGCGCGCCACATCGTGAATGCCCTTTAGCGTGTCCGTAGACATCGGAATGCTGCCGTAATTTGCCCCTGAAACCTCGATAATGACGGTACCGATGCGGTCGTCCTGCAATGCGCTTTCCGCAGCCTGTGGATCGGCGGCGCACACCTCGATCAGATCGTTCACCGCGTCTGGAACGCCCAGCGTCGATGGTGCATCGCTGCCGGCCTTGGCCCCTTTCATCGCGTGATCGTGCCAGCCGTGGAAATGGCCGTCGATGCGCAGCACCCTGTCCTTGCCCGACCATGCGCGCGCCAGCCTGAGTGCCAGCATCGTCGCCTCGGTCCCGGACGAGGTAAAGCGGGTTCGGTCGGCCGATGGAAAAAGCCGGTTCACCCATTCGGCCCATTCGACCTCCGCTTCATGGCAGTCGGCGGAAAACAGGGATCGCGCGGCCTGCTCCTGCACCGCCTGCACAATCGCGGGATGGCAATGGCCCAGCATCTGACTGGCCGATCCCATCTTGAAATCCACATAGCGCCGACCGTCGGCATCCCATTTTTCGGCGCCTTCGGCCCGGTCGAAACAGATGGGATATGGTTCCCGGTATCGCAATTCGTGACTGACACCACCGGGTAAGTTTTTGCGGGCCCGTTCCGCAAGGGCTTCGGATTTCATTCCGGCCTCCCTATGTCAGCGCGGCTTAGTCGGATGTCGAAGGCGTCGCGCAGCGCCCTGTCTGTCGCATCGTCGATGTGGGACGGGTAATGTGAGGCCAGAATTTCGCGCGCCGCGGTCTTTGCGGCCTCTCCGACCGGTTTTGCCCCGTCCTCCTGCCATTCGCGCGGGGTACGGCGGTCGCCGAGATGAGGATAGAAATAGTCCGATTTCATACGGCCGAAGGTGTGCGTCTCACCCAGATAGTGACCTTCGCCCCGGCACACGTTGGCAATCACATCGGCAGCGATGTTATCCGGTGTCGCCTCGACCCCGCGAATGGTACGCAAGATGTTGCCCAGCAAGTCATTGTCGCTGACATAAGCCTCAAGCGACACGCCCAGCAGGCTGGCCTGCATGCCGGCGGCCTGCGTCACGATGTTCGATCCGGCATGCGCTGCCATGGCCACGGCCAGCGACTTTTCTGCGCCATATTGCGCATCCAGTGTCTTGGCGTCGGTGATGCCCGCGATGGAACTGGTCGGCAGGTCGAAATGCCGCCCCATCTGTGCCGCCGCTGCCATCAGAATGGCCTGTTCGCCACCGCCGCCGGACATGGACCCGGTGCGCAGATCGGCCACCAGCGGCTTTGGTGCGAATATCGCGCGGACCTGCGGGTCGACCAGACGCGCAAACACCAGCCCCGCCAGCGTTTCCGCAACCGCCTGAACCAAAGACCCCGCTATCGTCGCCGGGCTGGTTGCACCGGCCTGACCGGCGCTGATCAGTTGCACGGGGAAACCCGCCTGAATGGCCCGCTCCAGAATCTCGCAGGCGTCTTCGGCAAACCGCATCGGCGGCACCACATGACAGACCATCACCGTCAGAAAAGGCCGGTCGCGAAATGCCCGCTCGCTACCGGCGACCCGATAACACAATTCGGCAATGGCGGACACGTTTTCCGGCTCGCTGATGGAAATAGAGACATGTTTGGACGTGCCCATCAAGCAGGCATAGGCCGTGTTCAGATCCATCACGGCGTTATCCGCGATATCGCGCGCCACGACTGAGCGGCTGAAATGATGGATATTCTCCATCCGGTCCGAGATGCGCGCGGCATCATACAGGTCTTTCAGGGTCGAGTCGCGATAGGCCCCGGTTTCGATGTCAAACACACCCGGCGCCGCGCCCCCGGTGGACATGTGCACGCGCGCGTCCTTGATACGCAGATCGTGCTGGATGTCTTGGCCGCACAAGGAAAATCCACGGCACGCGTCCTTTATCGCCGCATTGACCAGAGCTCGCGGAAACAACAGGCGGCCATCCCCGGTCAGGCTGCCCCCGGCGTTGGTGACACGGCGGATCATCGACGGGGTCGCCTGACTCAGCCCCAGTGTTTCCAGCAGTGAAAGAACGCTTTCCTCGACCAGCTCGACCTCATGCGGCGCAAGCGGTTTGAACCGACCGCCTTCGACTCCCGGCCAGACGGCTGGGTGTTCATCCGGTAGCTGAGCACGGGCTATACGGTCTTTTCGACCTCGCCGCCGCGATTGAGGTGCCATTCGCTCATGAGCCTACTTTGTTGGTGAAGTCAAAACACACCGGAAAATCCCTGTTTACAAAGACAGGTTTCTCAACATTAGATGAGTTTGACTCATCTGATAGGTTTGCCATGCTCCCGTCTTTGCCCTCATTGCGCGCGTTTGATGCGGCGGCTCGGCTCGGCAGCTTCAGAGAAGCGGCCTCTCGGCTATCGGTCAGCCCCACAGCAATCAGCCATCACGTGCGCGGTCTCGAGGAACAACTTGGCATTCGCCTGTTCGACAGGTCCGGTCGCAGGATTGCATTGACCGAAGATGGAAAGCGGCTGGCAGAGGCCACCGAACAGGCCTTTACCGTTCTCGAAGAAACCGTCGATATCCTGCAGGGTCGATCCCGCAACGTTGTCAGGATTGCTGCCGGTCCCATTTTCACCGCCCGCTGGCTGATGCCCCGGATCAGTGATTTCTGGGATCGTCATCCGGGCATCGAACTGGAGGTCGTCCCGTCTTATCGGCCCATGTCGGTCGGTGGGCAGGGGGCCGATATCATCATTCGGTGGGAACGAGTTCAGAATGTATCGGCCAGCGCGGTGAAGCTGCTGGAGTTGCGGCCGGTCGCAGTTGCCAGCCCTGATTTCATCCGACGTCACGGCCCGTTCCGGCAACCGTCGGATTTGCTGGATGTGCCGATCCTGCATCAGCGCGACCATTGGGGATGGCTTGACTGGTTCCGCGCCCTGGGCGTGGACACGCCCGACCATCTGCGTGGCCCTGTGTTTGAAGATGCCAATGTTCTGCTGCGGGGCGCGGCGGATGGGCAGGGGGTCATCCTGGGCTGGCTGCCGTTGATCGCTCAGGACATCAGCGAGAAGCGGATTGTCAGAATCTTCGACGAGAATATCCCGCCCAGCCATGGCTATTTCGTAGAAGTGCCCGAGGCGCGATCCACCAAACGGGTAAGAACCGTTATGAACTGGCTATCCGAAGGACAGGAACCGGCAGGGTAAATTTGACCGGTCATTTACCATCTAAAACCCGGAATTCGCTGCAACTGAGGCTGCATTGAACATTGTTTGCAAACTGGCCGGGGTCTCAAAACCCTTGAGAAATTTTGGTTTTCTCCTAATAATCGAACGGGATCAGAGACATATACAGGTAAGGCAGGCGTGACACGAACGGCACAGAAACCTGCGGTCCTGTCGGCACTTGCCGCGGCCGCTCTGATAACAATGGCCGGTCCGGCCTTGTGCGACAGCAATACGTTCATGGACCCGCAAGGACCGATTGCGTCGGTGCAAAAAGTCCATCTGATCCGTGCGACCGCGCTTATCATGATTGCGGTCATCCCGGTTCTGGTTCTGGTGCCGCTGATCGTTCTGCGATACCGCCGCCGCAAGGGCGGAAACGCCGCTTATCGGCCCGACTGGGATTTCTCCGTCTGGCTTGAGTTGCTGATGTGGGGCGTTCCGATCGCCATCGTGGCGCTATTGTCCTACTATCTTTGGAAAGCCACGCACCGGCTTGATCCGTATTCCGCTCCGTTCGGCGACGATCCGGCCCTGCGCGTTCAGGTGGTCGGTCTCGATTGGAAATGGCTGTTTATTTATCCCGATCTCGGTATCGCTACTGTGGGCGAACTGGGCATTCCCGTAAAACGTCAGGTGGCCATGACCCTGACCACCGATACCGTCATGCAATCCTTCATGATCCCCGCGCTGGCCGGCCAGATTTATGCAATGCCCGGTATGACCACGCAGCTGCATCTGTCAGCGGATGTGCCGGGCCGGATGCAGGGGGAAAACACCCAGTATAATGGCCGCGGGTTTACCAAGCAGAAATTCGCGACCCTCGCCATGGAGGATGGCGGCTTTGACGCCTGGGTCGATCAGGTGAAATCTGTAGGGATCCCATTGGATGAGGCGACGTATGGCACGCTCGCCATGCGTTCGGACCGGGACGAGGTTCAGGCGGCTTTGGGAACACCTGATATGCCCGACGCGGCACTGTATTTCACTGTTCAGGATGATCTATTCCGGTCGATCATCTCCCGGTACCACAGCGGCAAGCCGCTGCCGCGCGCAGATCAGCCCGGTACCACAGAGTTCAAGGCAGGCACTGCTGCGCAGGAGGCAGATCAATGACATCGGTCGAGAACAGTTTCATTGGCCGCCTGAACTGGGATGCGCTGCCGATCACAGCACTGATCCAGAATCCCGGCGTGAATGAGATCGTCGCCAACGCGGCGGCAGCCGTTGTCATTGTCGGCGTCGTCGCGGTGTTGGGTCTGCTCACATACTTTCGGTTGTGGGGTGTTCTGTGGCGCGACTGGTTGACCAGTGTCGATCACAAGAAAATCGGCATCATGTATATCGTGCTGGCAATTGTCATGCTGGCGCGCGGCGTGCTGGAAGGCGTCGTCATGCGTGCGCAGCAGGCGATGGGGCCGGATAACGGGTTTCTGGAACCCGACCATTTTGCCGAACTGTTCAGCACGCACGGCACGATAATGGTGTTTTTTGTCGCCGTGCCCTTTGTGGTCGGCGTCATCAACTTCATCATGCCACTGCAGATCGGGGCGCGGGACGTGGCCTTTCCCGTCATGAACCAGATCGGCCTTGGTCTGACCGTTTCCGCAGGCATGATGCTGATGGTGTCGCTGGTGGTGGGCGAATTCTCGACCGGCGGCTGGACGGCCTATCCCCCTTATACTGGTGCGGCCTTCAATCCCGGGGTGGGGCCGGATTACTGGATCTGGGCCATTGTCGTGTCGGGCGTCGGGACCACACTCAGCGGGATCAACTTTGCCGTCACCATCTACAAGATGCGCGCGCCGGGGATGAAGTTCATGCGGATGCCGATGTTCTGCTGGACCATCATCTGCAGCTCGATCCTGATCATCTTTGCCATGCCGCCGCTCGGGGTCGCCGCCCTGCTGCTGGCCGCTGACCGCTATCTGGATTTCCATTTCTTCACCAATGATCTTGGCGGCAACATGATGAACTATGCCAACCTGTTCTGGCTGTTCGGCCACCCCGAGGTCTATCTGCTCGTGCTGCCCGCCTATGGCATCTATTCCGAAACCTTCGCCACCTTCTCAGCCAAGCGGCTGTATGGGTATCCGTCTCTTGTCATCGCAACCATGTCGATTGCGGTGCTGTCGTTTACCGTCTGGCTGCATCATTTCTTCACCATGGGGCAAAGCGCGCTGATCAACGCAGTCTTTGGTATTGCCACAATGCTGATCGCCATCCCCACGGGCGTAAAAGTCTATGACTGGATGGCCACGCTGTATCGTGGGCGCATTCGCCTGTCGGTCCCCATGCTTTACGGCCTGTCCTTCCTGATCCTCTTTGTGATTGGCGGGTTGAGCGGTGTGGTTCTGGCCAATCCAACCGTCGATTATCAGGTCCACAACACCCTGTTCCTTGTGGCGCATTTCCATAACGCGCTGCTGCCGGGGGTGCTGTTCGGGATGCTGGCCGGGTACAACTATTGGTTCCCCAAGGCCTTCGGGTTCCGCCTGAATGAATTCTGGGGCCGGATGTCGGCGATCCTGTGGACCGTCGGCTTCCTGCTGACTTTCATGCCTCTGTATTTCGTCGGTCTGATGGGAATGCCGCGCCGGTCGTTCAGTTACAGCGACCCGTCGTTCCACCCCTACATGATCGTTGCGATCCTTGGAGCTCTCATCATCACCTGCGCGCTGTTTTCGATCCTGATCCAGCTGTGGGTCAGCATCCGCGACCGCGATAAATCCCGCGTACCGGTCGGCGATCCGTGGGACGGTCGCACGCTGGAATGGTCGATCCCGGCGCCGCCGCCGCCCTATAATTTCGCGATCATTCCGAAAGTGACCGAACGCGATGACTTCGCCGCCGCCAAGGAGCGGGGCGAGGCCTATCCGTCACCCGAAGCTTACGAGGATATCGCCTTGCCCAAAAACACGTCTATCGGCTTCATCCTGTGCGTGCTCAGCGGTGTCTGGATGTTTGCGCTGGTCTGGTGGATCTGGTGGCTGGCTGCGTTGGTGTCGGTTCTTATCATCCTGTCGGTCATCGTCTGGAGCTTTAACACCGATACCGAGGAAATCATCCCCGCCGCAGAGGTCCGCAAACAGCACGAAGCATGGCTCGAACTGGTCCGCAGTGCCGCTCCGGTGGACCGCGATCACGAAACCGCTCCGGAAAACCGCGGTCTTGCTGGCCCCGATCTGGAGGCCGCCACATGAGACGCGCACCGAGACACAGCTATCCCGGCCTGAATCTGGGCGAGGATCACGCCAGTGCCCACAAGGCGACGGAAAGGGTTCAGTTCGGCTTTTGGGTCTTTCTGATGAGCGATCTCGTCTATTTCGGCCTGATGTTCGCCATCTACATCACGATGATCGATGCGCAGGCGGGCGGGCCGGGGCCGCATGAGCTGTTCGACCTCTACAGTATCTTTGCCCAGACCCTGATCCTGCTGACCAGCAGTTTGACGGTGGGGCTGGCCTCGCTGGCGCTGAAATACAACCTGCCACGGGTCAGGATTGTGTTCTGGTTCGGGTTGACCTTGCTGTTGGGTCTCAGCTTTCTGGTGCTGGAAATCCGCGATTTCATGTCGATGGCCGCGCAGGGCGGGGTGCCACAGCGCAGTGGTTTCCTGTCAGCATTCTACGGTCTGGTTCCGCTGCACGGGCTGCATGTTGCGGTGGGGTGCTTGTGGCTGATCGTGCTGGGGATTCAGCTGCGGGTCATGGGAATGACCGACCTGATGAAATCCCGCGTGATGCGACTTGCGCTATTCTGGCATTTCCTCGACCTGATCTGGATCGGCATCATCACCATCGTCTATTTCGGGGGGCTGACCTATGGATAGAAGGAGCG
The DNA here is from genome assembly GCF_056537885.1 of Ruegeria sp. BJ6. Lineage (NCBI taxonomy): Bacteria > Pseudomonadati > Pseudomonadota > Alphaproteobacteria > Rhodobacterales > Roseobacteraceae > Ruegeria > Ruegeria sp. BJ6. Next base: position 21,798 of record NZ_JBQFSG010000008.1, on the reverse strand, counting down.
AGATGCACAAGCGCGAGCGGCGCAGATATGTGATCGGATACGGTCTGTCGCTGGCTCTGACCCTCGCCGTGTTTGTCATCGCATACCGGTATGGCATCAAAACTGTCGGCGTTTATCTGAGCATTGGCCTGCTTGGTTTGGCACAGCTTGTGGTTCAGCTGATCTATTTCCTGCACATCGATCGCCGCCGAAGCAGCCGCGAGGATCTGGATCTGGTGCTGTTCTCGACGCTTGTACTGTTGATCATCATCCTCGGGACGGTGTGGATATTGGGCAATCTGGCGATGCGGATGCATATGGGGTGACCTCGCCAAAACGATGGGGATCGGGCTAACAAAACAAAGGTTGGCAGGAATGAAATCACTCAAACTTCTAGTGGCGGTAGGTCTGGTTGTAGGCATCGCGGTCGGTCTTTTCTTCTATTGGCAGCACGAAAAGCGCTATCCATCGACGCAGGACGCCTATGTCGGCGCCAATATCATCAACATCGCTCCGCAGGTGACGGGGCAGGTCTCGGAAATGGCCGTGATCGAAAACCAGAAGGTCAGCGCAGGGGACCTGCTATTTGCAATCGACGACACGCAATTCAGCGCGACGGTCGATCAGGCCCGTGCCGATCTGGATTCCGCTATCAAGGATGCCGAAGCCTATGCCACTCAGATCGCAGCGGCCCAGGCCACAGTGGACAGTACGCAATCCGCTTTTGACACGGCGCAGAAAAATCTGGAACGGGCAAAGGCGCTGTTTTCATCCGGCGATCTTGCTCAGGCAAGTCTGGATCAGAACACATCGAATTTCGCGCAGGCCTCGGCACAGCTGACGGGTGCGCAATCGCGCCTACTGTCGCTGCAAAGCGGGCTTGCGGCCAAACAGGATGCGGTCCTGTCCTCGCGGGCCCAGCTTCAGATCGCCGAGACGAACCTGGCCTGGACCAAGATCATCGCGCCTGCAGATGGATGGATTGCCAACCTGACCTTGCGGGTAGGGTCGTCCGTATCCGCTAACGCCCCGCAATTTGCGATTGTCGAGTCCTCGGAATGGTGGGTGGATGCGAATTTCAAGGAAACCGACCTGCCGCGCGTGCGCCCGGGTCAGCCCGTCTCGATCTCGGTCGACATGTTGCCGGGCACGAAACTGACCGGAACCGTCGGTTCGATCGGGCGCGGGTCAGGGGACACGTTTTCGCTGCTGCCGCCAGAAAATGCCAGCGGCAACTGGGTCAAGGTTACGCGCCGCTTTCCGGTGCGCATCTTTCTTGATCCGACCGATGCGCCCCTGCGCGTGGGTGGCAGCACGAATGTGACCGTCGACACCACGAAAGCCGCAAAATGAGCGATGCCACGGTTACGCGAAGCGGCGTCAACGCCGTCATTGTCGTTGCCGTGGTGCTCAGCGCCATGCTTGAGGTGCTGGACAGCACCATCGTCAACGTCGCGCTGCCGCATATTCAGGCCGCATTCGGCGCCACCACCGATCAGGCCACATGGATTCTGACCAGTTACATTGTCTCGGCGGTGGTGGTGATGCCGCTGACCGGGTTTGCCGCCCGCCGCATCGGACGCAAGCGGCTGATCCTGACCGCCGTGACAGGTTTTGCGGCGATGTCCATCCTGTGCGGCCTGTCCTGGAGCCTTGAGACAATCGTTGTCTTCCGGCTGGCGCAGGGGATGTTCGGCGCCTTTCTTATCCCGCTGTCCCAATCCATCCTGTTTGATGCCTTTCCCCGCGAAAAACGCGGTCAGGCCATGGCGATTTTCGGGCTGGGTGTGGTGGTCGCCCCGATCCTCGGACCGACGATCGGGGCTTGGCTGACCGAGTACTTTTCGTGGCGGATGGTGTTTTTCGTCAACATGCCGGTTGCTGCGCTGGCCTTGCTGCTGTTGTCAGGCGAACTGCCAAAAGATGAAACTCAGGACATCCGGATCGACTGGACCGGTCTTGCGCTGATCGCGCTTGCCATCGGATGCCTGCAATTTGTTCTGGATCAGGGCGAAACAAAGGACTGGCTGTCGTCGCGGGTCATTCAGGTTGCGGTCATCGCCTCGATTCTGGGGGCGCTCGGGCTGCTTTATCATGCGCTGACGCAGGACAAGCCAATCGTTGACTTGCGCCTGTTCGCGGATCGCAACTTTGCCATGTGCAACTTGATCATCGCGGGTTTTGCGGTTTCGCTGTTCGGTAGCATCGCGATCCTGCCCACATTTGTGCAAACCCTTCTGGATTATCCGGTGATCGAATCCGGGCACCTGTTCATTCCGCGCGGTATCGCGGCCGGGGCCTCGATGGTCATCACCGGCGCCGTTCTTGTCGGGCGATTTGACCCGCGTGTGCTGGCCGGAATCGGGATGAGCCTGATTGCGGCGGGCAATTTCATGCTTGGCGCGCTGAACATGAATGCCGGTTTTTGGGAACTGGCATGGCCCGGTGTGGTCAGTGGCGCGGGGATGGGGCTAGTGTTTGTGCCGCTTTCGATTCTGGCATTCGAAAACATCAGCCAGGCGCGCCAGGACGAGGCGTCCGGCCTGTTCAGTGTGACGCGTCAGTTGGGATCTTCGATCGGTATATCCATCGTCGGCACGTGGGTGGTACGCGGGCTGCAGACCAATACCGCGCAGCTGACGCAGTTCGTGACCCCCTATAACCCGGCGGCACAGGCCTATCTGGCGCCGCTCGGGCTGACGCCTGACAGCGCAGAAGGCGCGGCGATTCTGGCGCAGGAGGTCTCCAACCAGGCCGAGCTTTTGTCCTATCTCACGGTATTCAACAACCTGGGTCTGGTGGCCTTGGCGACGCTGCCGCTGCTTTTGTTCTGCCGCCCACCCAAGGCCGGAGCGGCGCAGGGTGCGCCGGTTCACTAGGGCGAACGGGCAGATCAACGGTGCACCCGGTTCCGGCCAACGAATGAGGCCGACTTTTGTTCGGCGCGAGGTCGCCGGTTTTGTAAGCGCCTGAGTAAATCGGCCAAAAACGGCACTTTGTCGCGAAAAGCGACAAAAATCTTTCCCGAAATCCGGAAATCTTGGCCGAAAGCGGTTGATATTGGATGCAATATAATGAAAACCAGATGAAGTTTCCCGGTCAACACAAACGAACCGGGGGGTGTCTCAACCGGAATCGCTCAAGCGATCCAACTTTTCCAACTGAGGAGGAGAGAATGAAATCCAGAATCCTGGCGGCAACCGCCGCCCTTGGTCTGATGACTGCACCCGCTATGGCGGCAGGCACGCTCGTCTACTGTTCCGAAGGTTCACCCGAAGGGTTCGACCCGGCGCTGTTTACCGCCGGCACCACCTTCGACGCCTCGTCGCACCCCATCTACAACCGCCTGATGGAATTCGAGACCGGCACCACCAACGTGATCCCCGGCCTTGCTGAAAGTGTCGAAGCCAGCGATGACGGTCTGGAATACACCTTTACCCTGCGCAAGGGCGTCAAGTTCCATTCGAACGACGAATTCACACCGACCCGTGATTTCAACGCCGACGACGTGATCTTTACCTTTGAGCGTCAGCGCCTTGAGGACCACCCGTTCAACAAGGTCAACGGCGGCACATGGGAATACTTCAACGGTATGGGCATGCCGGATCTGGTGAAATCGGTTGAAAAGATCGACGATCACACCGTCAAGTTCACCCTCGCCACGCCCGAAGCACCGTTTGTTGCCAACATGGCAATGGACTTTGCCTCCATCCTGTCGGCGGAATACGCGCAGGCGATGATGGACGCAGGTACGCCTGAAAAGCTCAACACCGCTCCGATCGGCACCGGCCCGTTCGAAATGGTGGCGTATCAGAAGGACGCTGTGATCCGTTATCAGGCCAACGCCGACTACTGGAACGGCAAGGCGGATATCGACCAGCTGATCTTTGCGATCACCCCCGACGCATCTGTGCGCTATCAGAAGCTGAAGGCGGGCGAATGCCACATCATGCCGTATCCGAACCCGGCTGACATTCAGGCGATGAAGGACGATCCGGCCATCAACATGATGGAGCAGGAAGGTCTGAACGTCGGTTATCTGGCCTACAACACCACCATGGAACCCTTCGACAACCCGAAGGTCCGCAAGGCGCTGAACATGGCCATCGACAAGAATGCCATCATCGACGTGGTGTTCCAGGGTTCGGGTCAGGTCGCCAAGAACCCGATCCCGCCCACAATGTGGAGCTATAACGAAGCCATCGTGGACGATGCCTATGATCCCGAAGCAGCCAAGGCCGCTCTGGAAGCCGAAGGTGTTACCGATCTGAGCATGAAGATCTGGGCGATGCCGGTGCAGCGTCCGTACAACCCGAATGCGCGCCGCATGGCTGAACTGATCCAGGCGGACTTTGCCAAGGTCGGTGTCGATGTCGAGATCGTGTCCTACGAATGGGGCGAGTACCTGTCGCGCTCGAAAGAACTGAACCGTGACGGTGCCGTTCTGCTGGGCTGGACCGGTGACAATGGTGATCCGGACAACTTCCTTGCCGTTCTGCTGGGTTGCGACGGTGTCGAAGCTTCGAACCGCGCGCAGTGGTGTCACCAGCCGTTCGACGACGTGGTGAACAAGGCCAAGCAGTCGACCGATGTTGCCGAGCGCACCAAGCTGTACGAAGAGGCGCAGACCATCTTCAAGGATCAGGCACCTTGGGCCACCATCGCACACTCGGTCGTCTTCATGCCGATGCTGGAAAATGTGAAGGGCTACAAGGTCCACCCGCTGGGCGGTCACATCTTCTATGGCGTAAGCGTCGAATAATCACTTGAACCCGGACCGGGGCTGCTTTTGCAGCCCCGGTTCTTTTTGTCTGCGGAGACATGAATAAATGACTGACCGCCTAGCCGAATACCGCCAGGCCGCCCGCGATCTGTCGGTTGATGCCGTGGCGCTGGTGCCCGGGCCGAACTTTACCCGCGCCCTCGGCCAGAGTTTCATGAGCCATGAGCGTCCCTTTCTTGTGGTGGTCCCCACCGAAGGTGCCCCGGCAGCCATCGTTCCCAATCTGGAACTGGACAGTTGGGCCCTTGTTGGGTTTGAGGGCGCCGTATTCGATTGGCGCGACCAGACCGGCTATGCCGACGCTTTTGCCGCGCTGGCCGCGCATCTGCCGCTGAAACGGCTGGCCGTCGAGGGGCAGGTCATGCGCGTCTTTGTCCACCACGCGCTGATGCAGGCCTATGGTGACGTGCAGATCATTGATGCCGAACGTGAAATATCGGGCCTGCGCATGATCAAGACGGCCGAGGATGTGGCCGCGCTTGAGGCCGCAATCACCATTTCCGAGCGCGCCCTGCAACAGGTTCTGGATAATGTCCGGATCGGTCAGACCGAAAAACAGATCGAGGCCGCGCTGATCCATGCGCTTTTCGCCGAAGGCGCGGATGGCATGGCCTTTTCGCCCATCGTTGCAGCCGGTGAAAACTCGGCCCTGCCGCATGCCCATGCGCGCGACGATTACAAAATTCAGGCAGGGGATGCGCTGCTTTTCGATTTTGGCGCACGTAAACACGGATTTGCCGCCGATATCACCCGAACCGTCTTTGTCGGTGAGGTATCGGATGAAGGGCGCGCAGTGTATGACACCGTCCTTGCTGCCAACCTGAAAGGGATGGATGTTACCCGCGCGGGCGTCACCGCGCATCAGATCGACGATGCGGTGACCGGCGTGCTTGAGGCGTCGCCCTATGCCGACCGCATCCGTACCAAAACCGGCCACGGGCTGGGCCGGGACGTGCACGAAGCGCCCTATATCATGCGCGGCAATCACGCCGTGTTGCCAGCGGGCACGGTCTATACTAATGAGCCCGGCCTCTATGCGGTGGGCAAATTTGGTGTCAGGATCGAAGATGACGTGCTGATCACCGAAGATGGCTATCGCAGCCTGACAACCTTTCCAAAAGACCTCATGGTCGTGGGTCGCTGATGCTACGCTACTTGTTATCAAGACTGGGAACGTTCCTGCCGACATTCATCGGGGTGACGTTCATATCTTTCATGTTCATCCGGGTTCTGCCGGGCGATCCCATCATTGTCATGGCCGGTGAACGCGGCATGACCGAGGAACGCTATCAGGAGATGGTCGAGAAGCTGGGCTTCGACAAACCCGTCTGGCAGCAATACACCGACTACCTCTGGGGCGTCATGCATGGCGATCTAGGCGAAAGTTTTGTCACCAAAAAGCCGGTATGGGACGAGTTCTTCTCTCTGTTCCCGGCGACGCTGGAACTGTCTCTCTGCGCGATGATCTTTGCGGTGATGCTGGGCCTTCCTGCAGGCGTGATCGCGGCGGTGAACCGGGGCAAGTTCTTTGACAGGCTGCTGATGTCCTCGGCGCTTGTGGGATATTCCATGCCGATCTTCTGGTGGGCACTGCTGCTGATCATCGTCTTCTCGGGCAACCTTGGCTGGACGCCGGTGTCAGGGCGGATCGACCTGATCTATTGGTTCGATGACGTCACCGGCTTCATGCTGATCGACAGTTTGTTGTCGGGGCAGGCGGGCGCGTTCAAATCCGCCGTGCGGCACCTGATCCTGCCGACCATCGTTCTGGGGACCATCCCATTGGCGGTGATCGCACGACAGACACGCTCGGCCATGCTGGAAGTATTGGGCGAGGACTATATCCGTACCGCCCGCGCCAAGGGCCTCAGCCCCGCGCGGATCAATGGCCTGCATGCGTTGCGCAACGCGCTGATCCCGGTGATCACCGTGATCGGCCTGTCGGTCGGCACCTTGCTGGCCGGGGCTATTCTGACCGAGACGATCTTTAGCTGGCCGGGTATCGGCAAGTGGATGGTCGACAGTATTTTCCGCCGCGATTACCCGGTGGTGCAGGGTGGCCTGCTGCTGATTGCCACCATCGTGATGATCGTGAACCTCATCGTTGACGTGCTCTATGGCGTGATCAACCCCAAGATCAGGAAACGGTAATGGCGGATCAGGCAATTCAACCCCCCGCAACCACCCCCGCCCGCCCCAGCGCGCTGCGCGAGTTCTGGTATTACTTCCGCGAAAACCGTGGTGCCGTGATCGGTATGTGGTTCTTTGCGGCCTTCGTTCTGTGCGCCGCGCTGGCCCCATGGCTGGCTCCTTACGATCCGACCGAGCAATTCCGCGATCACATCCTGCAACCCCCGGCATGGGCCGAGGGCGGTAGCTGGCAGTTCCCGCTGGGGACTGACCCGCTGGGTCGGGATATGCTGTCGCGGCTGATTGCAGGATCGCGTTACTCGTTCTTTGTGGGCATCGTCGTTGTGACCGTTGCCGCCTCGGGCGGGATCATCATCGGCCTGCTGTCTGGCTTTGCGCCGAAATCCGTCGATACCCTGATCATGCGGATCATGGACATCATTCTGGCCTTCCCGTCATTGCTGCTGGCACTGGTGCTGGTGGCCATTCTTGGCCCCTCGCTGACCAATGCGATGATCGCCATCGCCATCGTGTTCCAGCCCCATTATGTGCGCCTGACTCGTGCACAGGTGCTGGCCGAACGGCAAAAGGACTATGTGACCTCGGCCAAGGTCGCGGGCGCCAAGCTGCCACGGCTGATGTTCATCACCGTTCTGCCCAATTGCCTTGCGCCGATCATCGTGCAGGGGGCGCTGTCGTTTTCGACTGCGATCCTCGATGCAGCCGCACTGGGCTTTCTCGGCATGGGGGCGCAACCGCCCACACCGGAATGGGGCACGATGCTGGCCGAGGCCCGCGAATTCATCCTGCGCGCATGGTGGGTGGTGACCTTCCCCGGCCTCGCCATCCTTGTGACCGTGCTGGCCATCAACCTGATGGGCGATGGTTTGCGCGACGCGCTCGACCCGAAACTCAAGCGGAGCTGATGACATGAGCCTGTTGCGCATCCGCAATCTTTCTGTCGATTTCGCCACCTCTTCGGGCCAGTTCCGGGCCGTGGACGGTGTGGACCTGACACTCGACAAACATGAAATCCTGGCCATCGTGGGCGAAAGCGGCTCGGGCAAATCCGTGTCGATGCTGGCGCTGATGGGCCTGTTGCCGTGGACGGCGACGATCACCGCCGACGAGATGACGTTTGAGGGGCTCGACCTGCGCGGCATGTCCGCCCGCGACCGCCGCAAAATCGTCGGCAAGGATCTGGCGATGATCTTTCAGGAGCCGATGTCCTCGCTCAACCCGTGCTTCACTGTCGGGTTCCAGATCAAGGAGGCGCTGCGCATCCATCTGGGTTTGGACCGCAAGGCGCGGCACAAGCGGGCGATCGAGCTGTTCGAACAGGTCGGCATCCCCGCGCCCGAGGGCCGTCTGAACGTGTTCCCGCACCAGATGTCCGGCGGTATGAACCAGCGGGTGATGATCGCCATGGCGATCGCCTGCCGCCCCAAACTGCTGATCGCGGATGAACCGACGACGGCGCTGGACGTGACCATTCAGGCGCAGATTCTCGATCTGCTGGTCTCGCTAAGGGATGAAACCGGCATGGGTCTGGTTCTGATCACCCATGATATGGGCGTGGTGGCCGAAACCGCCGAGCGCGTTCAGGTGCAATATGCAGGCCAGAAGGTCGAGGAACAGCCCGTCCGCGATCTGTTCCGTCACCCGCATCACCCTTACACCGCAGCCCTGCTGGCAGCGCTGCCGGAACGGGCAACATCAAAATTCCTGCCGTCGATCCCGGGCGTTGTTCCGGGTCAGTTCGACCGTCCGGCGGGCTGTCTGTTCGCACCGCGCTGTCAGTATGCCGATGAGAAATGCAATACCACGCCACCCGTGCCCAACGGGCCGGAACTTGGCCGCGCCCTGTGCCACTATGCCCTGACCGGCCAGAAGGAGACCGCCTGATGACCGCGCCAATCGTCAAAGCCGAAGGGCTTGCCCGGTTTTATGAGGTCAAGGAAGGGTTCCTGTCCAAAGCCAAGACCGTCCGGGCACTTGCCGGGGTGGATTTCGAACTCGAAGCGGGCAAGACACTTGCCATCGTGGGTGAATCCGGGTGTGGCAAGTCCACGCTGGCCCGCCTAGTCACCATGATCGAGGAGCCCACCGCCGGGCGGCTGTCCATCGACGGCAAGGAAGTGACCCCCGCCGCATGGTCCAGCCTTCGCGAGGCCGTGCAGATCGTGTTTCAGAACCCCTATGGCTCACTTAACCCGCGCCAGAAAATCGGCACCATCCTGATGGAGCCGCTGGTCATCAACCGCCCCGATATCACTGCCGAAGACCGCGAGGCGAAGGCGCGCGAGATGATGACGCTGGTGGGTTTGCGACCGGAACATTTCGACCGCTTCCCTCACATGTTCTCAGGCGGGCAGCGGCAGCGGATCGCGATTGCCCGGGCCCTGATGCTGGACCCGCGCATTCTGGTGCTGGACGAGCCCGTCTCGGCGCTGGACGTGTCGATCCAAAGTCAGATTTTGAACCTGCTGGTCGAACTGCAGGACAGGCTGAACCTTGCCTATCTGTTCATCTCTCATGACCTGTCAGTGGTGAAACATTTTGCCGATGACGTGATCGTCATGTATCTGGGCCGCGCCGTCGAAAAGGCCAGCAAGGAAGATCTGTTTGCCGCGCCCAAACATCCCTATTCCAAGGCGCTGCTGTCCACGACACCGCGGGCGGACCCCGAGGCGAAAAAAGACCGCATCAAGCTGGAAGGTGAACTGCCATCCCCGATGAACGTCCCCCCCGGCTGTGCATTTGCGCCGCGCTGCTGGAAGGCGACCGAGGAATGCCGGAAGCAAGCGCCGCAGATGGAGGGCGAGACGCACCAGGCGGCGTGTTTTCACCCACTTTAGCGGGTTGTGTCTAGTCGGCTGACTGTTTCTTGATGTGAACGGCCAGCGATGTCTTGGCACCGGTGATATGGGCCGCCGTCAGATCGGCGGCGGCTTCGGCGTCTCCGCGTTCGCAGGCCTCTAGAATGCCCAGATGTTCGCGGTTCGCCCTTTCCATCCCGTCGCTCAGGATTAGTTGCGCGCGCAGATAGCGATCGATCCGGTCCATCGAATTGTCGATCACGCTCAGATGATAGTTCAGGTTGCTGGCGCCATAGAGGGTCTCGTGAAACTTGCGGTTCAGATCGCCGTATTCCATGGGGTCCTCGGCCGCACTGAACTGAACCAGATATTCGCGCGCTTCTTCCAGAACGGCTTTGGTCATGTTCGGAACCGCCTTGCGGATCACCTGCGCCTCGACCAGCGCCCGGAAATCGAAAATCTCGCTGGCTTCATCCAGTGACAACCCCGCCACGATTGCGCCGCGATAGCGTTCGGTTTTCACCAATCCCTGCTGTTCCAGCATGGTGATGGCCTCGCGCACGGGGATGCGGCTGGTGTTGAACATACGGGCAATTTCATCCTGACGCAGCGGATCGCCATCGCTCAGCTCGCCTTCGATGATCGCCTTGCGGATGGCGTTGAAGATGATGGTGGCAGCGGATTCGATCTTGCCTATGTCGACGGTCTGGAGTTTTGGCATCGTTCGGACGTGTTGTGAGTGTGTTCGGGTTGAACCTACACCGTCCGGCGCATCAATCAAAAACAATATTGGATATAATATATTTCAGTCTCAATTTGATCCGGAAATGCTTAAAATACAGGCAATTCCAATACCCGGTCCCGGCATTCCCGCCAATGGGAATGCCGCAGGTTCGGAATTTTCGGTAACAAAAAAGCGTAAGGTTACCGCTTTTTGAACGCATCCATCAGCGCCGCCCCCAGCGCACCGGTATCGTTGGTCTTGGGCTGTCCGGAATTGCCCTGACTTTTTACCTTGGCAGGTCCCCGGCTTTTCGGCGCACTTCGGGGGCCGCGATCCTCGCGCTTTTGCGTGGCACCATCCTTGCGCATGGTCAGCCCAATCCGTTTGCGGGGCACGTCCACCTCGACCACGCGCACCTTGACCACCTGACCGGTCTTGACCACTTCATGCGGGTCCTTGACGAACCGGTCGGCCAACTGGCTGACATGGACCAGACCGTCCTGATGCACGCCAATATCCACAAACGCGCCAAAGGCGGCCACGTTGGTCACTGTACCTTCCAGCATCATGCCGGGTTTCAGGTCGGTGATCTCTTCCACACCATCCGTGAAGGACGCGGTGACAAAGCTCGGGCGGGGGTCGCGCCCCGGCTTTTCCAGTTCGGACAGGATGTCTCTCACGGTGGGCAGGCCGAACGTGTCGTCCACGAACTGCTCGGCCCGCAACCCTTTCAGCGCGCCATCATGCCCCATGATCTGCCTGATATCGCGTCCGCAGGCCTTTACGATGCGGCGGGCAACATCATAGGCCTCGGGGTGGACCGAGGAGGCATCCAGCGGCTCCGCCCCGTCACGGATGCGCAGGAAGCCCGCGCATTGCTCAAAGGCGCGCGGCCCAAGTCTGGCAACCTTCGACAGCTCCTTGCGGGACCGGAAAGCGCCGTTCAGATCGCGGTGCATGACGATCGCCTCGGCCAAGCCCGGCCCAAGCCCCGAGACATGGGACAACAGCGGTGCCGACGCCATGTTCAGATCAACGCCCACGGCATTAACCACATCTTCGATGACCGCCTCCAGAGACTGGGACAGGCGGTGCTGGTCCACGTCATGCTGATACTGGCCGACGCCGATGCTTTTGGGTTCGATCTTGACCAGTTCCGCCAGCGGGTCCTGCAGGCGGCGGGCAATCGACACCGCGCCACGTAGGGACACGTCCAGATCGGGAAATTCGCGCGCCGCCAGTTCGGATGCGGAATAGACCGAGGCGCCCGCCTCGGACACCACCACCTTGGTTGGGGCCTTCATTGATCCGGGCAACAGTTTCAGCGTATCCGTCACCAGCCTCTCGGTCTCGCGGCTGGCGGTGCCGTTGCCGATGGCGATCAGTTCGATCTTGTGCTCGGCGATCAGCTTCAGGATCGTCGCCTGCGCGCCGCGCAGATCGTTCTTGGGTTGGAACGGATACAGCGTGTCGGTGGCAACCAGTTTGCCGGTTGCGTCCACGACGGCCGCTTTCACGCCGGTCCGGATGCCCGGGTCCAGACCCAGCGTCGCGCGGGCCCCGGCAGGGGCGGCAAACAGCAGGTCCTTGAGGTTGCGGGCAAAGACCTGAATCGCCTCTTCCTGCGCGCGGGTGCGCAGATCGGCCATCAGTTCCACCATCATCGACAACGACAGCTTGACCCGCCAGGTCCATCCCGCCACCTTGCGCAGCCATTTGTCACCCGGCCCATCGCCCCGCGTCTGCAGATGCGAAGCGACCATCGCCTCGGCCCGCGCGGCGCCCGTTTCCGGCTCTGGCGCGATATCCAATGTCACCACACCCTCTTTCGAAGCGCGAAGCATCGCCAGCGCCCGGTGCGACGGGGCCTTGGCCCAAAGCTCGGAATGATCGAAATAGTCGCTGAACTTGGCGCCTTCCTGTTCCTTGCCCTCGACAACCTTCGATGTCAGCACCGCCTCGCGCTGCATAAAGCTGCGCAATTCGCCCAGCAGGGCCGCGTTCTCGCATAGCCGTTCGGTTATGATGTCACGCGCACCGTTCAGCGCATCCTTTGTGGTGGCCACCGCCTCGGTGACATAGGCACCGGCCAGCGCCTCGGGATCGGCATTGCGGTCGGCAAGTATCGCATCGGCCAGCGGCTCCAGTCCGTTTTCCCGCGCGATCATAGCCTTGGTGCGGCGCTTGGGCTTGTAGGGCAGATAGATATCCTCAAGCTGCGCCTTGGTTTCGGCCTTTGCGATGGATGTGGTCAGATCGTCGGTCAGCTTGCCCTGATCCCGGATCGAATTCAGGATCGTCTCGCGCCGTGCCTCTAGCTCGCGCAGATAGGACAGCCGTTCGGCCAGGGTTCGCAACTGACTGTCATCCAGCCCGCCCGTCACCTCTTTGCGATAGCGGGCGACAAATGGCACGGTCGCCCCTTCGTCCAACAATCTGACCGCAGCGCCGACCTGTTCCGGGCGGGCGCTGATTTCCGTGGCGATGGTGCGGGCGATACGGTCCAAAGGGGCCTCCTGGATTGGTTGGAAGCACTTCTTAGCCAGCCGTCAGACCGAGGGGAAGGGGGCACCCGGTCCTTTGGCCAATATTGCGAACGGGCCGTTCCGTGGTGAAGTTCTGCAATGGTTGTACTCTGAACAGCGAGTATTCGTCATTGTTGTATCCAGTGATTCGGCGCGGATTGTCGCCGAACTGTCACAAATGGCACCGATCAATGTGATATCTGGTGTTGCCCGCCGCATTGGGCTACTGTAAGAGCCCGGTCAAATGACAAGCCTGTGAAGGCGTTTACGAACGAACAGAGATACTTCCAAACATGATTATCTGGCTGGTTTCCTACCCACGTAGCGGCAATACACTCACTAGATCGGTGTTCAATCACTATTTCAACCTCGGCAGCCTGTCGATCCATGGTGACAGGGCCGACATCGCCTCGAATCCCGAGCTTGGAAAACTGGTTGGACATATCGACGGCGACGCAAATTCGATCGACCTTGAGGCGTTGCGCAGGGATGAAAAGCCATATCTCATCAAGACGCACAATGTCCCTGACGAGATGACACAGGCAGAAGACACCTATGTCCACATCGTGCGCGATGGACGGGATTCCTCGCTGTCTTACCTCAAATATAATCACAACGTCGCCAAACGGGCGCATGTTACGCTGTCGGATGTTGTTTCCGGCCGTGTTGCCTTTGGCAGCTGGGGGCGTCACACGCTGAGTTGGGCGCAGGCGAACCCGGAAAAGTACAAACTTTTCAAGTTTGAGGAAATCGTTGCGGATATTCCCGGATTTGCCCAGCAGCTTTCTGAACTTATGGGCCTGCCCGCAAATACCGAGCCCTTCCCGGACATTGAAAAATTCCAGACTGCCGCGCGGTCAGGATTTGTCGGTGCTGGCCGGACAGGGAACTGGCAAAAAGAGTTCTCGGATGTCGAGGCCGCCCTATTCGATTTGTACAACGGTCCCGCCATGCGACTGATGGGATACGGCGAACCTGAACCCAGCCCGGCTGAATTGAATGCCTATTCCGCGTTCTGCACCGACATCCAGTCCATGCGATCGGAACTGGAAACCGCCAAGGAACTGCTAGAGAAGCACAAGCCCGGGAAAAAAGGCGAGCAGCACATGCTCAGGCTGGAAGCCGAAGTGAAAGAGCTCAGGGAAAAGGTATCTTACCTCGAGCCAAAGGCGCGCAAGCGCAATCGCCGGATCAACCGGTTGAAATCTTTGGTCGGTATTCGCAAACACAGACTGCCCTGGGAAGAGTGATCTGCGGGTTATCCGCTGATCATATGCCAACAGCCGTGACGGCAAGGATTGGGTTTCGGACCGAGAGATATGCAGATAAACCTTGAACTGTTTTTCTTTTACCACAACGACGCTTCCCGTTCGTCGATACAGGCGCTGGACGACGTACGCGGTTGCCACCTGGTGGATCTGAACGACTGCGCTCTTCCCGAAACGCTGGATCGCTTTGCATCTGACTATCCGAATCTGGACGCAATTCTTTCGGAATATACCGGGCATATGTCGGTTGTTCCGACAGCGGGGCAGGTCGGCCTTTTCAACTATTCTCTGTTCGACAAGTTTTCATACCGGTGGGCGATGGCCACCGGTAATGTTCGGGTTTTTCTTCCCCGGATACCCCAACGCGGATTGCTGCAGCATCCGTTCGCCGGACAGACATTATCCTATATCGAAGCGACGCCGGGTCATCACCTTTGGTATTACCTTGAAGAAGCGGAAGCCCCGGATGACGTGATCGGGTTTCTGAAAGCCAGATACCCGGTTGCTGATACGGCCCGTGTTCCGCTCAAGGGCAGCTATGTTTTGGACAAGGATGTCTTTCTGGATTACCAGAGCTGGCTTAAGCGGGAACTTCCGGTTTTGCTGGATGCACTCAAAGAGGTTCGGGGCGGCCCAGTCAGCCGGTTTTCCGAATCCCGTCTCGGTGACGATGCCCGTACCAGGCTGCAGCAGAACCGCCACATTGTTGGCGGCGCGTGCGAACGCATTGCCGGATGGTACCTGGCGCAACACTACAAGTCGAAAACCATGGTGCGCGTCGGTAATTCGCTCCGGCGGCAAAGCCAGTCTCTTTTGGACGCAGCGCAGAGCGCGGCGGATGACAATGGCAATGTCGTGCTTGTCTTCTGCAACAGCAGTTATCGCCCGATACTGGATAACTGGCTTTGCAACGCGGAAGGAACGGGCGATCAGCCACTGGTCATCTGCGCGCTGGACGAAGAACTGGCAGCAGATATGGCAGATGCCGGTTTCAATACGTGTCACGTACCGTGGTCGGGCAACCTGTCCGAGCTTTGGCGGTTGCGTCTCAGGGTGATCCGCGAGCTGTTGGCGGCGGGCTACAATGTGATCCATTCGGACGCGGATGCGGTCTGGAAGCAGGACCCGATTTCGATTGTGGATGACATTGACGCGGACATCGTTGCGTCGCAAGGCACGGTCTGGCCACGCACCACGCTGGCGGCATGGGGGCATGTGCTGTGTTTCGGATTTATCGGCTTCCGGGCAACACCTGCGACGCTGAATGTGATCGACCAGCTGGTTGCCGCCGCCGAAGATCCGGAAATCAGGTTCGATGACCAAAAGGCGCTCAACGAATTGCTGACCGAGATCGGGATGGAATGGGATGCACCTGATGGCGGCTATCAGCTGCACCTCAATGACACCCCGTTCGTGTGCCACGATCAATCCATTCTGGGCCGCGGAGTTCTTGAGGATGGAACGCCCATTCGCGTCGGATTGCTGCCGCACCGGCAGGTTCAGCGCCTGCCGAATGAGGTCGAAAACCCCGCTGACCGGATCGTTGCGCATCCTTTTGCCGAAAAGACTGCTGGCGATACGGAAAAGGTGCTGCGGGATCAAGACTGCTGGGTGATGCCCGAACCCAAGCAAACCGCCGTTGCACGATAACTGCGTCGTTTGAGCGGAAAAGCTCGCACGTGATCACGACCGTCCGTCGTGTCGTGCAGCGTGGCATGGGGCGAAATCGCCTAATCCGGCAAGTCGCCTATTAGCGGCCCGAAGCATCGGGCCGCCCCACAAAACCCGGCCCGCAAATAAAATTGCGATGTAACTCCTTTGAATGCTTGGGTCAGTATCGGCTTTTTGGCGCGCGTCGCGTTTGAAACCTGTACATCCCCTTTGCAAAGGGCTAGACACCGCCCCTTGTCGGCCGAGATCTGGAAAATGATCGCCGTCGGCCGCTTGATAACCAGCTTAAATAGGAAATGGTCGTGAAGAAAACTCTGGCAGAAGCGCTGGACCTGCGCGGATATACGTCACTTACTGCAGTGCAGGAGGCCGTGACCGATCCAGATGTTGACGGCAAGGACCTATTGGTTTCAGCCCAGACCGGTTCAGGCAAAACCATTGGGTTTGGACTGGCGATCGCGTCCGGTATTCTGGGTGAAGGTGAACACTTTGAACAGGCCGGGGCGCCGTTGGCCTTGATTATTGCCCCGACGCGTGAACTGGCCTTGCAGGTCAAACGCGAATTGGCCTGGCTGTATGAACAGGCCGGAGCCATCGTCGCCTCGACCGTTGGTGGCATGGACATGCGGGATGAGCGTCGGGCGCTTGCGCGCGGCGCGCATATCGTTGTCGCTACGCCTGGACGTCTGCGCGATCATATCATGCGGGAATCCATCAACCTGAAAGCGCTCAGGGCTGTTGTGCTGGACGAAGCTGATGAAATGCTGGATCTGGGTTTTCGTGAGGACCTTGAATTCATCCTCGAGAACGCTCCGGCGCAGCGCCAGACGTTGTTGTTCTCGGCCACGGTGCCGCCTGCAATCGCGAAGATGGCAAAAAGCTATCAACGGGATGCCCTTCGCATCTCGACAAGCAGTGGCACAACCCAACATGCCGACATCGACTATCGCGCCTTTCGAGTGTCAGGCCGTGATGGCGAAAACGCCATCATCAATGTGCTGCGCTTTTACGAGGCTCCGAATGCCATCGTGTTCTGTAATACGCGGGCGATGGTGAACCGCCTGACGACCCGGTTATCCAATCGTGGATTGTCGGTTGTAGCGCTGTCCGGTGAGCTGTCCCAGAATGAACGTACCCACGCATTGCAGGCGATGCGGGATGGTCGCGCCCGGATTTGCGTAGCCACGGATGTCGCGGCGCGCGGCATCGATCTGCCGAACCTCGATCTGGTGATCCACGCGGAATTGCCGACCAATCAGGAAACGCTTTTGCACCGGTCCGGGCGAACCGGCCGTGCCGGACGCAAGGGCGTCAGCGCCATGATCGTGCCGCCCAATACCCGTAAGAAAGCCGAACGTTTGCTGGGCTGGGCAAAGGTAACAGCCGAGTGGTCCGACGCCCCAAGTGCCGAGGCAGTGGCCGCCAAGGACGAAGAACGGATGCTGGCCAGTCCCGACTGGCTTGAACCGGTCGCCGAGACAGACCGCGCGCTCGTGGACAAGTTGGTCGCAGGTTTTACACCGGATCAGATCGCTGCCGCATATCTTCGGCAATACCGCGAAAAGCACTCGGCCCCCGAAGAATTGGCGGATGTCAGCGAAGCCCATAAACCGCGCGAGGCTTTTGGCCCGAGTGTCTGGTTCTCACTGGCGGGTGGCCGGTCTGCCGGTGCGGAACCAAGGCGCCTGCTGCCGATGTTGTGCAAGCTGGGTAACCTTTCCCGCGACGATATCGGCGCTATTCGCATCCAGCCCGAGGACTCACTGATTGAACTGCGCGAAACTGCGGTTGCGCGTTTTCTTGCGGCTGTCGGACCATCGATGGCGCTGGAGGGCGGTGCAGCGCTGACGCAATTATCGACACCACCCAAATTTGACAAATCACCCCGCAAACCGACCAACAAGATGCGCCCATCTGTGGCCGATGGTGCTCCAGCGTCGTCAAAGGGCAAAAAGCCGAGGGCGGCAGATTCAATCGACCGCAAAGATGATCCGGTTGTGCAGGTGGCCAAGCCCAAACCCGCAAAACCGAAACAGTCGAAACAGCCAAAGGCAAAGGGCACGCGAGCGGGCGAGGGGGGCGCCAGCAAGTCACCCAAGCCCCGCCATTCCGGTGACAAAAAACCGAAAACGTCTGACGGGCAGCAGCGCCGCCCAGGGCCCAAACCTCCGGTGGGAAAACCGTCCAGCAAAAAGAACCGCGCCCGCAGATTGGCGGCCGGGAAAATGGGTGGGTCAGAATACCCGAGCCGAAAGCCGCGCAGCAAATCGTGAACTCTGGCCTTATTCAGTTGCCCGGCAAGTGAATCAGCTCAGGTTGTGGGGTCCAAATGCCGGTCCCAATCGACATTGGATCTGCTGTGACAGGTGCCACCGAATCTGAAGTGCCGGGTAGGATCAGCCCGATTGATGCGCTTGGCTCAACCGGGCTGATGGCAGGGTTCAAAGGCACTCGGCCAGCGTTTTGGCTATGGCCCGGATGACTTGCGGATACAGGGTTGCACCGGTCTCAAACTCTGCCCCCAGCGGATCGACCACGCCGGTATTCGCATCCGTTCCATCCAGTACAACTTCGACGATGCCGGGGTTGAACTGCGGTTCGGCGAGGACGCAATTCACACCCTCGTTGCGAATGCGATCTTGAATCTTGGCGATGCGGGCCGGGCTCGGGTCGGATGCATCGCTCAGGGCAATCGCACCCGAGGCCGGAAAGTCGAACGCACCCTCAAAATACTGATAGGCGTCATGAAACACCACAAAGCTGCCACCGCGAACGGGCTCCAGCATTTCGGCCACTTTGGCGGATAGCGCCTCCATCTCGGTGCGGGCCGCTGTGGCGTTGGCGAAATAGGCACCCGCATTGTCCGGATCGATCGACGAAAGCTGAGCGGCGATCACGTTCAGCCAAATCCCGGCGTTTTCAGGTGAAAGCCATGCATGGGGATCATGCGCGCCATGGCCGTGATCATCGTGATCGTCATGGCCTTCATGCTCTTCATGGTCGTGATCGCCACCTTCGGCATGTTCCTCGTGTTCGTCTTCATGCGCATGTTCTTCGTCATGGGCATGATCATCATGATCCTCGTCTTCGGCGTGCGCTTCGTCACCGTGATCATCATGATCTTCGTCTTCAGCGTGCGCGTCGTCTCCGTGGTCATCGTGATCACCGTGGTCATGTGCTTCGAACAGAGCGCTCTTGCGGGACTCCAGAAGGATGGTGCCGTCAGCCTCCAGCAAGCTCACGACGGTTGCGCGGTCCGCGAGGGTTTCAACGGCGCCTTCCATCCAAGGTGTCAGGTCTTCGCCCATCCAGAACACAAGGTTCGCCTCTTGCAGCGCGGCTGCCTCGGACGGGCGCAGATTGTATTCATGCGGCGATGCACCCGGTGGCACGATCAGGTCAGGTTCGCCAACACCGTCCATCACTCGTGCGACCAGAGAATGTATTGGCGCAATATCGACCGCGACATTCGGGACCTCGGCAATTGCCGTGCTGCCTATCAGCGCAGCAGTAATCGAAACTGGAAGGAGCTTTCTGGACATCAGGCCCTCTGTGTGATTTTATAACGTTACGAGCGCTATAGATGATATGGAATAACATGACAAGCGAGATGCCACCCGTTCCCGCAGATGAATCGGGCCTTGTTGGGTTCCACAAACATGACCACGAAAACTGTGTCGAATCCGGCCTGTCCAATGCCGAGAAACGATGCAGTGAGGAAGGCCTGCGCCTGACCCCGGTTCGGCGCAAGGTGCTTGAGATGTTGCTTCAGGAACACCGGGCGCTTGGCGCTTACGCCATTCTTGACCGCCTGCGCGAGGAAGGGTTCGGATCGCAGCCGCCAGTGGCCTATCGCGCGCTTGATTTTCTTGTCGACAATGGGTTCGTACACAAGATCGAGCGGTTGAACGCGTTTGTCGCCTGTTCCCATCCCGGTGCCGTGCATTCGCCCGCCTTCATGATTTGCCGGAAATGCGATATGGTGGCAGAGGCACAGACGGCCCCCGCCAAAAGTTTACTCGGCGCTGCGGCGCGTGCTGCGGGTTTCGAGATTGAGCGAACGGTTGTAGAAGCCGAGGGAATCTGCCCGGACTGCACCGAAAAGGCCTAGAAATGACTCTTGTTACTGTCGAAGATCTTAGCGTGCGCTATGGTGCCAACACGGTTTTGCGCCATGTGAACATGACGGTCGAGCCGGGTGAAATCGTGACCATTGTCGGGCCTAATGGTTCGGGCAAGACCAGTCTGTTGCGAGCCATCATCGGCGCGACCCCGCTTTCGGCAGGACAGGTGACACATAAGCCGGGGCTAAAAATCGGGTATGTGCCGCAAAAGCTGCATATCGATCCGACGATGCCGATCACGGTGGAACGTTTCATGCGTCTGACCTCCCGTGTGTCGCGGCAAAGCAGCATGGACGCGCTTAAAGCGGCCGGTGTGCCGGATCTGTTGAAATCCCAGATGTCGCAACTCTCTGGCGGGCAGTTCCAGCGTGTGCTGCTGGCCCGCGCCCTGATTAATCGGCCGGACATCCTGTTGTTGGATGAAGCGACGCAAGGTCTGGATCAACGGGGTTCTGCGGCGTTCTATCAGCAGATCGAGGAGGTCCGTCGCGAAACCGGGTGTGCCGTGCTGATGATCAGCCACGAGTTGCATGTGGTCATGAGTGCCTCTGACCGGGTCATTTGCCTAAACGGTCATGTCTGTTGCGAAGGCTCGCCTGCTGTCGTTGCTTCGGCTCCGGAATACCGGGCTTTGTTTGGAACAGGTACCGGTGGTGCGCTTGCCCTTTATCGACACGAGCATGATCACCATCATGACCACAATGATAACATTCAGGAAGCCGCGGAATAATGCTGGATGATTTTATGACGCGAGCAACACTCGCAGGTGTTGGCGTGGCCTTCGCAGCCGCTCCGCTGGGGTGTTTTGTCGTCTGGCGTCGCATGGCCTATTTCGGAGACGCAACAGCACATGCCGCAATCCTCGGTGTCGCGCTGTCACTCACGTTTCAGATGTCGGTTTTTCCGGGTGCGCTGGCGGTTGCGCTTTTGATGGCGTTGACGGTGACATTTCTGGCGGGTCGTGGTTACGCGATGGATACGCTGTTGGGGGTTTTGGCGCATTCTGCCCTTGCGTTCGGTCTGGTTGCGGTTTCGTTCCTGTCCGGCGTGCGTATCGACCTGATGGCCTATCTTTTTGGTGATATTCTGGCCGTGTCGCGTACTGATCTGGCGGTGATCTGGGGCGGCGCTGCGCTGGTCGTTGCATTGATCGCCTGGCGCTGGTCCCAGCTTCTGACCGCAACACTCAACGAAGAGCTGGCGTATGCAAGCGGCTTTGACCCCAAGCGGGAACAGTTGATCCTGACCCTGTCCCTCGCTGTCACTGTCGCAGTTGCGATCAAGGTTGTTGGCGTGCTTTTGATCGCCGCCATGTTGATCATTCCGGCCGCCGCCGCGCGAAGTCTGGCCCGGTCACCGGAATCGATGGCATTGATTGCTGCGGCGATCGGAACCGTATCGGCCGTCGCCGGGTTGCGAGGGGCATATGTTTTTGACACGCCCGCAGGTCCCTCTATTGTTTGCGTCGCCGCAATCTTGTTTGCGTGTTTCAGCCTTGTTGGATGGCGAACCCGACAAGGGGTATGAGCATTTCGTGCGGCGGATGAGTTCTGGGCGCATCCGCTTGAAGCCACGCTGACCGTTACCTGCTGACCACCAGATTCTATCGCTGCGCCACAGATCGCGCATTGCTCTGAAATCGACAGGTTTACACCGTCATGCAAGGGGATCAGGCACCCTTGGGTGCCGGTTTCCCAAGCATATGAAATTGCCTTTGAATTTGGGTTTACCTACCCGTTTTGGTGGTGTGAGTTGCGGTATACGGTGGTATCCTT
>NZ_JBQFSG010000007.1:0-237245 GCF_056537885.1 Ruegeria sp. BJ6 | reverse complement strand
CGCTGGACCCCGAGATGATCAAAGAGGTGCTCGACACCATGATCGAACTGGCCGAGGAAGGCATGACCATGCTGTGTGTGACGCACGAGATGGGCTTTGCCCGTCAGGTCGCCAACCGCGTTATTTTCATGGACGCCGGTCAGATCGTGGAACAGAACGAACCCGAAGAGTTCTTCAACAACCCACAGTCAGAGCGCACCAAACTGTTTCTCAGCCAGATCTTGGGGCATTAGCATTGGAAGCGACATTTGTTCATGCCGCTTGCAGACCAAACAGCTAATTGAGTTAACTGCACTTACGTCTCAGAATTGAGCCGTAGTTCAACAACGCTGCCGCTATAGTAACGCGTAATTTTGGCAAAAGCACATCAGGACCGCTTGCGCGCGACGATCCACACGGGATGATAGGTAAGGCAAACTCCGTTTTTCGTGCCAAACTCCGCTAAATAGTCAGCGCTGAATTGAGACAGACGCGCCCGGGTCCAGATCGCCGAAGCCTTGCCGTTAACACCGGTTTCGCGCAGATGTCTGAGAACGTGACGCGGTGTTTCGAACCAGAGGCTGTTGCGATCTTCATCTGCTTTGATGATATCGAAGCCACCTGGCAAGGCAGACTCAAGCGCCGCCGCCAACATGCGCGCTGAGCAAAGCCCCGGTGCGCGCGCGGTTGAACCCAGTTGGACCAGTTCCCTATACTGATCCGGGCCAAAGCCGGAGACGGCAACCCATCCGCCGGGTGCTAACGCAAGGGCCGCCCGCCGCAACAGGGCCATGGGATCTTCCATCCATTGTATGACCGAGGCGGACGCGATCAGATCGGGACTGAGCGGCCATTCAACTTTTCGGGCATCACCGTGGACAAAACTGGCGGAAACTTCATCTGCCGTATGGCGCGCCTCGTCCATCAGGTCATTGACCGTCAGCTTGGAAATGGAAAATTGTTTGGACAGGGCGTGTGTCAGGTGGCCAGTGCCGCAGCCGATTTCGAAGGCGTTGGCGAAGGTATCGGGCGCACCAAGACCGGACATGCTGTGAACCAGATTCTGCGCGATGCGCTGCTGCTGACCAGCGGCCGCGTGATAGCTTTGAAAGCTGCGGCTGAAACTGCGTTCAACGCGATCTGCCAACATTGCGTTCATTGTAGCCAGTCCTGCCAGAGTTGCGCGTCTTCAAACGGCTGGTGTGGTTTGGGAATGCGCCGAATAGCGGCGGCCTGACCCTTCCATGCTGTCATTTGCGCCGGTGCGGGAACGATACGGTCGCGCTCGGAAATCCAGATGACATCAAATGATCTGTCCCTGCACGGGCCGCGATCTGCAATCGCCCGCAGTTCTGTCTGTGCCGCAGGAATATCTATGGCCGGAACAGGTCCGCGCATCCCGGCGCGACGGCAGAATTTGGCAAAGCTGTCGACTGTCAGGCCATCGGCGGTTGCCGCGACGGTTTCAGGCGGGATGCCACGGGTTTCGTCAGCCGGGTACAGTGTTCCATTCACTGCAACCTTGCGCGCGGGTGTCACCCCTGCCCAATCCATCCAGTGGGCTGCCGATGCGACACCAAACGAATAGGCCAGCAAACCAACGCGATCATAGTCATCGGTTTCCGGGATTTCCTGCTCAATCCGGGTGTAGTCATCCACGAACAGAACGTCATCCGGTCCAACAAGCCCGGCGAAGGGAGCGGCACCAAGACCCCAGCCGCCGAACACCAGCGTCAGATCCTTCGTTCCCTTTCGTGCGAGCCACTGTGTTCTCATGCATGCTGCCTTGCCAGCGACACCATCGCCGAAGTGACTCGGCTGAGTTCGTCGGGTGAGATGACATAAGGCGGCATGCAATAGATGTTGCGCCCGAACGGACGCAGCCAAACGCCGGTTTCCGGGGCCAACCGATGGGCAACCTTGGGATCAACTGTGTTTTCCATCTCGATCACGCCGATCGCGCCCAGAACACGCACATCTGCCACGCCTGCGATATCTTGGGCCGGGGCCAGTTCCACACGCATCTGATCGGCAATACGGGCCACGTGTTTTCGCCACTCACCATCCTCCAGCAGGCTAAGGCTGGCGATACCGGCGGCGCAGGCCAGAGGATTTGCCATATAGGTGGGGCCGTGCATGAACACCCCGGCCTCGCTTTGACCAATGCCCACGGCAACGTCATTGGTTGCAACGGTCGCCGCAAATGAAATGTGGCCGCCTGTCAGAGCTTTGCCCAGACACACGATATCGGGCACCACACCTGCGAGCGTCATGGCAAATAGTTCGCCCGTGCGGCCGAAACCAGTCGCGATTTCGTCAAAGATCAGCAAGACGTCATATGCTTCGCACAGTGCTTTTGCCCCGCGCAGCCATTCGGGGTGATAAAAGTACATCCCCCCGGCCCCTTGCACGACCGGCTCAACAATCAGTCCCGCAATCTGCGCGCCTTTGTCTTTCAGCAACTTCTCCAGCGCGGCCAGCCCGTTTACCGCTGGATCTTGCGGCCAGTCGGAACCCAGTCTGGTTACGGGACGGGGCAGGAAGTGCTGGATCGACAAAGCGCCGCGGAACAGGCCATGCATGCCGTTGACGGGATCGCAAACACTCATCGCTTTCCATGTGTCGCCGTGATAGCCGCCCATGATGGTGGCAAACTCGACCTTGTGATCGTTGCCTTTGGCCTTTTGGTACTGAACCGCCATTTTCAGCGCGACCTCGACCGAGACAGAGCCGCTGTCGCAATAGAAAATCCTGTCCAGCCCGTCCGGCAATAGGTTCACCATCTTGCGGCCAAGCTCGATCGCTGGGGAATGGGTCAGGCCGCCGAACATCACATGCGGCATCTGACCAATCTGCTGTTGCATGGCCGAGACGATTGCCGGGTGGCCATGCCCGTGAATTGCGCACCACCATGAGGACATGGCGTCGATCATGCGCGTTCCATCGTCACGGATCAGCCATACGCCGTCGGTTTCCGAAATCAAATGCATCGGTCCGGGTTCAGCGACGTTTGTGTAAGGGTGCCAAAGGTGGCGGGCATCAAACTCCAACGGTGTCATAACGCCCCCCGGATAGCCGCCACATCGATGGCCCCGAACGCACCAGACAAGGTGTCCGGCGTGAGGTCGGGTATATGGGCGAGCCTGCCAAGGTGTCTGACTTCGCACATCTCTGCGATGGTCTGTTCAACTTCCGGTTCCGGGTCCCCGACAAAGGCAACGCCGACGACCGGGCAACCGGTCGCGCGCAAAGCCTTCAAAGACAATGCCGTATGATTGATCGTCCCCAGCGCCGTGCGTGCAACAAGAATGACCGGCGCGCCCCACTGGGCAAAGAGGTCAAGGTAAAACACCTGACGGTTCAACGGCACCATCAGCCCGCCTGCCCCTTCGACAACCAACGGGCCATCGACCTGCGGCAGGTCCAGTCGCGAGGTGTCGATTTCGGTCTGCTCGGCCTCGGCAGATAGATGCGGCGAGGCCGGAAGCTTGAGCCGGTAGGTCTCGGGCAGGGTCCGGCAACCTGACAGTGCCCCGACGGTTACGGTATCGGTCGCATCCTCGAGGCCCGATTGAACCGGCTTCCAATAGGTCGCGCCAAGGGCTCGGGTCAATCCAGCGGCAAACACCGTCTTGCCCACGCCCGTATCGGTTCCGGTCACTACAAGAGTATTCATGCGGCCTCTGCTTGCTGATGTGCTATGGCCTGGAACAGGGCAGAGATATCTGCTTCGCTCACGTTGCCGGTGATGGAGATCCGCAACCGGGACGTGCCCTTCGGTACGGTCGGCGGTCGAATGCCCCGAACATCAAAACCCAGCGCCTGAAGTTCGCTTGCCCATTCCATTGCCCGTGCATCCGAGCCGACAAGGACCGGAATGATCTGGCTGTTGAGCGTGCTCAGACCGCAAAGCCTGCTGGCCTCGGCATGGGCAAAGTCACGCCTGTTCTGGGCGTCCCGAACCAGATCGGGCTGATCCTGCAAGGCATGAAGGCTGGCACGCACTACAGCCGCGTTCAGCGGTGAGGGTGCAGTGGCAAAAAAGAACGGCCGGGCGCGGTTGATCAGCATGTCGATCATCACCTTCGCTCCGCAGATCAGGCCACCCGAAGCACCAAGCGCCTTGCCGCAGGTGTGCAGGGTCAACACTTCGGCATCCAGCCCGTGCGCCAGCCCCTTGCCCATAGGGCCAAAAACGCCGGTGGCATGCGCTTCGTCAACGACCAGCACCGCGCCCTCTTCGCGACAAAAAGTTGCTAGCTGACCAAGCGGGGCAAGATCGCCTTCCATGGAATAGACGCTTTCGACTGCAACCCAAAGCTGCCCGGTTCCACGATCAGCCCGCCATTTCGCCAGAACCTGTCGCGCGGCCGAGACGTCATTGTGGGGGAAAGACTTGGTATCAGCGCGACCCAGCCGCATTCCCTCATGGGCGCTGGCATGAACCAGGGCATCATGAAGGATCAGGTCGCCCGCAGCGGGCAAAGTGGAAAAGATCGCCTGATTGGCCTGAAACCCGCCGCCCATGAAAAGCGCGGCTTCGGTATCAAAAAATTCAGCGGCCTCAGCCTCGAGCGTGGTGTGTTCCGGATGATTGCCGCGCAACAGGCGCGACCCGCCCGCGCCAAGCGGTACGTCCCGCGCCAGCGCATCCGATGCCGCCTGCCGAAGCAGCGGCGAACCGGCCAGACCCAGATAGTCGTTGGACGCAAAGTCCAGCCCCCGCTGCGGCATCAGGCGCCGCAACCGGTGCCGCGCCGCCATCGCCTGCAGCGCGCCGTCCAGCCGGTCCGTTGTCTTCATTCGGCAGCGTCCATTTGATTGTGTGCCTCGGGCTCCATCGGCTGAATGCCCAGTTTGGAGAACAGAAGCATATCGGTATCTTCCTCGGGGTTTTCCGCTGTCAGCAGCGTTTCCCCCACGAAGATCGAGTTGGCCCCGGCGAAAAAGCACATCGCCTGCATCTCATCGCTCATGTCGGTGCGACCGGCGGACAGGCGTACATGCGATTGGGGCATCATGATCCGCGCGACGGCTATGATGCGCACAAAGTCGATGGGATCGACAGGCTCTGCATCGGCAAGTGGCGTGTCCGCTTGCGGCATCAGCATGTTGATCGGAACCGAATCCGGGGGGGCGGGCAGATTGGCCAGTGTCACCAGCATATCCAGACGGTCGCTTTCCTCTTCGCCCATCCCCAGAATGCCGCCCGAACACACCTTGATACCGGCGTCCTTGACGCGGTTCAGAGTATCGATGCGGTCAGCAAATGTGCGGGTCGTGATGACCTCGGGATAGTAACGCTCAGACGTGTCGATGTTGTGGTTATAGTAATCCAGCCCGGCATCGCGCAGCTGCACGACCTGCGTATCGTCCAGCATGCCAAGGGTCATACAGGTTTCCATGCCCATGTCCTTGACGCCCTCGACCATGGCGACCAGCGCATCCATATCGCGGTCCTTAGGCTCGCGCCAAGCAGCCCCCATGCAGAACCGGGTTGCGCCTGCTTCGCGCGCTTTTTTTGCCTGCGACAGAACTCGCTCGACCTCAATAAGCTTCGAGGCGGACAGCTTTGAGCCGTTCCGCGCAGATTGCGAACAATAGGCGCAATCCTCGGCGCAGCCGCCGGTTTTGATCGACAGCAAGCGCGACATCTGAACCTGATTGGGATCGAAATTCGCACGATGAACTGTCTGGGCTTGATAGAGAAGTTCCATGAAGGGCAGATCGTAAAGACGCTGAGCCTCGTCACGGGTCCATGGAGTCTGGGCCTGGGTCATTTTATCGATAATTTTCCACATAGATTCCGGTTGTGGATTTTTTATCGATTATATTCACCGGCACAACACGAATTGTTGCCGCAGGCAGGATTCCGGACAATTCCATGCGATCGCGTCAGCGCCCGCGTGACGATCAGGCGGCACCTGCAAAGGCACGCTGACGTACCGTCTTTGGGCTTTCCCCAACTTCCTGCCGAAACCAGCGCGCGAGATTTGAACAGGTGCCAAACCCTGTCGCGACAACAATTTCCGACAGCGGCAAACTGGTGTGTTTCAAAAGCTGATGCGCCCGTTCGATGCGCAAGGCGCGATAAGCCGTCAGGGGGCTGTTTCCGGTGCGTTCCAGAAACCGGCGCTGCAGCTTGCGGGTCGAAACGCCCAGCTCACGCGCCAGATCGTCAATGCGCAGAGGCTCTTCAAGATGCTCCTGCATCAGCTCCAGGCTTGCATTGATAAGCTGGTCGCCACGGGCCTGTTGAAGCAGACCAAGCGAAACCCTGCTGTGAGGCCGCTGCGCGTGGGCTTCGGAAAAGCCGATATATGCGCTTAGGGAATCCGCGATAAAGGCGCCATGATCGCTTGCGACGATATCCAGCGAAAGCCTGAGCGCCGCCACCGGGCTGATCGCGCTGAACAGCTTGCCGTCGGAACACAGATGGGCCCCTGCCTCGGCCTCGGACAGGTGTTCTTCGCTGGCTGCTGCAACAAAGTTCGGATGAACCGCGCATGCGTGGCGGCTCTGCTGGCCGGTTTCGCTCAGAATGAACACCGCCCCTCCTACCAGCACGATCCGGCGAGCCAGGCGCAGAATCTGATGTACGCGCGCACGTTCTTCGGATCGCAGCGTCCATCGGCTGTGGATATCCCCGAGAAAGACAACCGTTCGCCGCGACCAGTAGCGCGGATCCTCGACGGGCTGGCCGCTCAGGTCGCGCAAGGCAACTTGGTACTGCCTTTCAGGTAACAGATCATTGGCGGCGCGGAAAACGTCTTCGATCATCTTCGCCGTTGCGGCGGGAGCGCCCTCGGGCAGTATGATGTCGATGTTGTGCTTTCGCGTGTCAGGCGACGGGATCGTCGCATCGGCGGGTAATACGGATGCGCAATAGGTCATGTCTGCCTCCTGTTGCGAGTGTTCGGATCGCCCCGCCGGTGTATCCGGCGGGACGGGCGCTGCCTGAGATCAGGCGGCGTCTTCTTCGTAGTCCGACATTGGCGGACATGTGCAGATTAGGTTGCGGTCGCCATAGGCGTTGTCGACGCGATTGACAGGGGACCAGTACTTGTCCACACCCAGGTTACCCGCAGGGAAGCAAGCCTGTTCGCGGGTATAGGGACGGTCCCATTCGCCCACCAGATCGCGCACCGTGTGGGGTGCGTTCTTCAGCGGGTTGTTTTCGGCGTCGATCTTGCCGTCGATGATCTCCTGCGCCTCGGCCCGGATCGAGAGCATAGCGTCGCAGAAACGGTCCAGCTCGTCCTTGGGCTCAGACTCGGTGGGTTCCACCATCAGCGTACCGGCAACCGGCCAGGACATGGTCGGTGCGTGGAAGCCACTGTCGACCAGACGCTTGGCGATATCATCCACGGTGACGTGACCCTGTTCATCCAGCGGACGGGTGTCTAGGATGCACTCATGCGCCACACGGCCCGTCTCGGACGTGTAGAGGATCGGATAGGCATCCTTGAGCCGCGCCGCGATGTAGTTGGCGTTCAGGATTGCCACCTTGGTCGCCTGCGTCAGACCTGCCCCACCCATCAGCAGCACATAGGCCCAGCTGACCGGCAGAATGGACGGAGATCCGAAAGGCGCGGCCGAGACCGGACCCACGGCTGTGCCGTATTCCGGGTGGCCGGGCAGGTGCTCTTCCAGATGCGCCTTGACGCCGATCGGACCCATGCCGGGGCCACCGCCGCCATGCGGGATGCAGAAGGTCTTGTGCAGGTTCAGGTGGCTGACGTCGCCGCCGATCTTGCCCGGCTGGGCCAGACCGACCATGGCGTTCATGTTCGCCCCGTCGATATAGACCTGACCGCCGTGATCGTGGGTGATCTGGCAGACCTCCTGCACCGTCTCCTCGAACACACCGTGGGTGGACGGATATGTGATCATGCAGGCGGCAAGGTTGTCCGAGTGCTTTTCGGCCTTCTCGCGGAAATCGGCGATGTCGATGTTGCCTTTTTCATCAGCCTTTACCGGCACAACCTGATAGCCCACCATCTGTGCAGATGCCGGATTGGTACCGTGCGCCGAGGTCGGAATCAGGCAGACATTGCGGTGCGCCTCGCCACGCGAAGCGTGGTAGCTTCGGATGGTCAGCAGACCCGCATATTCACCCTGCGCGCCCGAGTTGGGCTGCTGGCTGATCGCGTCATAGCCGGTGATCTGGCACAGCTTGTCGTTCAGATCGGCAATCATCTCGTGATAGCCCTGCGCCTGATCTTCAGGGCAGAACGGGTGCAGGTTGCCGAACTCGGGCCAGGTGACCGGGATCATCTCGATCGTCGCGTTCAGCTTCATGGTGCAGGAGCCCAGCGGGATCATCGCCCGGTCCAGCGCCAGGTCTCGGTCGGCGAGGCGGCGCATATAGCGGGTGATCTCGGCCTCGGCCCGGTTCTTGTGGAAGATCTCGTGGGTCAGATAAGCGCTTTCACGAAGCGCGTGTTCCGGCAGGCGGTAGACCTTGTTGGAGCTGTCATCCTTGCGGTCAATGCCGAAGGCACCCCAGACGGCCTCGATGGTCTCGGGGCGGGTCTGTTCGTCCAGGCTGATGCCAACCTTGGTCTCACCAACCTTGCGCAGGTTGACGCCACGGGCCACAGCGGCCTCCATCACCACGGTCTGCAGATGACCGACCTCAACGGTAATGGTGTCGAAGAACACCTCTGGTTCCACGGCAAAGCCTGCCTCTTCCAAGCCAGCCGCCATGCGCGATGTTTTGCGGTGCACCGATTGCGCGATGGCCTTGATGCCATCGGGGCCATGATAGACCGCATACATCGATGCAATCACCGCCAGCAGCGCCTGTGCGGTACAAACGTTCGAGTTCGCCTTTTCGCGGCGGATGTGCTGTTCACGGGTCTGCAGCGCCAGACGATAGGCCTTGTTGCCACGCGCATCGATGGACACACCGATGATGCGGCCGGGCATGGCGCGTTTCAGCTTGTCGGTCGTCGCCATGTAGGCGGCGTGGGGGCCACCATAGCCCATGGGAACGCCAAAGCGCTGGGTCGAGCCGATGGCGATATCGGCACCCATCTCGCCGGGCGATTTCAACAGGGCCAGCGAAAGAATGTCAGCCGCGACAATGGCGATCGCCTTGTGTTCATGCAGAGCGGCGATTTCATTGGTGAAGTCACGCACATGGCCATAGGTACCGGGATACTGGAAGATCGCGCCGAACACCGCGCCTGCGTCCAGTTCGGCCGGATCGGCAACCTGCACGTCGATGCCCAGAGGCTCGGCACGGGTCTTGATAACCGCGATGGTCTGCGGGTGGCAGTTCTTGTCGACGAAGAAGGCAGCATTGTTTGCCTTGGACCGTCCGCCGCGTTTGGCCATGGTCATGGCTTCGGCAGCCGCAGTGGCTTCGTCCAGCAGTGATGCGTTGGCCACATCCAGACCGGTCAGATCGCTGACCATGGTCTGATAGTTCAGAAGTGCTTCAAGGCGGCCCTGCGAAATCTCGGGCTGATAGGGCGTATAGGCCGTGTACCATGCCGGGTTTTCAAGGATGTTGCGCAGGATCGGCGCCGGTGTGGTGGTGCCGTAATATCCCTGCCCGATCAGCGAGGTCAGAACCTTGTTCTTGCTGGCCACTTCTTTCATGTGAAAGAGAGCATCCCGCTCGGTCATTGCCGGACCCCAGTCCAGCGCCTCCGCCTGACGGATGGCGGGGGGGACGGTGGCGTCGATCAGATCATCCAGCGTTTTGAAGCCGATCACCTTGAGCATGTCGGCCATCTCTTTTGGGGACGGTCCGATATGACGGCGATTGGCGAAGTCATAGGCTTCGTAATCGGTCAGTTTGAAGGCCATTTCAGCGCTCCTTTGGAAAACTCAGGCCCGGCGGAGACTGCGGAAGCCTCCGGCGGGGATATTTTGGGCAAGAGGAAGGATCAGCCGATCAGGGCCTTGTAGCCGTCCAGATCCATCAGATCCTCAAGCTGGGAGGCGTCCGACAGTTTGATCTTGTAGATCCAGGCGTCGCCTTCGGGGCTTTCGTTCAGCGCACCGGGATTATCGGCAAGCACCTCGTTTGCCTCGATCACTTCGCCGTCGACAGGAGCATAAATTTCGGACGCGGCCTTGACCGACTCGATCACGCCGATCTCGTCACCTTTTTCAAAATCGTCGCCGGACTCTTTCTGCTCGACAAAGACGATTTCGCCCAACTGGTCTGCGGCGTGCTGGGTGATACCGATGGTTGCGACGTCACCTTCGACGGTGACCCATTCGTGCTCTTCCGAATAGTAGGTTGCCATGTTTTATCTCTCCTGACTTCAGCGCTTGTAGTTCTGAGTAACAAAGGGCAGGGCGACGATTTCCGCCGGTTGTGCCTTGCCGCGAATGATGAGGTTCACTTTTTCACCTGGCTCGCCATGGCCGGCCGAGACATAGCCCATGGCGACCGGGCCACCGACGGTGGGACCAAAGCTGCCCGAGGTGATCTGACCGATGGTGTTGCCTTCGGCGCATTGCACCTCGACACCCTGACGGGCGGGGGCGCGGCCTTCGGGCTTGATGCCGACCAGTTTGCGTGCGGCGCCTTCGGCCAACTCCTTTTGCACGCGAGCAGCGCCCGGGAATCCGCCTTCTTCCTTGCGGCGCTTCTGCATGGCCCATGACAGGGATGCTTCGACCGGCGACGTGGACTGGTCGATGTCATTGCCGTAAAGGCACAGACCGGCCTCGAGCCGCAGGCTGTCGCGTGCGCCAAGACCCGCCGGTTCACAATCGTCATGCGCCAAAAAGGCTTTCGAAATTTCGACGGCCTTGTCCTCGGGGATCGAGATTTCGTACCCGTCCTCGCCGGTATATCCCAGACGCGAGATGCGGCATTCGACGCCGTTGATGTCTGCAACGGTGGTTTCCATGAACTTCAGGTCACGGGCGGCAGGGCAGAGATCGCCCACCACGTCCTCGGCCTTAGGACCCTGTACCGCGACCAGCGCGCGGTCGAAGATTTCGGTCACTTCGACGCCATCCAGATTGGCCTTCATATGCGGGATGTCCTGATGGCGCAGGGCGGCGTTCACCACGACAAAGAAATGATCACCCGCGTTCGACACGATCAGGTCGTCCATGATCCCGCCTTCTTCGTTGGTGAAGAAACCGTAACGCGCCTTGCCTTCTTTCAGGGTCGCATAGGCCTGCGGGCAGATCGCTTCGAGCTTTTCGCCAACGTTTTCGCCGCGCAGGATCACCTGGCCCATGTGCGACACGTCGAACAGAGCAGCCTTTTCCCGGCACTGCTTGTGCTCGCCCATGATGCCCATGGGATACTGCACCGGCATTTCCCATCCGGCAAAATCGACCATCTTGCCGCCAAGTTCCACATGCAGGTCGTAAAGGGGGGTGCGTTTGGGCGCATCAGTCATGGCATGAGCCTTTCCATATTTCGTGTTCAGGTCAGTCGCGGACAACCATGACCGTGCAATGTGCATTGCGCACGACACGGGCAAGGTTAGGACCAATTTCGTAATTGGGGAAGTCGCCTTTGGCCGATGCCATCACAATCAGGTCAAAACCGTCCTTGTGAGCGAGTTTCAGAATTTCGCGGTAAACACTGCCCTCTTCGATATGCACTGGCACATCGACGGCGTTGCCATTGGCCAGAATTGCCTGAACGGCTTTGCGCACGTGCTCCTTAGCACCGGCACCGTAGTTGGCGGGAAGGTTGGGCAGCTGGATGATCTCGGGAATGACGGAAACCGCGTGCAGTTCCGCACCGTAGAATTTCGCCTGTTCCAGTGCGACCGGCAGTGCCTTTTTCCACGAGCGGTCATCAGTGTGGTCAATTGGCAGCAGGATTTTCGTGGCCATCAATCGTCTCCTCGAGATTTGAGATTCTATTTCAGGAGGCGGGGGGCCAACACGGCCCCCCGTCGATGATTATTCGGCTGCGGTGCCGCCGGGTTCTTCCGACTTGCCACCGCTGGCGAAGAACTCTTTCGTCAGCTTGAAGACAACCGGGCTGAGCAACAGCAGGGCGATCAGGTTCGGCAGAGCCATCATCGCATTAAGCGTATCCGCCAGCAGCCAGATGAAGCCCAGATCAGCCGTTGCGCCGAAGTAGATCATGACGATCCACAGCACACGGTAGGGAACCAGAGATTTCACGCCCAGCAGGAACTCGACGCATTTCTCGCCATAGAACGACCAGCCCAGAATGGTGGTGAAGGCAAAGATCGACAGTGCGATTGCGATCAGGTAGCCGCCAACGCCCGGCAGAGTGGTTTCAAAGGCCAACGAGGTCAGCGCTGCACCGGAAACACCCAGTTCAGGATCTTGGTTGAACAGTTCGACCGATGCGTCCAGCGCACCCGACGAGATGATCGCCAGACCGGTGATCGAGCAGACGATGATGGTGTCGATGAACGTACCCAGCATCGCGATCAGGCCCTGGTTAACCGGACCTTTGGTTTCAGCTGCGGCGTGGGCGATCGGAGCGGAACCCAGACCGGCTTCGTTCGAGAACACACCACGTGCCACACCAAAGCGGATCGCCAGCCATACCGCCGCACCTGCAGCACCGCCTTTTGCGGCCCAAGGTGTAAAGGCAAAGGCAAAGACGTCTGCGATGGCTGCTCCGACCGAACCGATGTTCAGCAGCAGAACCAGCAGACCGGCGATGATGTAGGCAACCGCCATGAACGGAACCAGCTTACCGGCAACCGCACCAATGCGGGTAATACCACCCAGGATTACGGCTGCGGTCAGAACCATCAGAACCACGCCGGTTACCGAAGTGTTCAGGCCGAAGTTCGATTCCAGAACCTGTGCCACACCGTTGGCCTGAACGCCGTTGCCGATGCCAAATGCAGCAATACCGCCGAACAGGGCGAAGGCCCAGCCCAGCCAGTGCCAGTTCGACGACAGGCCGTTTTTGATGTAGTACATCGGGCCGCCGACATAGTTGCCCAGTTCGTCCTGCTCGCGATACTTCACGGCACAGACGGCTTCGGCATATTTGGTGGCCATGCCCACCAGGGCGGTCATCCACATCCAGAACAAGGCGCCCGGACCGCCCAGGAAGACAGCAGTGGCCACACCGGCGATGTTACCCGTACCGATGGTCGCCGACAGCGAGGTCATCAGCGCGTTGAACGGGCTGATCTGACCGTCACCCTGACCTTCGCGGCCCTGGAACAACAGCCTGAAGCCGGTGCCGACACGCAGAATCGGCATGAATTTCAGGCCGACCTGCAGGAAGAAGCCGGCGCCAAGGATGAGCACCAGCATTGGCACCCCCCAGACGACGCCATTTATGGCCCCTACGATTGAATTTAACGCTTCCATGGTTTCCCTCCCATATGCGTCAGGTTTATGCCCCGTTGGCGACGACCCGCTGGCGGGCCTGCTTGAGGGCGGCAAAATCTTCGTCCGCGTGGAACGATGACCGGGTCAGCGGTGTCGCTGACACGTGTAGAAAGCCCTTGGACCGGGCGATCTGTTCCAGTTGCTCAAACTCTTCGGGCGACCAAAAGCGGTCGATCGGATGGTGTTTCGGTGTGGGCTGCAAATATTGGCCCACGGTCAGGAAATCGACATTGGCCGCACGCAGGTCGTCCATGACCTGTCGTACATCATTCAAACTTTCCCCTAACCCTACCATAAGTCCGGATTTTGTGAAAATTCCGGGGTTTGCGCGCTTTGCATCGTCCAGCAAACGCAGCGATGTGTAATAGCGCGCGCCGGGCCGGACAGTCGGATATAGGTGTGGAACCGTTTCCAGATTGTGGTTGAAAACATCCGGTGCGGCCTCGAAAACAGCACTCGACGCGGCGCCCTTGCCCAGAAAGTCCGGCGTCAGCACCTCGACCGTGGTTTCAGGGTTCTGATGTCGCACGGCGCGGATGGTCTGCGCGATATGCTCGGCCCCGCCATCAGCCAAATCATCCCGGTCAACGGACGTGATGACCACGTGGCGCAGCCCAAGTTTTTTCACTGCAGCGGCAACCCGACCCGGCTCGAACACATCCAGCGCGTCAGGCCGCCCAGTGGACACGTTGCAGAATGAGCAGCCACGGGTACAGACTTCACCCATGATCATCATGGTTGCGTGCCGCTTGGACCAGCATTCACCAATATTCGGGCAGGCCGCCTCTTCGCATACGGTCGCTAGATCATGATCGCGCATCAAGCGGCGGGTCTCGTAATAGTCGCTGCTTTCGATTTTTTTCTTGCGAATCCACTTTGGCTTGCGCGGGATCACGCTGTCGGCCTTTTTGGCCTTTTCCGGATGGCGCGGGCGGAGCTGGATGGTCATCTGGCAGGCCTCAGTTCATGCGTGAATTGCACGGCCCATGGCGTCAAGGCAGGCCTCTTTGACCGCCTCACCCATCGCCGGATGCGCGTGGCAGGTGGCCGCAACCTCAGACACGGTCGCGCCTTTGGTCATCGCCAGAACCAGTTCGGCTATCAGGTCACCACCATGCGCGCCGCAGATATGTGCGCCCAGAATTTTTCCGCTGGCATCGGCCAGCACCTTAACCGCACCGTCGGTTTCACCGGTCGAGCGGGCGCGCGAATTAGCCATGAAAGCAAACTTGCCAGCTGTGTACTCGGTGCCTGCCTCCTTCAGCGCCTCTTCGGTCTGACCGACGGACGCCACTTCGGGATCGGTGTAAACCACGCCGGGAACCGTGTTGTAATCGACGTGTCCCGCGTGCCCGGCCAGCATTTCCACACAGGCAACGCCGTCTTCCTCGGCCTTGTGGGCCAACATCGGGCCGGGAATACAGTCGCCAATGGCATAGATGCCGGGAACCGAAGTCTGGAACGCGCCGTCCACCTCGATGACCCCGCGTGCGCTTACGGTGACACCCAGTTCTTCCAGCCCCAGACCGCGAGTCACAGGACGACGGCCAACGGCGATCAAAACCTTATCGGCTTCGATCACTTCTTCCTTGTCCTTACCAACGCGATCCACGGTCAACGCCAGAACATCGCCGTTTTTGTCTACCGCCTTCAGCGCGCGGCCAAGTTGGAATTTCAATCCGCGTTTGGACAGCGCCCGCTGCGCCAGTTTGGCAATCTCGCCGTCAATACCCGGCAGGATGCGGTCAAGGTATTCAACCACGGTCACCTTGGCACCAAGACGCGCCCATACCTGCCCCAGTTCCAGTCCGATCACCCCTGCGCCGATAACGACCAGATGCTCAGGCACGGTATCCAGAGCCAGCGCGCCAGTTGAACTGAGGACATCCACCTCGTCAATCTCGATACCCGGCAATGGGGTCGGCTCGGAACCGGTTGCGATCAGGATGTTCTTTGCCTCGTGGGTATCGTCGCCCACCTTAACCTGACCAGCAGCGGGAATGCTGGCCCATCCTTCGATCAGCTCAACATCGTTCTTCTTGAACAGGAAGCCGATCCCCTTGGTCAGATCGCCCACGATCTTGTCCTTGCGCCCCATCATTGCGCCCAGATCGATGCTGGCCCCCTCGACCGCAATGCCATGAGAGGAGAGATGGGAGAGTTCGGCATACTTGGCCGAGGAGGTCAGCAAGGCTTTGGAAGGAATGCACCCAACATTCAGGCAAGTGCCACCCAGAGCGCCGCGGCCTTCGACACAGGCCACCTTCATCCCCAATTGAGCCGCTCGGATAGCCGCTACATAGCCACCAGGTCCGCCGCCGATCACGATCAGGTCATATGCGCTCATCAATGTCCCTCCCAGTTCGTATCCCAGCATCGCGGCATAGGATGGCGCGCGATGATTTCGTCTCCTATAGGAAACTTTTTCTCCTTAATCAACATTTGTGTTCAAAAGTGCCCAGCATTCACCTTTGCGAATACAAAGACTGTTTGGGAAAATTTTGAGACCTTTCTGGTCGCGCGAACCTCCTGAAGGAAGAAGGTAAACGCCGAGAAATTCCGACGGGAGCGGCCGGAGACTTTTTTTCGACAAAGATTCAACAAGTTAGGGTGATCACCAAATTTTAAGCCATCCAACCATCGCTTCGCGAACATTCAAAAACGGTGAAAGTTACAGGGCGTTGCTTGGCCTGCGATAGCCAAGAGATTCAGCATCAGCCCAGTTTCCGAAACGACACAGACCGGTTTCCGCAAAGGGAATCAGCCTGCATTCTCTCGTTGGTAGAACTGTTTTTTCAGGTCAGTTTGGCGACTGCCTGTTCCAAAACCTTCAACCCGGCCACCAGATCCGACTCGGTAGTGTTTTCCGCAAAGTCGTGACTGATACCGTCAATCGATGGCACGAACAGCATTGCAACTGGCATCAGCCGCGAAACATTGGTGGCGTCGTGCAATGCCCCTGACGGCATCCGCCGCCACTTTCCGGGCGCCACTGCTTCGGCTCCGACCTCCAGCGCCTGCTGCAAACGTTTGTCCATGGCGACAGGCTCAAGCCCCAGCATTTGCCCGAAATGCAGATCAACGCCCCTTTTGGCGGAAACCTCCTGCGCGGTCTCGCGGATAATGTGTTCCATCCGGCCCAAGCGCTCGGCCTCGCTGTCCCGCCACTGCATGGAAAACCGTACCTGTCCGGGTACGATAGACGATGCGTTTGGATGAACAGACACATGCCCGATGGTCCAGACCGTGCGTGGCGTGACCACATTCCGGAAACGCTCATTGATAAGAGCGGTGAACTCGCCCAGCGCCTGAAAGGCATCCCTACGCAGATGCATAGGGGTGGTCCCCGCATGGTTTTGCTGCCCGTCAAACCGGATCGTCATGTCCCGAATGCCGACGATATCTGTCACGACACCTATCTGATCACCTTCGGCATCCAGCGTGGGACCTTGTTCAATGTGCATTTCGACAAAGCCGGTAAAGCGGTCGGGTTCAACAAATCCGGACTCGAGTTCGCCCATAGCTGCCCGGGCGGCCCCCAGTGTGACACCGGCATGATCCGTCAATTCATCGGCCTCAGACAAAGACAGCTGCCCGGACCATATTGCAGACCCCGTTGTCACGCCAAAACGACCCTCTTCGTCCTGAAAACTGACAACTGACACGGGGCGATCAGCCGAACGCGCCACTTCCAATGCGGCAATCACACCCAGCGCACCATCAAGCCAGCCCCCCTCTGGCTGACTGTCGGAATGCGAACCCAACAGGAGCGACGGCCCATCTGCCAAGCCAAAGAGGTTGCCGACCGTATCGAAATGCGCGTTCAGCCCGGCCTCTTCCATACGTCCTGCCAGCCACTTTCGCGCGTCAATATCCGCCTCGGAATAGGCGGGACGAACGACGCCCTTGCCAACGCCTGACGCGCCAAAGCTTCGCAGCTGATGCAGGTCCGCAAGAAACCGTTCTTCATTCACTGCCATGGCTGCCTCCTGTTATCGGGTCATTTTCAAGATATTACCGTCAGCCCCATCAACAAGATGCCCGGACGCAACGGCGCAGGTTTTCGCACGAATGGCGTCCGACACCTCTGGCCCCCAACCGAAACCTCCCCTAAGAGTTCCCGCAAGAGGAGCGGCCCATGTCCCACATCACACTAATCCGTCACGGCCAGGCCAACACCGAAGCGCGTGACGAGGAAAGCTATGACAAACTGAGCGAACTGGGTCATCAGCAGGCGCGCTGGCTGGGTACGCATTTGCACGAAACCCGCGCTCATCATAACCGCGTGTACTGCGGAACGCTTGTCCGCCATGGCGAAACCGCCCAAAGCATGGGATTATCGCAGCCCATAAAAGACCCACGACTGAACGAAGTGGAATATTTTGCGCTTGCCCAGTTGTTTCAGGAACAGCACGGTGTTCCGATCCCGGAAGACCGCGAAGGATTTGTCGAACACCTGCCAATGACATTCGAAGCCTGGGCAAGAGGTGAAATCCAAAATCCGCCGGAAACCTTTGCCGAATTCGAAGCGCGGGTTTCAGACGCCTTGCGCGAGATCGGCACCGAAGGCGGACCCGCCATCGTCGTGACATCCGGCGGCCTGATCTCGATGGTGGTGCGCCAGGCGATGGGACTGGACATACAGGCGATGGCACGCGTCGCCCTTGCCATCATGAACACGTCGATGCATCGTCTGTACCCGATTGGCACACATCTCAGCCCCGTGCTGTTCAACGCCGTCCCGCATCTGGAAGCACCAGAGCGGCAATACGCGCAGACCCATCTCTGACGGAGTTTTCGATGCAACTCTTCTATGCCCCGCGAACTATTTCAATCGCCGTAGCAATCGCACTGGAAGAGGCCGGTCTGGACTATGAAACTGTTCGGGTCGATTTTGCCAGCGCCGAACAGACGAAACCGGCTTACAAACAGATCAACCCCAAAGGGCGCGTACCGGCGCTGGTGGTTGACGGTGGAATCCTGACAGAAACCGGGGCTCTGCTGGATTTTGTTGCCGCCGCCGCACCCGAGGCGCGCCTGATCCCGGAAGACGCCGTAATGGCCGCGCGGATGCGTGAGGTGATGTATTATCTCGCCTCTACAATGCATGTGAATCACGCACATAAACTTCGCGGCGCACGCTGGGCCGACAAAAAGCCAAGCTGGAAAGACATGACGGCCAAGGTCCCGCAGACAATGACCGCCTCGTGCAAATATATCGAGGCGAACGGTTTGCGCGGCCCCTTCGTGCTGGGCGAGAGGTTCAGCCTGGCCGATCCCTACCTTTATGTGGTCTGCAGCTGGCTGGAAGGCGACGGTGTGGACGTTTCGGCCTTTCCCAAAATCCTCGCGTTCCGTGCTGCGATGGAAACACGCCCTTCGGTACAGGCGGTCAAAGCCGCCGGTATGCTCTGACAAAAGGAAACACTATGACACATCTCTGGGTCCGGGCAGAGCAACGCCCGAACGAGGATCGGGTCGGCCTGACGCCTTTCGGGGCAGAACAACTTATCTCGGCCGGTATCCGCGTGACTGTCGAAGAAAGCTCATCCCGCGCCATTCCGATTGAAGGATATGCCAATGCGGGTTGCGAAATTGCGGCCGAGAACAGCTGGCCACATGCCCCGCTGAACGCGATCATATTCGGCCTCAAGGAACTGCCCGAGGATGGCACCCCGCTGCCGCACAGCCACATCATGTTCGGGCACGCCTTCAAGGGCCAGCACTCGGGCCGCGCCTTGCTCGAGCGGTTCAGGACCGGTGGCGGCACATTGTACGACCTTGAGTATCTGGTTGATACAACCGGCCGCCGGGTGGCCGCATTTGGATATTGGGCCGGGTATGCAGGCGCTGCAGTCACACTCAAGACGTGGGCAGCGCAGCAAAGAGGGGAGCAGTGCCCTCCAGTCGGCGTTTACCCCAGCAAGGATACGCTCAACGCTGAACTGTCGGCCGAGCTTGACGTCGCAGGATCGCGCCCCCGCGCCATAGTCATCGGTGCCCTTGGCCGTGTCGGAACAGGTGCGGCGGATCTGTGCGAGTTCATGGGCGTCGAGGTCACCAAATGGGACATGGACGAAACCGCAAATGGCGGCCCCTTCCCCGAAATTCTTGAACACGATGTCTTCCTGAACTGCATCTTTGCCCGCCCGGGAACGCCCGTTTTCGTCCCGCGCGAGGCGCTGAACGCACCCCGGAAACTGACCGCGATCGGTGACGTGGCCTGCGATCCGGACAGCGACTACAACCCGATACCCGTCTATGACCGGGCTACCTCGTGGGAAAAACCGGCCCTGCGCGTCGCCACCGACCCGGTGCTCGACGTCATCGCCATCGACAACCTGCCGTCTATGCTGCCGGTCGAAAGCTCCGAGGATTATGCCGCGCAACTGCTGCCTTCGTTGCTGCGACTGACCGAGATCGACAGTGGCGTCTGGGAGCGGGCCAAAGAGACATTCAAAACTCATATGGAAGAAGGAACTGACCGATGACCATTCACTGGTGTGGTACCGGCCTGTCGGCCATTCCCGGACTGCGCCGCCTTATCGAGGCCGGGCAGCCCGTCATTGTCTGGAACCGGACCGTCGAGAAAGCAAAGGACGAAGTTGGTGATCTGACGGATGATATCCGCGCTTTCGATATCGACGTTCTGGCCGGCGTTCTGAAAAAGGGCGACGTTATCGTGTCTATGCTGCCGGGCGACTGGCACGTACCGCTGGCCGAGCTTGCGATCTCGAAAGGGGCGAATTTCGTTTCCTCATCCTATATCGCGCCTGAAATGCGGGCGCTGGATGACAAGGCGCGCGAGGCGGGTGTGGCGCTGGTCAACGAGGTCGGCCTGGACCCGGGCATCGACCACCTGATGGCCCACGCACTGGTGGACGACTACCGTGCCTCATCTGCGTTTGACGCCCAAAATCATCTGAGCTTCATCTCGTATTGCGGCGGAATTCCCAAGAACCCCAATCCGTTCCGGTACAAGTTCAGCTGGTCTCCGCTGGGCGTGTTGAAAGCGCTCCGGTCTCCATCGCGGTCGATCCGCGATTACGCACCGCTGGACGTAGCGCGGCCATGGGATGCGATCAGCAGCTATATCGCGCCCTTGCCGACACCGGAAAGTTTCGAGGTTTATCCGAACCGCGACTCGATCCCTTTCAAGGACCAATATCATTTCGAAGACCATTGGCCGGTCAAAGAGTTTGTCCGCGGCACCCTGCGCCTGAACGGCTGGGCCGACGCGTGGTCGGATGTGTTCGAGGAAATCGAGACACTCTCAGGGCCCGAAGGCGATGCGCGGCTCAAGGAGATGTCCGATCAGTTCTGGGCCGAGAACGCCTATGACGAGGGCGAGCCGGATCGCGTTGTTCTGTGCGTCGGGCTGAAGGCCGAGAAAGACGGCCAAGAGGTCTGGCACAAGACCTACGTCATGGATGCCTGGGGCGATGAACGCGGTACCGCTATGGCGCGTCTGGTGTCGATCCCGGTTTCACTGGCGGTTGAGGCGGTTCTGAACCGTGCCATTCCGGCAGGCGTTCATGCGGCGCCGAGCGATCCCAAATTGGTGTCGGGCTGGATGGGAGAGATCGACAAGCTGGCGCAGCATTTGCAGGTTGTGGATCATCTGGCGTAACAGGGTCAGTTGCCCGACCTTGAATGACCCGCCAGGGCAATCTGCTGATCTGACGCCTGAATTTGCAGAAGCCACTCCGCCGTTTCCGGAGTGGCTTCTGGGATCGCAACTTCAGCAATCCGCGTTCCCCTGTCAGACCGACATCGATTGCTTTCACTGCAGAGTTCAGATGTATCGTGCAATCGTATCCTCGATATCACTTCGATTGATACCAAGTTCTGAGAGCTCGCTATCCGACAGGCGATTCAGTTCGTGCGCCGCACCAACTATTTCCCCTTTGATCGCCTGAATTTTCATTGCCTGATCAAACAGCAACAGAGTGCTGGCAGACGCATTGGAACCTTTGAAACCGTCCACGTCAAACATCGTGTTCCTCCTTGAAAACTGATACCTTGCGTTACTGCCGAAGCGGCTGGTGATGATAAACACTGTCGTAGGCACGCCGTTTTATCTGATCACGCGGCAGGCCTATGTCCTGCAATTGCTCATCGCTGAGATTTTCGAGTTCCCGCACGGTTCTTGAAAAAATCCGGCGGCGAAAGTGTTCGACATTGGCTTCGACATAGTCGGAATACAAACCTGCGAAGACACCGGTCTGATTTTGGATTGCTGATGCGTGTTGCATTTGAAACTCCATCCAATTTCTGAACGTTGTGTTGCTCTGATTTCAGATAAAGGGTCGGCGTGTTAACCTTGTTGGAACAGAAGATTAAAGTTTGTTTAGTAAAATAACCTGAAGTTATGACTGGTGCTTGACTGCGTTTGGGATCAGACAGCTCAAAGCCTGCACCGACGATCCCGGCGGAGGTTTATGCGGCTTTGAGCGGAGATTGGTGTCCGTTGGATGGGCGAAGTCGACAAGCTGGCGAAGCATATGCGGATCGTGGATCAACTGGCGTTGCACAGCCATCTGATATGCCCCTTCCCGTCCCTGAATGGAAGGGGGCCGTCAGTTCACATGCGTATAAGCCAGATCCACCAGATTTCGCCGCAGTTCCGGGCCGTAAAGGTATTCTGCCGCGAACTTGCGTTCTTCGGCATCAAAACGCCCTCCGTCGGGGAAATCGAACACCCCGCCTGAGACGCAATCCAAAACACGGCTGTCCACGATCAGTCGGCCTGCGGCTTCTGCAGGCTTCCGTCCTTCAATCTCTCCGGCAGGTCCAATATATATCATATGCACGATCGCAGATGCACGCCGTTCCTCTTGGGTAAAAAAGTCGTCCAACGTATCATGCTCTGACGAGTTAAGGAGATCCTCCACAAGTTTGGGATATTGCGCGCCCCACTTTGCAATCGCATCCGTGCAACCAAGTTCGGGATAGCCAGCACGTCTTTCTGGAAACAAGGGTGGACATTCCGGTCCGGCGTACCTGCAGGCCGCAAGAAAACCCCTTTTGCTGAACTCGTCCATCGGATTAATCCGCAGAGCGTCGCCAAAGGTCAGCGCTGCCAAGCGGTACTCTTTGGACCGAAGTTGATATTCGCCACGAAAATTTAATACCCAGAGTTTCTCGGGATAGGTTTCGACAAGATTTGCAATGTAGTTCTCCATCTCATCAAACCGTTCCATGACCCGAAGCAGCTTTGCCTTTTGTTTCTGGGCGTAGTCATCTTTCGGTGCCACTTCCAACGCGCGGTCCGTGGCTTCCAGAGCAGCGGGGTAGTCTTTCAGATTTGCCAGAACAAAACCCTTCAACGACCAGGATGCATGACCCACGGGGTCAATCCGGGTGCCAGCTTCGGCGTCCCTCAAAGCGTTCGGCCAGTCCTTGAGCGCAATATAGGCCCGGCTTCGGTTTCGATACATCAAAGCCAGATCTTCATCGTTGAGAGGCCATTGTGCAATGACATCATCGCAGGCCACGATGGCCGCATGCGAGTCGGGGCCGGGGATTTTGCAGATATCAAACACGGCATAAAATTCTGCGGTGCGCTGCTGCTGCAAATACACCCAGCCCAACGAGGCGGCGGCCACAAGAACGGCCACCGCTCGGGTCAGGAATCTAATTTGGGTATCGCTGCCTGAAAGTTGATTTGAGCTCATGAAAACAACCAGAAGTAAGAACTCACGCAGAGTTCGCACTTTGGCTTAGAGCTGTCCATCGGAATAAACCGTGCACTCTGTTTGGGTGATCTGATTACATCAGATCGTTTTCGACGTCCTCGGCCGATATACCCAGTGCATCCAACCCGTTTTCCAGATGGTCC
Source organism: Ruegeria sp. BJ6 (assembly GCF_056537885.1). NCBI lineage: Bacteria > Pseudomonadati > Pseudomonadota > Alphaproteobacteria > Rhodobacterales > Roseobacteraceae > Ruegeria > Ruegeria sp. BJ6. Next base: position 214,102 of record NZ_JBQFSG010000007.1, on the reverse strand, counting down.
GACAGGTGTGGCGTTCCGATCAGATAGTCGGCGCAGGGGGTCGAGGCCTCGGACCTCGCAGTGGCGATGGCCTCGGCCAAATCTTCGGCGAAAAAGCTCTCGCGACCGATCCACATGATCGCAACCAATTCAGCCTGCTCATCCTCGCTCATGCGATCTACGAATGCGCGCAATTCGCCTTCGGCCCGGTCCAGTTCGCGCCCCATCATGGCGACCTGAGCAACCTTTCTTGCCGAGATTTCCAGCATTCTCCAAACTCCTCCGTCCGCTGTTCGAGCTTATCACAATCATCCCGGGCAGCGCCCGTCTTTGATCTTACGCAAACAAACGGTGATGGTGCGCAGAGTTACCGGCAAGTGGTGCAACCCGACCCCGATCGGGGTCATCCCCGGCTCACATCCGGTTTACGCGGGACTGGTGGCCGCCGGAAACCAGCACCCTTCAGCCACAATCTGAACGCCTGCCAATGGATCAACCCCAAAACGCGGCGCGCGCCCAAGGGGCGTCTCAGCATAGACCAAAGGATCGTTTTGTTGGTCAGTGGACGACGACGCCCAGCGAGAGTGGCAATCAATCCGCCCTTTTCGCGCCCGTAGTCGATCCAAACGCCAACGCGATCCTCCCGGTAGTCAAAACGGAACGTATAACCACCCGTCCGCGGCTGAAACGGGGATACGTGCAACTGCTTCTGCGCTGTCAGTCGGTCCGATGGCGCAATCCGGGACAGGTCAGGTTTGTGGCAGACATAGCTGTGGCGGGTGCCGTACGTATTCGTGACCTCAACCACCACCGCATAGAACGTGCCTGCCTCATCAAAACAAAACCAGAAGCTGACGGGATTAAAAACATGGCCCAGAACACGCGGCTGAGTCAGCAGCGACAACCGCGCAGGTTGTGGCAACTGAAATTCTGCAAACCTGTCGCGTACCCACATGGCCCCGCGCCCCATTCCGGGCGGGCCACCATGGTCACGATCGCGGACGCCGGTCAGATTTGCCCGATTGCGCGAGAACAACATAGGCGCGCTTTGGTCAAGCTCGGGGTCAAGCAATACGTAATCCACCGAATAGCGAAATCCGTTTTCAATCGTCCCCTTTCGCCCGTGATAGGTATGGGCGGCGATATGATCGACACTGCTCATTCCGCTGCCATCCGTGCCGCATCAGAGCGATTGATCCCTTCGGCAACATCAACCGCGCTAGCCAACCCGTCCTCGTGAAAACCGTGCCGCATCCACGCTCCGCAAAACCACGTTGAATTCGCTCCATTGAACTGCCTGATCTCCTCCTGCGCATTCAGGGCCGCAAGATCAAAAACCGGATGGCGGAACACGGCCTCGTCGTAAATCAGGTCTTCCCGAATGCGGCGGCGCGAGTTTAGGGTTACGAACATCGGATCGTCATCCGGTATCGGTTGCAGCGAGTTCATCCAGTAGGTGATATCGACGCGTGTGGAATCGGGGTGGGCATCCTCGGTATGCACCCAACTGGCCCAACATCTGCGACGGCGCGGCATCACGGACGGATCCGCGTGCAATACCACATCATTGGGCTGATATCGGATTGCGCCAAGGGCCGCGCTTTCCTGTGGTGTCGGATCGGAAAGAAGCGAAAGCGTGTCATCGGAATGCGTGGCAAATACGATCAGGTCGAACCGCTCCCACTCGCCCCCTTGCGCCTTCACCTGAGGTCCGTCAGCCATCCTGCGGACGCCGTCGATTGGCGCCCCCAGCCGAAGATCGACCTGCTTTTCCCGCAACACGGTTTCCATGCGCCTCACATACTCGATCGAACCGCCCTGCACCGTGTACCACTGATGATCCTGACGGGCGTCCAGCAAAAGATGATTGTCGAAAAACCTGATCATCGCATGTGCGGGGAAATCCAGGATCTTCTCCTTAGGGGTTGACCAGATCGCACCTGAAAACGGCTCAAGGTAATATGAGCGAAACCATTCTCCGGTTCCCAGATGATCCAGGAGTTCGCGTACTGTGATTGAACGGTCGTCAATGAAATCGACGGCACGGCTGTTGAACAGAAACAAATCCCGCAACATACGTAAAAATCGAGGCTGGACCAGATTTCGGCGCTGCGCAAACAGGGCATTCGCGCTGGACAGTGAATACTCCACGGCCCCGCCCCGCGCGGAGACACCAAAGCTCATATTGCTTTCGACAATCGGCACCTCTAGGCGATCAAACAACCGAACAAGATTTGGGTAAGTCGCCTTGTTGAACACGATAAACCCGGTATCAACGGGCTGATCGCCCCGTTTTCCCGCCACTTTGGTTCGGGCATGGCCACCAAGTCTTGGCGCGGCTTCAAACAGGGTCACCTGATTGGTGTCCGCCAAGAGGTTTGCAGCACCCATCCCGGAAATACCGCCGCCAATGACTGCGATTCTTCGTGGCGCCCCGGACATCTGGTCAAATGTCATTCCGTTCTCCGACTATCTTTACCAACAATTACGCAGATGAATGAAATCCGGATGACTTTTTTTACCGAACCAACTGATCCGGTTTGGGGGATCGTGCGTATTAGGTTTATGTTTACCGAGATGGACCCCGCAGATGAGATCCAGCCGGCCGAAGTTGAGGCCGGGTGTTTTCGATGTGAACACAGACCGAAACAGACCGGCAAGGCTTTGGTGAACAAAAGAAGTAACAATAAGGACACGCAAGGCGAATGGGTGGTTCATGTTCTGCGCATTCGGGACGCGCAGGACAAGGCGGCCTTTGCAGAGCTGTTTCGCCATTTCGCCCCGCGGGTCAAAGCGTTTCTGATCCGTTCGGGATCAGATGCGGCACTAGCCGAAGAGTGCGCGCAGGAGGTTATGGCGACCTTGTGGCACAAGGCCCATCTTTTTGATCCAGCCCGCGCGTCCGTGGCCACATGGGTCTTTACCATCGCGCGCAACAAAAGAATTGACGCGTTGCGAAAACAACGCCGCCCCGAGCCCGAGGATTTGTACTGGGGGCCCGAGGCTGAACCGGAACAGGAAGCAGTGATATCGCTGCAACAGGAAACCGTGCAGTTGCGCAGTGCCATGAAAGGCCTGCCGGACGCACAAAGGGAGTTGATCGAAAAGGCCTATTTCGGCGATCTGAGCCATCGCGAAATTGCCGCCCAGACGGGTTTGCCGCTGGGCACGATCAAATCCCGGATCAGACTGGCGCTGGATCGCCTGCGTCACGCGATGAGTTGAGTACAAGATGATGAACGAAAATATCAAACACCACCTGACAGACGATTTACTGATGGCCTATGCGGCCGGCGCCTTGCCCGAAGCGTTCAACCTTATGGTGGCGACGCATGTATCCCTGTGTGACCACTGCCGCGCCCGTGTTGAAAGCTATGATGCCGTTGGAGGCTGCGTGCTGGAAGAACAGAACGCCACGGAAAGCCTGAGCAACGATGCCCTTGCCGCCACTCTGGCGCTGATTGAAAAAGGTCCGCCACAGCCCAAGCCAACTCAGGCAACTTGTGACGTGTTGCCTGCCCCACTTCAGGATTACGTGGGCGGCAGAGTCGGCGATATCCGCTGGAAATCAATTGGCATGGGCGTAAAGCAATCCATTTTGCCAACGTCGAAAGATGCCTCGGCCCGGCTTTTGTTCATCCCTGCCGGGGCTGCGGTGCCGGATCATGGCCATCGCGGCATCGAGTTGACAATGGTCCTGCAGGGCGCTTTTTCAGATGAGGTTGATCATTTCGCCCGTGGCGACGTGGAAATCGCCGATCAGGAATTGGAGCACACGCCGGTGGCCGACATTTCCGAAGATTGCATCTGCCTTGCAGTCACCGACGCGCCGTTGAAGTTCAACAGCCTGATACCGCGGCTGGTGCAACCTTTCCTTCGGATCTGAATGCGCTGCTAGGTCTTGCTCAACGGGACCACATTTGCGGCCTCGTCCGGGGCCAGTTCCTCGAAGTCAAAATTGTCCAGCCTCTGCGCCCTGCGGCCTGCCTTTTCAGCGCTGATCTTGATCTCCGAGATATCCTTGGCTGCCTGACCAAAGTGACGGTCCAGATTGGCAACCCGATCTCCCAGACGTTCGACGTCCTTGTGCAGCAGGCCCAATTCCTTGCGAATTGCTCCGGCCTGCTCGCGCATCCGTGCGTCTTTAAGGATCGCGCGCATGGTGTTCAGCGTCGCCATGCAGGTGGTCGGGGATACGATCCAGACGCGTTTGGCAAAACTCTCCTGCACCAGTTCTGGGAACTTCGCATGCAATTCGGCATAGACCGCTTCGGACGGCAGAAACAGCAACGCCCCATCAGCGGTTTCACCATCAAGGATATATTTCTCGGAAATGTCGGTGATGTGCTTACGTACAGTACTGCGGAACATCTGGACCGCTGATTTCAACTCCATGTCATTCGTGGCGCCGATCAGAGCCTCATACGCCTCCAGCGGGAACTTGCTGTCGATCACAATTGGTCCCGGCGGGTTTGGCAGATGGATCAGACAATCCGCCCGCTTGCCGTTCGACAATGTCGCCTGCAGCGAATAGCTGTCCGATGGCAGCGCCTTGGACACGATGTCGTTCAACTGAATTTCGCCAAACGCGCCGCGCGTCTGCTTGTTCGACAGGATATCCTGCAGCGACAGAACATCACCCGACAATTTGGTTATGTTGTCCTGCGCCTTGTCGATGGTTGCCAGCCGCTCCTGCAGTTGTGTCAACGAAGTCGCGGTCTGTTTCGACGACCCATGCAGGGTTTCCTTCATCCGTTCCTGCATCTCGGCCAGAGCACGGGTGGATCTCATCGCATTGTCGGCAAGCCGGTCGTTCATCTGCTGCTGTACTGAGGACAGGCGCGCCTCGACCGTCTGGATTACCTGCACCTGCGCGTTGGCCTGAGTGTCCGAGACATGTTGCAAACCGCCGCGCAGCTGCTCCTGCCCCTGCCCCAATTGCTGAACATGCTGACCCAGATGGGCGAGTTGCTGCGACAACGGCGCTGCCATCCGTGCGGACCGGTTTGCCGCGCGCAACGACAGAAACAGCAGGAACAACACCAAAATCATCAGCCCCGCCCCAACCAGACCGGCCAGAACGAGCGGATCGCTCAGAGAATATTGTGTGCCTGCAATCTCAATCATCTCAATCCACGTGTTCTTGTTTTGTTTCTTTCCGTATACCCCTTGGGCACCGCGGGATCAACTGCGCCCGAACAGCCGCTCGATATCGCTCAGCTTCAGTTCCACATATGTCGGCCGCCCGTGGTTGCACTGCCCGGAGTGGGGCGTCGCCTCCATCTCGCGCAGCAAGGCGTTCATCTCTTCGGCGCGCATCCGGCGTCCTGATCTGACCGAGCCATGGCAGGCCACCCGACTGAGGATCGCTTCGATGCGGGCCTGCACAGTCTGGCTTTCACCCTGATCAGACAATTCGTCCAGAATGTCGTGAATCATCGCAGCCGCATCAACTTCGCCCAGAATTGCCGGGGTTTCACGCACCGCTACCGCACCGCCCCCGAACGGCTCGATGGTCAGGCCGAGACCGGTCAGATCGCTGGCAACTTCCATCAGGCGCGCGCAGTCACCCTCGGACAGCTCCACAATCTCGGGGATCAGCAGCGCCTGTGCCGCAACACCGTTATCCGCCATCTGGCGTTTGAGCTTTTCATAGACCAGCCGTTCATGCGCCGCGTGCTGATCAACGATCACCATGCCATCCGCGGTTTGTGCAATGATGTAATTTTCATGCACCTGCCCACGAGCCGCGCCAAGCGGCAGGTGCTCGGCAGGCTTCGGAGAATCTTGCACTTCTGGCTCTTGCTGCACCTCGGGTTCAACAACACTGCCGCTATAGTCCCTCGCGATTTCGGCAAAACCCGGGGACTGTGCCTGAAACGCTGTCCGACGCGCCGCCTGCGACGGGCGGTCCATCTGATACACACGCGCAGGTTCGGTTTTGTCCTGCTCAGGTCGCATCGCCCCCAATGTCGCCCCCGCAACCGTAGTAGACGCACGATGGCCCGCATCCGCCAATGCGTGCCGCAAGGCAGAAACGATCAGGCCTCGTGCGACACCCGGGTCGCGAAACCGCACCTCGGATTTTGCCGGGTGCACATTCACATCGACCAGCATGGGATCGCAGTCGATAAACAAGGCCGCCGCCGGGTGCCGGTCACGGCTGAGGAAATCGAAGTAGGCCGCCCGTAACGCTCCGGTCAACATCTTGTCCCGTACGGGCCGCCCGTTGACAAACAGGTACTGCGCAACAGCCGCGCCCCGCGAATAGGTCGGAAGCGCCGCATACCCGAAAAGTCGCACATCTTCCCGCGTGGCATCGATCCTCAGGGCATTCTCGGCGAATTCTCGGCCAAGTATCCGCGCCAGTCGGGCGTGAAGCGCGTCAAACAGGTCTCCGTTTTCCCGATCAGCCCGGAAAACCACGCGTCCCTCACCCCCGCCCGAAACATCGCGCAGGGTGAACGTGATCGCCGGTTCCGACATCGCCAGTCTCTTGACGGTATCGGTTATGGCCTGTGACTCGGCCCGGTCCGTTCGCATGAACTTGAGCCGCGCCGGCGTGGCAAAGAACAGATCGCGCAGTTCGACAATCGTACCCGCCCGCAAAGCTGCAGGTTTCACCGGTTCGATTTTACCACCGGAGACGTGGATCATGGCCGCCTCGCCTCCGGGGACACGGCTTGTGATCGTCAAACGCCCCACTGCGCCAAGCGAGGGCAGCGCCTCACCCCGGAACCCGAACGTATGGATGTTCAACAAATCCGACCCGTCGATCTTTGACGTCGCATGACGGGCCAGCGCCAGCGGCAAGTCGTCAGGCGCGATGCCGCAGCCGTCGTCAGTGACACGAATAAGCGTCTTGCCACCGCCGGATATATCGATGGAAATCCGGGACGCCCCGGCATCGATGGCGTTTTCAACCAGTTCCTTAACGGCAGAAGCCGGGCGTTCAACCACTTCACCCGCTGCAATGCGGTTGATCGCGGTCTCGTCGAGTTGGCGAATGACCGGACGATCTTCGCGGATATTGGGGTTTGCCTGCGCCATACCTCAATACCTAGCATGGCCAGCTACGATTCTGCCACCGGTTTGATTGGCATGATCAGGTCAGAAAGATACACCAGAATCGTTTCGTCCGGCTAATCCCGTGGGCCAACCTGATCGGTTGGTATCCGCGTGCTGGACTGGCCGGACGAACGTTGGTGAGTGGTGGTCATCCAATTGGTTATGTCGCAACACGTAGCATAGACGTGTTTCCAAATCAGCCAGAGCGCAAGCGATGTGTGATTTGAGCGATGTTCAGCCGATGCCCCGCAAAAGACAGTGGCAGGAAAGCGCCAAGTCAAGACTGAATTGGCGCCCCTGCACGAGTCCGGCATGGCCCGAAAATCGCCGTCAATGCGAGTATCAGGCCCGACATGGTTGCGATCATACCGGCCGCGCTGACGGCCTCGGCGCCACCCAGCCAGATCGGGCCATACCCTGCCAGAACATATCCGGAAACGGCAGAGGCAACAGCAAAACCGATACTCCAGATAATCTGCGCCTCCAGACGATTGGTCATCATCCGGGCAGCCGCCGGCGGGCAAATGAACATCGCAATAACGATGATCGAACCTACGGCATCAAAGGCGGCAACTGCGGCAACTGCTGCGGTCACGACCAGTGCCATACCCAGCATATTGGTCCGGATGCCGATAGTGCGGGCGAACCCCTCGTCAAAGGTGGAAATCTTGAGCGGACGCCAGAACAGCCAGGTGAAAAGGCTTACACCCACAAGTGCCAGTGCCATCCGGGGCAATTCTGCTGGCAAACCGGCCAGTGCCTCGGGATCAAGCAGTGAAGACCAGCCGGTTGCATCCAGCCAGATCAGGCTTTCAAGATTGCCATAAAGCGCGTGTTCGACATCCAGATGCACAGTCGATGTGTCGGTCTGCTCCAACAGCAGAACGCCAGCGGCGAACATCGTGGTGAATACCACACCCATCGCGGCGCCCGGCTCGATCTGACCCAGACGGCGCACCGCCTCGATCAGAACAACCGCCAGAACGGCCGCCCCGGCAGCGCCCAGCATCATCGGCCAAGTGGAAATGGCACCCGTCAGCAGAAACGCGACCACGATGCCGGGCAGCACCACGTGGCTGATGGCATCCCCGATCAGGGCCTGTTTGCGCAAGACCAGAAAATTCCCCGGCAAAGCGCATGCGATGGCTGCGAAAACGCCGATCAAAAGCGGTGTCAGTGAAAGGGGTACAAATTCTTCACCGCTCATGGCCGAACCTCTTGTGGGCCACCGATCCGGCGGTCGATTTCATCGATCTGATCACGGGTCAGCACCGTTTCGATATCGCGAAGCCCGTCGTAAAGCGCCGCTGCGGCTTCGTGCGCCTGATCAGCGCGAACGATTTCCCAGCGATTTTCGTCGCGCAGAGCCTTGGCCGCGCGTGCCTTGCCCGCCTCGGTCACAACCCCATCGGCACGCACCAGACCGGCGCGGCGCAGCAGGCGAAGGGTTAGCGGCTCATAAATCTGCTGACCTTGCGCCAATGCCAAAAGCCCCTGCCGCATGTGGACGCGACGCTGGAACCGCAGGTGGCGCAAGACTGCGGCCAATACACCTCGCACCGGCGCAAAGAACAACGACAGCGCGAAAAAGGCAAAGCTGACAAGGACGATGATGGGGCCCGTAGGCAGATTCGGGGCCGAAGCTGACAGCGCCGCCCCAAGATACCCGGCCAGCCCACCGGCAAGACCACTAAGCAAGACCACGCGATCCGACCTCTCGGACCAGAACCGGGCCGTCACGGGTGGAATGATCAGCAAGGCGACGATCAGGATCAACCCTACGATCTTGAGGCCGACGACAGTGACCGCCATGACAAGCCCCATCATCGCCAGATCGATGCGCCCGACCGGCAGCCCGCGTGCCGCTGCGTATTCCGGGTCGAACGCCACCAGCATCATCGGACGGCGAATGATCATGACCAGCGCCAGCGTTGCCGCCCCGCCAAACGCGATGATCAGCGCATCCGCCCATAGCATCCCTGCGGTCGATCCCAGCAGGAAACCCTCCAGTCCTGCCTGACGACCGGACCCCATGGTCTGGATAATTGTCAGAAGGACAACACCGAACCCAAAGAACACAGACAGAACCGCACCGATGGCGGCATCTTCGGCCAGCCGCGTGCGGTTGGTCAGCCAGTTCATGCATAACAGGCCTACCCAGGCCGAGATGGCCGACCCGGCGAGCAAACCGATCAGGTTGCGCCCGTCTGCGCCCAAGGCAACCATGGCCATGAAGGCGATACAAACCCCCGGCAAGGTCGCATGGCTGATCGCATCGCTGACCAAAGCGCGCTTGCGCAGGAACAGAAATGTGCCCGTCACGCCAGCGGAAACACCCAGCAATGTCGCACCAATGGCAACCAGCGTGGCGTTATAGCCAAGCTGAAGAGTCAGAGCATCCCAAAGCATGAATTATCCCAAGGCGCGGGAAATCTGATCGATCTGCGCCGTCGCCAGCCGCCCTCCATAAGCAGCCTGCAAAGTTTCGGCTGTGAAGGCATCGGCGACCGCGCCTTCGGCAACCTTACGCGTGTTGATCAAAAATACGTGGTCGAAATAGTCGGTCACGGTGGCAAGGTCATGGTGAACCACCACTACGGTTTTGCCGGCCTGTTTCAACGATTTCAAAACTGCGATGATCGCCTTTTCCGTGGCCGCATCGACGCCCGCAAACGGTTCATCCAGAAGATAGAGATCGGCGTCCTGCGCCAACGCCCGAGCCAGAAAGACCCGCTGTTGCTGTCCCCCCGACAATTGTCCGATCTGACGATCCGCGAAATCGTGCATGCCGACCCGATTGAGGCAATCCATCGCCTTGGCCACGTGGCGCGCACGAACCCGCCCCAACAGACCCAATTCATGATTGAGCCCCATAAGAACCACATCCAGAACGCGCGTCGGGAAATCCCAGTCAACGCTTGCACGCTGCGGTACATAGGCAATCTGACGTCGCTGTTCATCCAGCGGCTTGCCAAACACTGTGATCTGACCCGAAAGCGGTTTGACGATCCCCAGCGCCGCCTTGAGCATTGTGGATTTACCAGCCCCGTTCGGCCCGATGATCGCCGTCATCGCGCCCGGCTGTACAGTCATATCCACCGAGAACACGGCGGGCTTTTGACCGTATGACACCGTCAGCCCCCGAATACACAGCGGGCTTTGTCCCGGTTCGTCCTTGGAAAGGACAGTACCTTCGCTGGCCGCAAGCTCAATCATTCCTCAAAACCCCGCCGAAAGCTTGCTGTCCATGCCCCGCGCAGGAACATCGGCCCCTAGAGCACCCGCAATCACGGTGAAATTGTGATCCAGCATGCCTAGATAGGTGCCTTCATACGTGCCCGGCTCACCCATCGCGTCCGAGAACAGTTCGCCACCGACACCGACCTTGTGCCCTCTGGAAGCTGCGCCTTCGATCAGAGCCCGCATCGAGCGGTCAGAGACCGAGCTTTCTACAAATACCGCAGTCAACTTGCGATCAACCAAAGTGTCGACCAGAGCTCCGATGCGATTCAGTCCGGCCTCGGACTGTGTTGATATTCCCTGAATACCCAGCACCTCGAAGCCGAAATCCTGCCCGAAATACCCAAAGGCATCGTGGGCCGTAACCAGAACGCGGCTTTCTTCGGGAACCTCGGACAATACGCTATTTGCATAATTCACCAGACGGTCGATATCGGCCAGATGCCGTTCAGCATTGGCAGCGAAGGCATCCGCAGCCTCAGGTCGCGCCTCGGTCAGGGCCTTTTGCACTTCGACAACCACATCGCGCCACAAAACCGGGCTCATCCATACATGCGGATCGTATTTGTCGGCGTAATCATCGTGGGCGCGCAGTTTGGATTTGTCGACACCCTCGGCCACCGCGACAACGTTCCGCTTCCGCCCTAGGTCGTGAAAGAACTCTTCCATCTGCGCCTCAAGATAGAGGCCATGCCACAGAACCAGATCGGCGCGGGTCATCGCCACGATATCGGTGCGGGTCTGGCGATAGGCATGCGGGTCGACGCCCGGCCCCATCAAGCCCTTGACCTCGACCTGATCACCCCCGACCTGACGCGCGGCGTCGGCGATCATGCCCGTGGTCGCGACCACTTTCAGTGGTGCCTCGGCCCAAGCCGTCAGTGGCAATGCAGCCGCAAAAGCAAGCGCTGCAATAAAGCTGCGACGAATCATTTCCGACCCCTTTTCGGTATCTCTTGAGAATGAATATGCGAACCATTCGCAACTAAGTCAACGCTATTGCGAATTATTCGCAAAAAAACACTCAATTTGTCCAAATGGTCAAAAATTTCCCTCATTGGGAACGGGTGCACCTTCCATTCCTGTGTCTCACGTGCGATTTTGGCGCAAACCTCCCAAAGGAAGCGATGATGGAAACGCAGAGCCTTGAACGCACCGCGCATCTGCCGCAAGTGACCGAGCCCAGAAACCCCGGAATGGCCCTTGATCTGGACTGGGTGCGCGCCGTGCAGGCCAACACCTCGGCGATCGAGCGCCGCGCCGCGACCCTGCCCGGTCGGCGGTCAGTGAAAAAAGATTATCAGGCGGCGTGGCTGCTAAAGGCGATCACCATGATCGACCTGACCACCCTGTCGGGTGATGACACGGTGGGACGCGTACGCCGCCTGTGCGCCAAGGCGCGCCAACCGGTTGCGTCGTCCGTTCTGCAGGCGTTGGACATGCCGCCGATCACCACCGGGGCCGTCTGCGTCTATCACGACATGATCGAAACCGCCGTCGAGGCGCTGAAGGGCACTGGTATTCCCGTTGCTGCGGTATCCACCGGATTTCCGGCGGGCCTGTCGCCATTTCACCTGCGCGTGGCCGAGATCGAGGAAAGCGTAAAGGCCGGGGCCGAGGAAATCGACATCGTGATCTCGCGCCGCCATGTGCTGTCCGGCGACTGGCAGGCCCTGTACGATGAGATGAAGGCGTTCCGCGTCGCCTGCGGGGATGCACATGTCAAAGCCATCCTTGCCACCGGGGAACTGGGCAGCCTGCGTAATGTCGCGCGCGCCTCTCTGGTCTGCATGATGGCGGGCGCCGATTTCATCAAGACCTCGACTGGCAAGGAAAGCGTCAACGCCACTTTGCCAGTGTCACTGGTGATGATCAGGGCGATCCGCGACTTCTATGATCGCACCGGATATCGGGTTGGCTACAAGCCTGCGGGTGGGATCTCCAAGGCCAAGGACGCGCTTGTCTACCTGTCGCTGATCAAGGACGAACTGGGCGACCGCTGGTTGGAACCGGACCTGTTCCGCTTTGGTGCGTCGTCACTGCTGGGCGATATCGAACGGCAGTTGGAACACTATGTCACCGGGTCCTACTCGGCTGGCTACCGTCACTCCATGGGCTGAGGACAAGAACAATGACAGTCAAAGAGATTTTCGAAACCATGGATTACGGCCCTGCCCCCGAAAGCGCTGCCGAGGCCTTGGCCTGGCTGGTCGATCAGGGCGACAAGTTCGGTCACTATATCGACGGTGCCTTCACTAAACCTGGCAAAGGGTTCGAAAGCCGCAACCCAGCGACCGGAGAGGTTCTAGCTAAGCTGACGCAGGCGAAACAGGCTGATGTGGACGCTGCCGTCGCCGCTGCCCGCAAGGCGCAGCCTAAGTGGGAGAAGCTGGGCGGCGCAGGTCGTGCGCGGTACCTCTATGCCATTGCACGGTTGCTTCAGAAGCATTCGCGCTTGTTCGCGGTGCTCGAAAGCCTCGACAACGGCAAGCCGATCCGTGAATCGCGCGACATCGACATCCCCCTGGTGCAGCGGCATTTCTATTACCACGCAGGCATGGCCCAGCTGATGGAAAGCGAAATGCCCGATGCTGAGGCACTGGGTGTCTGTGGTCAGATCGTGCCGTGGAATTTCCCCCTGCTGATGCTGGCGTGGAAAATCGCCCCGGCGATCGCAATGGGCAACACGGTAATTCTGAAACCGGCCGAGTACACCTCGCTGACCGCGTTGCTGTTTGCCGATATCTGTTCGCAAGCCGGACTGCCTAAAGGCGTGGTAAACATTGTCACCGGCGATGGTGCGGTGGGTGAGATGATCGTGGCCTCGGACGTGGACAAGATCGCCTTCACCGGCTCGACCATTGTGGGCCGTCGTATCCGCGAGGCAACCGCTGGCTCGGGCAAAGAGCTGACGCTGGAGCTGGGTGGCAAGTCTGCCTACATCGTCTTTGACGACGCCGATATCGATTCAGCCATCGAAGGTCTGGTCGATGCGATCTGGTTCAATCAGGGTCAGGTCTGCTGTGCGGGCTCGCGCCTGCTGGTTCAGGAAGGTATTGCCGACCGGTTCCACGAAAAACTGCGCGCGCGGATGGATAAGCTGCGCGTGGGAGACCCGCTGGATAAATGCATCGACGTGGGCGCAGTTGTGGACCCGGTCCAGTTGCAGACCATCAAGGGTATGGTCGAAAGCAACACGGTCGGCCACGTGCATCAGGCGGCGTGCGAACTGCCCGCGAATGGCTGCTACTACCCGCCGACCCTAATCTCGGGGCTCGAAACCTCGGACCCGTTGATGCAGGAAGAGATTTTTGGCCCGGTGCTGGTGTCGTCCACCTTCCGCACCCCGGAAGAGGCGGTGGAGCTGGCCAACAACACCCGTTACGGGCTGGCCGCGACGGTCTGGACCGAAAATGTGAACCTCGCGCTGGATATCGCACCCAAGCTGGTTGCGGGCGTAGTTTGGGTGAACGCCACCAACCTGTTCGATGCCGCTGCTGGTTTCGGCGGTGTGCGCGAAAGCGGTTTTGGCCGTGAAGGCGGCTGGGAAGGGCTGATGGCCTACACCAAGCCCAAGGGCAAGGCCAAGCCGCTGTCAAAGGTCGAAGCGGTCACTGGCGAAGGTGCACCGATCGACCCGATTGACCGCACTGCCAAGATGTATGTCGGCGGCAAGCAGGCGCGGCCTGATAGCGGTTACTCGAAACCCGTCTGGGGCAAATCCGGCCTGCTGGGTCATGTGGGTCTTGCCAACCGCAAGGATGTCCGCAACGCGGTTGAGGCTGCGGCGGGGGCCAAGGGCTGGTCCAAGACCACCGGCCACTTGCGGGCGCAGATCCTTTATTACATCGGCGAAAACCTCTCGGCCCGCGCCGATGAATTTGCCACACGCATCGACGCCATGACCGGCAAGAAGGACGGCGCGAAAGAGGTCGAAGCCTCGATCCAGCGTCTGTTCACAGCTGCCGCCTGGGCCGATAAATATGACGGTCAGGTGCATGGCGTGCCGATCCGAGGTGTCGCCATCGCCATGAAGGAACCAGTGGGTGTAATCGGCGCGCTTTGCGCGGATGAGGCACCTCTGCTGGGTCTGGTCTCGGCCATGGCCCCGGCAATCGCGATGGGCAACCGGGTGGTTCTGGCGGCATCCGAGCCTTACCCACTGGCGGCGACCGACTTCTACCAGATCCTCGAAACCTCGGACGTTCCTGCGGGCGTGGTCAACATCCTGACCGGCAGCCACGCGGAACTGGCGAAACCGCTGGCTTCGCACCTGAACGTTGATGCGGTCTGGTCGTTCTCCTCTACCGACCTATCGCAGGAGATCGAGGTCGTCTCGGCCGGGAACCTGAAGCGCACCTGGGTCAATAACGCAACGTCCTTTGACTGGGGCGTGGACCACAGCAAACGCTTCCTTCAGGCTGCGACCGAAATCAAGAACATCTGGGTGCCCTACGGAGAGTAGGGCTCCCGCTTCAGGGAGGCCTACATGAATTTTTCAGACGAGTTTGCGGGCAAGGCCGTAATCGTGATCGGCGGCACCAGTGGTATCAACCGCGGCATTGCCGAGGCCTTTGCGGCCTCGGGTGCCAGAGTGGCCGTCGCAAGCCGATCTCAGGAGAAGGTCGACGATACTGTCGCGGCACTCAGCGCAGCAGGCGCAGCCGAAGCAATCGGTGTGGCATTCGACGTGCGCGACCCCGATGCTGTGGCGGAAGGTCTGAAGCAGTTTCACGATGCATTCGGTGATATCGACATCCTTGTTTCGGGCGCCGCGGGTAACTTTCCGGCTTTGGCCGCGGACATGTCCGTCAATGCGTTCAAAACCGTGATCGACATTGACCTGATGGGAACCATCCACGTGATGAAGGGGGCTTACCCCTACCTCAAGCGTCCGGGCGCCAGCATCATCAACATTTCGGCCCCGCAATCCTATCTGCCTTACGAGGGGCAGGCCCATGTTTGCGCCGCCAAGGCAGGTGTCGATCAGATCACCCGCACGCTGTCGATGGAATGGGGCATCGAAGGCATACGCGTGAACTCGGTCGTTCCCGGTTTCATCGAAGGTACCGAAGGGGCCAAACGACTGGCCCCGACCGAACAGGCCGAGCAGATGTTTCGAGCGGACGTGCCTCTTGGGCGCTGGGGTACCACAGATGATGTCGCGAATGCCTGCCTGTTCCTCGGGTCGGATATGGCCAGCTATATCAGTGGCACGGTACTGGCTGTTGACGGGGCACTTTATCAGCGCGGGTCCGGCCGGTTCGGTCAGATGATGGGACAGATGCTGCGCGGTATGAAAGGCAAAAGGGGTTGAGCAATGCTCAACCCCATCTAATCAGTTAGTTGTTTCCAGCCCCTCTGGCTTGCCCACAACCGTGAAATGCAACCCCTCCGGGTCCAGCAATTCCTTTGCGACCCGGTTTGCATCTTCCAGCGTCACCGCGTTCACCTTGTCGTTCCGGGTCGCGATATAGTCGATGGGCAGACCCTGCATCTGCATCCCCACCATAATCCCTGCAATCTGGCCATTGCCGTCAAACCGCAAGGGATAGGCACCGGTCAGATACGTTTTGGCATCCTGCAGTTCCTGTTCTGTCACGCCCTCGCTGGCTGCGCGTTCCCATTCGCTGCGGATGACATCGATTGCCTCTGCAATCCGGCCGTTGGCTGACGACACCGAACCAAGATAGACCGAGGCGAGATCCTTGGGCACGAGATAGGAATAGACTCCATAGGTCAGCCCGCGCTTTTCCCGAACCTCCTGCATCAGACGGCTTTCAAACCCGCCTCCACCCAAGATGTGATTCAGCAGATATGCCGCAAAGAAATCTGGATCGTCGCGGTCGATACCTTGTTGAGAAAACAAGGCGACCGACTGTGGAGTGTCAAATTCGACCACGCTGACGCCGCCCGGAATATTGACCTCGGCCTTGCCAGGGATCGGCTTGCCGGTCTCGGGCAGGTCCGCCAGCAGCTTGTCCAGCAACGCGCCGAGTTCTTCCGGAGTAATGTCGCCAACCGCGCCGACATATAGACGGTCTTTGGCAAAGACACTGTCATACGCCTCAACAATGTCATCGCGGGTCAGTGCGGAAACGCTTTCTATCGTGCCCTTCCCGTCCGACGCATAGGGATGGTCACCATAAGCCATTCGGGCAAAATTCAGCCCGGCAATGTCATTGGGGTCAGTTTCATCGGATTTCAGCCCCGACAGGACCTGAGCGCGCACCCGGTCGACCGCATCCTGATCAAAGCGCGGTTCATGGATCGTCGTGCGCAGCAGATCGACCACTTCATCGCGGTTCTCGGTCAAAAACTGCGCAGAAATCGCCAGCGAATCGTCCGTTGCCTTGTACCGGAACGAGGCAGCCAGAGACTCAAGCTTGCGCGTGTAAGCCCGGGCATCCATGTCGCCTGCGCCTTCCTCGATCAGTCCGCTCATCAGATAGACAGCGCCCCGCTTGTCCGGATCATCCAGAGAGGTGCCGCCGCGAAAGCGGATTTCCAGCGCGGTGAAAGGGATCGAGTGTTCTTCGACCAGCCAAGCCTTGATACCACCGGGGGATGTCACTTCCTGAATCTCGACCTCAGCCCAGACAGGCAGTGCCAGAAAAAACGCGATCAGGGTTGTGAAGAAGGTTTTCATTGGGTCACCTCGTCATCACGCATCAGCCAACCTGTGACCGATCCTTCGGGCTGCAACACCTCGCGGGCGGCGGCGATAATTTCCTCTCCGGTCACGGCCTGCAGGATTTCGGGCCATGCCTGAACGTCCTCAACCGTCAAACCGCTGGTCAGGGCCTGACCGTACCGGTTTCCGATGCCGTCCACGTTGTCGCGCGCATAAACCTGTGCCGCGCGCAGCTGCATCTTGATCCGGTCAAGGTCTTCCTGCCTTACGCCTTCGGCTATGAAATCAGCTACGGCCTGATCCATGGCCTCCTCGGCCTCTTGCAGGGAAACACCCTCGGCCGGAACGATAATCAGATCAAAGGTCGTATCATCCAGCGAAACACCGCGATAGAACGCCCCGGTATAGACCGCTGTCTGATTATCGAATTGCAGCTTTTCATTCAGATACGACGTCGTCCCGCCGCCCAGCAGTTCCGCAAGAAGAAACAAGGCGGCAGCCTTCTCCTGCTCGCCGGCGTCCCGTTCCGGCGCCAGATAGCTGCGCTGAACATAAGGCTGCGCGACGCGCGGGTCCTTATAGGTCAGGCGCCGTTCCGCCGTCTGAGGTGGCTCTTGTGAGCGCACACGCTCTGGCAGATCAGGGTTTGCAGGAATAACGCCATAATATTCCTCGGCCAGCGCCTTTACCTCTTGCGGGTCGACGTCACCGGTGACGACGAGAATTGCATTATTGGGGGAATAGTAGGTCTGGTAGAAGGATAACGCATCCTCCATATCCAGCTCTTCCATCTCGTGTTTCCAGCCGATGATCGGCACGCCATAGCGGTGGTTGAGATATTGAGCGGCATTCATCTGCTCGCCAAACAGGGCGCGGGGATTGTTTTCGGTACGCTGGTTGCGCTCTTCCAGAATTACATCGCGTTCCGTTGCGATATCGCCTTCGGTCAGGCGGATGTTGCGCATCCTGTCCGACTCCATCCGCATCATCAGCGCCAGACGGTCAGCAGCAACACGTTGATAATACGCGGTGTAGTCATAAGACGTGAACGCGTTGTCGTTCCCCCCATTGGCCGCAACGGTGGCCGAAAACTCGCCCGGTGCCAGCGTGTCGGTCCCTTTGAACAGCAGATGTTCAAGGAAATGTGCCACACCAGACGAACCTACAGGTTCATCCGCCGAGCCCGCCCGGTACCAGACCATATGCTGCACCACCGGTGCGCGGTGATCTTCGACCACCACGACGTCCATACCGTTGTCCAGCGTAAAGGTTGTCACCGCTTCCTGCCCGTCCAGGGCAAAAAGCGGAGTGGCGGTAAGCAGGGCGGCTGACAATGCCAAAGCCCGGACCATGCGGCGTCCTCCGTTTCGTTTCAACAGTCAACCTACGGCGCAGGCGCGCGGGATCAAGAGCGATGACGAAAAGTTAAGGATTATTCACCAAATGGCGGGGCTGACGGTGTGCCAAGCCCCTGCTTGCGCAATGCGTCCGTCTGTTTGTAGGGGTCCAGCGACTGCTTGCGATAAGCCTGTTCGTACCGGTCCACCGGGAACAGACGGATACGCGTGAATCGCGACTGACGCTTGCGGAACTCGGCATCTTCCTGTGCCAGTTCCTGACGGGTGTTTGGCGGAACGCCATAGCGACTGGATGCCGTCACCAAGGCCTGATCCGTTGACGGTACGGCCCGCGCCGGATTCAGCGCCGCAGCGTTTCCGCCCAGGGCAACAACAGCGTCTTCGGTCGGATTGGGATCTGTCAGATTCGCCCCACCCGGGGTCGGAGCCGGAAGAAAGGAATAATCCTTGGGCTCGGTCAACGGCTTCACCGGCAGAACCGCAAATTCATCCGGACCCGCACCCTGAGGCCGGATATCCTTGAGCCCTTTGCTGGAACAGCCCGCAACCGTTACGGCAGCGGTCAGTATGATTGTCGCCAGCGGCATCCGCATGGTCATCTCCTGCCTGTTTCAGGCGCTTTTATCGCATTTCATCCGGCGCGTCACGAGGCCTTTTTGCCGTCAAACAAAACCAGACCGATAGCCCCGGCAAAAATGAATACATCCGCCAGATTGAAGACAAAAGGATTGTTGATACCGCAGCAGGACATGTTCAGAAAATCCAGAACATATCCGTACAACAAACGGTCAATCACATTGCCCAGCGCGCCGCCAATCAAAAGGCCCCCGCACAACAGCATGACTGTCGAACGCGCGCCCCGTCCGAGCCAGACGAGTACAGCCACACAGACCACGACCGAAATACCAATCAGAATCCAGCGCGCAGCGTCACCGTCGCCCTGAAACAGGCCGAAATTGATGCCGCGGTTTTCGCCGTACAAAAACACCAGATACGGCGGCAGTACGTCGATTCCGTTGGGCTTGTCGGCGACGCGCATGACATGCACGACCAGATACTTGCTGATCTGGTCGATCAGAAACGCCGCCATCCCGACCCAGAAGAGAATCCCGTAACGCATCAGTGCCGGAAGTGCCGCATGCCGGTAAAGACCATCGCAAGACCAGCCTCATCCGCCGCCGCTATCACTTCGTCGTCACGCATCGAACCGCCCGGCTGGATCACGCAGGTCGCGCCTGCCTCGGCGGCTTCCATCAGACCGTCAGGAAAGGGGAAGAACGCATCCGAAGCGACGGCCGAGCCGATGGTCAGCGGCTGCGGCAAGCCCAGCGTGTCTGCCATTCGTTCGGCCTTTTTGGCCGCGATCAGGGCCGAATCGACACGACTCATCTGACCCGCTCCGACGCCGACAGTCGCGCCGTCCTTGACATAGACGATGGCGTTGGACTTGACGTGTTTTGCCACTTTCCACGCGAACAGCAGATCGCGCATCTGCTCGTCGGTTGGTGCCTTTTTGGTGACGACCTTCAGATCATCCATGCCAACAAAGCCGTTATCCTTGTCCTGCACCAGCAGGCCACCTGCCACCTGACGCACGGTTTTGCCGCCTGCGGTCACGTCGGGCAGGCCCTCGGTCGTTAACAGGCGCAGGTTTTTCTTGGCCGCAAAGATCGCCTTGGCCTCATCGGACGCACCGGGCGCGATCACCACCTCGGTGAAGATGCCGGTGATCTCCTGCGCGGTTTCCGCGTCCAAAGGCTGGTTCAGCGCAACGATGCCGCCAAAAGCCGACGTGCGGTCACAGTCGAACGCGGCTTTGTATGCCTCAAGCAGAGTCGCGCCTTTGGCCACGCCACAGGGGTTGGCGTGTTTGATGATCGCACAGGCAGCACCGTCGGCGGGGTCGAACTCGGCCACCAGTTCAAAGGCCGCGTCGGTGTCGTTGATGTTGTTGTAGCTCAGTTCCTTGCCCTGATGCTGAATGGCGGTCGCAACACCGGGGCGACCCGTGCCATCGGTGTAGAACGCCGCCGCCTGGTGGCTATTCTCACCATAGCGCAGGGTTTGCTTCAGCTCACCCCCAAAGGCACGACGGCGCGGAGCCTCGGCGGCCAGCGCATCGGCCATCCAGTTCGAAACAGCTGCGTCGTAAGCGGCAGTGCGGGCATAGGCCGTCTGCGCCAGACTTTGACGGAACGCATAAGAGGTCTGGCCATCATTGGCCGCCAGTTCAGCCAGCAGCGCGTCGTAGTCCTGAACATCGACCACCACATTAACAAAAGCGTGGTTCTTCGAAGCCGCGCGGATCATCGCAGGTCCGCCGATATCAATGTTCTCAATGCAGGTGTCGTAATCGGCCCCTTTGGCCACGGTCGCCTCAAACGGATAGAGGTTTACCACCAGCAGATCGATCGCGCCGATGCCGTGCTCATTCATCGCCGCCACATGAGTGTCGTTATCCCGCAGCGCCAACAGGCCACCATGCACCATCGGGTGCAGCGTCTTGACCCGGCCATCCATCATTTCAGGAAAGCCGGTGACCTCGCTAACATCCTTCACCGCAAGCCCCGCTTCGCGCAGCGCCTTGGCCGTGCCGCCGGTCGACAGCAGCTCGACCCCGCGCTCGGCCAGCGCCTTGCCTAGCTCGATCAGCCCGGTCTTGTCGGAAACGGAAAGCAACGCGCGGCGCACGGGGTGAAGATCGGTCATGGGTCCAAAGGTCCTTTTGGCGTCAGTCAAACTCGGGCTCGTCCCGGTGCAGGTCGCGCACGGCATAGGCTGTATCCTGTGCCTTGCTCAACGTCCACCGGATGCGCGTCGCATACTCCATTGCGCGACCAGATAGAACGATCTGTTTTGTCGCGCGTGGCTTTAATCGCCCGTTTTCGAGATAAACACTTGGCGCCAGAGACAATTTACCGCCGTTTTCATGCCGGAAAACCCAGATTTCTCCGCTTTTGAGCGCCATGGAAACGGCTGCACCGCCCAGATCCACCGCCGCGTCGACATCCGGATGAAGGTGCAATCTGATGTCGAAACCGATGCCATTCAGTCCCGAACTGTCCATGGCCTGATCAAACCGGCGCCTTGCCTTGTCGCTTAGCGCCAGCAGGATATCCTCGCCCGACAGTTCCCGCCCATCAAATCGCAACTGGAGAACACGCGCATGTGTCAAGCCAAAAACCTTGACATAGCCATCGTGGCCGCCCTGCAGTTGTACCCCTTCAAAACCCTCTTCAACTTCAACCGGAACGTCGTGCGGCGCGTCAATCAGCGCCTCATGGGCCGTCCCCCTCAGCGGCTCTGACAGGCGCGCGCTAGAGTAACCATCGAGACACAAGGTGGAATGCGAGGGTGTGGCCCGTCCGGCCCGACGCCAATCCAGACCAAAACTGGACCCCGATCCGCAACTGACGATCAAAGGACGCCGCCCAGATGTCAGTTCGAACGCCAGTGTGGACGCGTGTCCGTTATACGATGCGGCACCGTTGGGCGGCGCACTGGCATCAACAATGACGCTGGTGCGCCCAGCGGCCAAACGGGCATAGCCCATCGACAGCCCGACAGGATGCTGCGGCTTTACACCGCTCTGCGCCAGGGCCTGATCCAGCCGCCCGTCGACACCCCGGCCGCCACCATGAAATCGCGCCAGCGCCCCGTCAGCATGGCGCAGGCTGCGCAAGGTGGGCGCGATCCGCTTGATTGCCTGCGTCTGCGCTGCCGGTGTACCCCGCCCGACCTCATGCAGGGCCGCAGCCGTCCAAGTGAGCAGGGTGAAAACCTCCAGCAGTTCCTCGGGATTGCGGGTTGGAATGCCGCCTTGTTCGTCGATCTGGCGATCACATTCACCGGCCATCGCCCGCAAGGCCGGGTCGGCCATGTGTTCCAATCCTTCCAATGCCAAACCGGCGTAGATCAGACCGGCCAAAGCCTCGAATCGCGGCAACCCCGGTGTGGTCGCCTGCCAGCGTTTGGACAGAAACCAAGTTTGTTGTGAAAGCGAGCGAAAGAACAAGCGGCTCTGATCCTCGCTGGCCCCGCGCAACAGAAAGACCGCGTGATTGATCCAGCGGATGACCCGGCGCCCAGTCAGATTTGGAACCCAGCCCGGGCCTTGTCCGCGGCCGTGCTCTTCGATCCAGCCCCAGACCCAGCGTTGCGCCTTTTCCCGCGCGCGTGCATCCCCTACTGCGGCCAGATCATCGAGCCATGCAAAACCATGCCGTTCCTCGTCAAAGGCAGCTGTAGGGGCCGCAACGTCCCACAACCCGGTGTCCTGCGCTTCGACGAGATACCCGGCAAAAAGCAAATTGCCCGCCACCAGCTGCCGCCCCCGCGCAAACGATCCGACAGTGCGCGGCTCGGGCTGACCGACAAAGCCCTTAACCCCTTTTTGCCTTTGGCTGAGGCGCGCATAGAGACGGTTCTGAAACCGCATCCATCGTCTGACCATGGTTTCCGGATTCGACATGGTTCCCGTTACTCTGCCTCACACGCTCTGGGGCGTTTGAGGCAACGATAGCCGGGGAATTTCGTCGAGTCACCGAAAAGCGTCAACTCAGACCGATTTGCGCAGGCAGGCGACATAAAACCCGTCCATCCCACCGGCCTCGGGCCAATAGTCAGGGCGCAGACGCAGGCCGCCTTCCTCGGTGACCCAGCTGCCCTCAATGCCCGGCAGGTGCAGCGCCGCGCGGTCGATGGTCATATCCGGGTGTTCCGCCAACGCTTCCTCTACCTGCACTTCGCCCTCATCGGGCAAAAGCGAACAGGTGCAATAAACCAGACGCCCGCCCGGCTTCAGCAAGGTCCAAGCATGCCGCAGCATGTGTGCCTGCAGCTCGATCAGACCACCGAATTCGGACCCGTCCTTGGCATGCGGCAAATCCGGGTGCCTGCGGATCGTACCCGTGGCGGAACAGGGCGCATCCAGAAGTATGGCGTCATACTGGCCGGAATGTTCCAGCGCATCCCCAACAAGGATACTGGCCTGCAGGCCAGTGCGCGCCAGATTTTCGCGCACTCTTTTCATCCGCGCCTCGGAAACGTCCAGCGCTGTCACTTCTGCCCCGGCGGCGGCAAGCTGCATCGTTTTTCCACCCGGCGCGGCGCACAGATCCAGCACGTTTTCCCCGGACTGGGGGGCCAGTACCCGCACCGGCAACGCCGCCGCTGCATCCTGTACCCACCATTCACCCGCAGCGAAGCCCGGCAGGGCAGACACCTGCCCGGCGTCCCGCAGCCGTACTGAACCGGTCGGCAACTCCTCACCACCCGGACCTGTAACACCGGGTTTGAGCGTCACGTCCAGTGGCGCGCCGTCGAAATGCGCTCGCTCCATTTCCTTTACCGCGTCCTGACCCCAGGCCTCGATCAAAGGCTCACGCAGCCAATCCGGCAAGCGGGGCACACGCATTTTGGGCCACGCATCCGGCCCATCCGCTGCCACTTTGCGCAATAACGCGTTCACCAGCCCCTTGAGGCGCCCATGCTTGCGCGACCGCCCGACGATCTCGACCATGGAGTTGACCACACCATGCGCCGCTTCTCCCTGACACAGTTCGACCGTACCCAGCCTAAGAGTATTGAGAACCGTCAAATCGGGGGTTTTCCGCAGATGCCCTTCAAGCAGGCGATCAGCGCGTTCCAGCCCTCGCAAGGTTTCCAGCGTCAACCGCTGCGCCCGCGCGCGGTCTTCATGGCCCAGACGATCCAGAGCGCCCGCTGCAAGGCATTCGGACAACAATCGCCCCTCGCCCAGAATCTGATCCAAAAGATAAATTGCGCTGCGCCGTGCCGTTGTTGCACCGTCCGACATGTTCCCGCCTTTTTGACTGTGACCTGCGCCCGCATTGCCTTGGGCCGACGCGGGCGTATATCAAGGGCGTGCACGGAAAGGAACCCAATGCCATGAGCGACAAGCAACAAGACCTGCCCCCTGCTGCACAACGCGCGCTTGCCGAAGCAGAGGAGCGCCGCAAGAAAGCCGATGCAGCGGCCAAGACGGCACCCAAAGAACTTGGCGGTCGCGACGGACCGGACCCTGCCCGATATGGCGATTGGGAAAAGAAGGGGATCGCGATCGATTTCTGATCCCCGCTTCGGGGGCTCAGCCTTTGGCCCGAAGGGTTTCGGCAAAGTCCCAGATCAGCGCTTTTTGTTTCTTCGAACGGGCGCGCTCTTCCGGCCATGTCAACCAGTACCCGTCTTTGGTTTCCAGTTCGGGCAGGTCCAGCCGCAACAGCACACCCGACGCCAAATGGCTGCGCGCCAACGGGGCTGACCCCAGTACCGCACCCAATCCCTGCTGCGCCGCCGTCAGCGCATGTTCCATCGAATCCACACTCAGCCGCGCAGCAGGAGGTTCGGGTAACCCGGCATTCCGGGACCAGTCCCTCCACCCCGGCCTTTCGCCGCGCAACTCGATGACACCATCATCCAGTCTCACGCCCGGAGCGACCATGGGCACCAGCACTTCGGGCGCAATCAGAGTGGCCTCGCGTCCCAGCCAATTGCCACGCCCGTACCGGATCTGCAGCCATGTCCGCTCTTCATCCAGCGTTGAACGGCGCGCCACCGAGTCGGTCACCAGCCTGACCTTGGGCCGCTTTTCGTGAAAGGCCGCGACGCACGGCAGAACCAATGCGTGCACATGCGAACTCAGTGCAGCTACCCTTAGCTCGCGTGGCGATTTACCAAACAGGTCTTCAGTGTTTTGTTCCAGTGCAGACAGGCTGTCCTGCACCATCGGCAAATAGCTTTCGCCCTCGACTGTCAGCGTCACGCCGCGCGCCTCGCGCACGAACAGGGAACGGCCAAGCCATGCCTCAAGGTTGCCGATCCGCTGGCTGACAGCGGCCTGCGTCAGCCCGAACTCGCGCGCCGCGGCGGAAAAGCCACCCAGCCTGCCGGCGGCCTCGAACACCCGCAGCCAGTCAAGCGGCGGCAACCCGACCTTTTTCTTAGCCATTAGAATTTCCAACTCTCAGGCGGAATAAGGATTAATTGTCGTAATGCCATGTCGGTTATATTTCCACAAGCACAGCCCGCGCCGAACAGGAGACCCCCAATGCTGCGCTCTGCCACCCACGACGGTTCTGTCGTCACTGTTGAATTCACCGACAACACCCGCGCCCGTTTTCACGCCATCTGGCTGCGCGACAATGCGCTTGACCCCGAAACCCGCGCAGCGGGCAATGGTCAGCGCCTGATCACGATTGGCGACATTCCTGCCGATATCTCGGTCGCTGCGGCTGAGATCGTGAACGGCGATCTGTCCGTTACCTTCGCACCCGAAGGCAAAACCGTTACCTTCCCTGCCGCCTGGCTGTCGGATCACAACTACGACCGCAATCAATCTGAAGAATTCGGCCGGATAGCGCCTGGCATTACCACCTGGTCGCGCGGCATCGAAGCACCCAGCGCCGACTGGACCGAAGTTCACCAGAACCCCTCAGCCAAACGCGGCTGGCTGGCGGCAGTGGCCGAGTACGGCTTTGCCAAACTGACAAATGGTCCGACCGAGCCGGAATCGCTGCTGAAAGTGGCCGATCTGTTCGGCTATGTGCGCGAGACCAATTATGGCCCCTATTTCGAGGTCCGGACCGAGGTGAACCCGACCAACCTCGCCTACACCGGCCTTGGCCTGCAGGCCCATACCGACAATCCATATCGTGACCCGGTGCCAACGCTGCAGATCCTCTACTGCCTTGAGAACAGCGCTGAAGGCGGTGATTCAATTGTTGTCGACGGCTTCCGTGCCGCCGAAAAGCTGCGTGACCAAAACCCCGAAGGTTTTGCACTTCTGGCAGGCTATCCGGCCCGCTTCGAATACAAAGGTTCGGACGGGGTCTGCCTGCGCTCGCGCCGCCCAATGATCGAGCTGTCGCCGGATGGAGAACTGGTCGGCATCCGCTTTAACAACCGCTCGTCGGCCCCATTCGTGGACATCCCCTTTGACCAGATGGAGGCCTACTACGCCGCCTATCGGCAACTGGGCGAAATCATCGACGATCCGGACATGGGCGTGTCGTTCAAGCTGGAACCGGGTGAAAGCTTTATCGTCGACAACACCCGCGTATTGCACGCGCGTCTGGGCTATTCCGGCGCAGGCTCACGCTGGCTGCAGGGCTGCTACGCCGACAAGGACGGGCTGCTGTCGACGCTGGCCGCGATGGAGATGGCACAGCCGGAGGCAGCAGAATGAAACCGGATTTCTCGACCCTGAACCGCGACAACATCGTGGCCTTCATCGGTGACATTTTCGACCGCCGAGGTGGAGAAGAATATCTGGGCGAACCCGTAACCATGGCCGAACACATGCTGCAAGGCGCCACAATCGCCGAACAGAACGGCCAGCCCGAGGAAATCATCGTCGGCGCGTTGCTGCACGATATCGGCCATTTCACATCCGAGTTCGGCACCTATCACCCCGACGACACCGAAGACCGTCATCACGAGGACGCGGGCGCCGAAGTGTTGGAACAGTTCTTCCCTTCGGTCATCACCGACTGCTGCCGCTATCACGTGGCCGCCAAGCGGTATCTCTGCGCCACCAAGCCCGAATACTTCAATCGTCTGTCTACGGCTTCGATCCATACACTGGAACTGCAAGGCGGTCCGATGAATGCCGACGAGGTCGCCGAATTCGAAGCCAATCCAAACCTGAAAGAGATCATTCAGGTGCGCTATCTGGACGAGGCTGGCAAACGCGCAGACATGGAAACACCCGATTTCGCGCATTTCGCACCGATGGTGCAACGCATGGTCGACAGACATCTGGGTGCAGCATGAACGCACCGGAGTATATTTTCGAGGCCAGTTCGAAACCCTCGCTGCCCTGGCATGAGGTTCCCCTGATCCGGGCAACGGACACATCGGTCAAGGGCTATGGCTGTCTGGTCGATGACCCCGAGGGGTTCGAGATCGAAATCGCCCGCTGGCCGCAGCAGGGCTGGCGGCCAATCGACGAGGGCACCGGCGACGAAGGCGGCTGGGTCGAAGGCACGTTCAAATGCGACTGGAAGGGCGATGTGCTCTATGGCGAGAACGAAGCGGTCAAAGGCCATTATGTCCTCGGCTGGTCTGCTGATCCTCAGCAGGCACAAACGGACCGGCAAACCGCGCCGCGCGATCAGGTGCTGTTGTGGCACATGAACTATCACCCGGATGGCGGGCAGATGTTCTGGCCGCTGGACAACAAACCCTTCATCGTGCCCGCCGCTCTGCCTGGCGACAACCTGACCCCTGAAAAGGTGGTGGCGTTCTGGTGCGACGGCTCACGCGGCCTCTATATCCATCCCGGCATCTGGCACGAGGGGATTTTCCCGGTCGAGGACAACCAGCGTTTTCTGGATCGTCAGGGCCGGGTCCACGCGCGGGTCAGCGCCGATATCGGCAAAGAGTTCGGCGTTTATCTGTCCTGCCCGCTACGCGCGGATAAGGTCAGGGATTTGTGACCAACGCCCCCTGATGACCCGGGCGCTTGCGCGCAATCCAGATCTGCACGGCTAGCAGATAAGGCACAAAGAACGCGAAATTCTGCACCAGATCAAAAGGGCCCGAGAAATCGGGCTCTGACCCCACCCCTCCGGTCAGCAGATACCAAAGCGTGTAGTGGACACGGTAAAGCCACGACCCCAACGCCAACCAGAACAGCCGCAATCCCCAAGCCCAATGGCCTTCGCGGTCGCCAGTCAAAGCCTTCCGCGCCAGCATCAGTGCCGCAGTAAACAGGCACAGCCCATAAATGAAAAAACCCACGGACATCACTGGTCCGCCTATCGTTCCACGCAGGGGTATATAAATCATCCCGGCCAGACCGGTGACCAGCGCCAGTGTGATCAACACCGTACCCAGCGCGCGGTGAAAGCGGTTGAAACTCTGCCGAAGCCCTCTGATTAACTGCAGCGGCACCAATGCCACCAGAACCGTTCCGGTCAAGATATGTAGCAGCATGGCTGCGTTACCGATTCTTTGACCATCCACAAACAAATAACTTTGTTTGGCCGCATCATCAGACAGCTCAGTGCCGATCATTCCAAACCCGTGCACAACAAAAGGCAGCAGTGTCAGATAAAACACTGACAGCAATACTCCGGTTGCCACGCGAGATTTCAGGGTTCGCATTCCCGAACTGTAGCGTCGACTGGCGGGTCGTCTATGGCTTAAAGGCCCAGCACATCCACCATGTCATACTGGCCGGGGGCCTTGCCCTGCCCCCACAGTGCCGCCTTCAGCGCGCCGCGGGCAAAGATGGCACGGTCCGAGGCCAGATGGCGCAGTACGATACGTTCTCCGGGGGCGGCGAACAGCACGTCATGTTCGCCGACGATGTCGCCTCCGCGAATGGCGTGGAACCCGATGTCCCCACGCCTGCGTGCGCCGGTAATGCCGTCACGGCCCCGATCAGACACATCGTCCAGCTTGACCCCTCGGCCTTCGGCAGCAGCTTCGCCCAACATCAGCGCGGTGCCCGAGGGCGCATCTACCTTGTGATGGTGGTGCCCCTCGATGATCTCGATATCGAAATCCTCGTCCAATGCGGCCGCGACCTTTTTGGTCAGTTGCACCAGCAGGTTTACGCCAAGGCTCATGTTGCCCGCCCGCACAATGACGGCATGGCGTGATGCCGGCTCCAAAGCCGCTATCTGCTCATCCGTCATACCTGTGGTGCCGATCACATGCACACAGCGCGCCTGCGCAGCCAGCGCCGCGAATTCCAGCGTTGCCTCGGGCGCGGTGAAATCAATGACAGCCTGCGCCTGAGCGAATGCCTCCAGCGGATCGTCGGTCACGGTCACACCCAATGCCTGACCACCCATCGCTTCGCCTACGTCCTGTCCGATCCAGTCATGACCCTTGCGTTCGACCACGCCGACCAGACGCGCCTGATCGCTATCCGTGACGGTCTTGATCAGCATCTGCCCCATACGGCCCGAAGCCCCTGTGATGACGATCCCCGGAATATGGGTCATTGCGCTGGTCCTTTTGTTGAATTCGGCTCAAAGCCTCCTACCCCGTTCGCGCCCGCTTGGCAAAGCCCTGCTTTGCGCTTAGATCGGGGGTTATGGCTAAGAACAAATTCCACGATGGCCCCGGCCCTTCCCAAAGACAACTCCGCGTCGGCGAACTGATCCGCCGCACCCTGTCCGAGGTTCTGGCGCGCGGCGATGTGCACGACCCCGACCTGAACCGTATGTCGATCACCGTGGGTGAGGTACGCACCTCTCCTGACCTCAAGATCGCCACTGCCTATGTGCTGCCGCTTGGCGGCAAAGGGCAGGAAAACGTGATCGAACTGCTCGCCCGCAACAAAAGCGAGTTGCGGCGTATGGTGGGCAAGAAAGTCGGCCTGAAATTCTCGCCCGATCTGCGGTTCCGTCTGGATGACACGTTTGACCGGTTGGACGACACCCGCCGCATGTTCGAACAGGACGCGGTGCGCCGCGATCTGGACGAGTGATCCGCACGGCTCTGACGCTGTGCGCGGTCCTGTGGGCGGCGCAAGCCTCTGCGGTCACATGTAAAAAACTGGCCCATGAGGACAAGCGGTATACCATCTGCGAGGTGGATGCCGCCAACGAAGACCTGCGTCTGTTTCTGAACGACAACAATGGCGAGGTTTTGGGTTACTTCTCTTCCGTAAACAACGCGCTGAACCCGGACGGAGAACGGCTGGCCTTTGCCATGAACGCCGGGATGTATCACGACGACCGCTCGCCCGTTGGTCACTATGTCGAAGACGGGCAGGAGATTATGCGCGTGATCCCCAATGCAGGGCCGGGTAATTTTGGTCTGCTGCCCAATGGGGTGTTCTGCATCCGCGACGGACGCGCAGATGTGTTTGAAACGCTGACATTCGTCGAAGATGCCCCCGAATGCCGCTTTGCCACGCAGTCAGGCCCGATGCTGGTGATCGATGGCGAATTGCACCCGCGCTTTCTGGTCGATTCGACCTCGCGCTATGTGCGCAACGGAGTGGGCACCAGCAAGGACGGCGCAAGAGCGGTCTTTGCAATATCCGATGACTACGTGACATTTCATGAATTCGGCAGCCTGTTCCGGGACGTTCTGAAAACCCCGAATGCCCTGTTTTTCGACGGCAATATCTCTCGCCTCTACGCCCCGTCTCTGAACCGGGCTGACGTTGGCTTTACCTCTCTGGGTCCCATCGTCGGCGTCGTCGAAAGCCTGGAATAAGCCGCACTGATCTGCATTCGGCATTCTGTTAGTTTGACAGCGCCCGACCGATCCGTTAGGTCGCGCGCCTCGATAAAATTCAAGGTGAAATATGGGACGCAAACGCAAGGGTCGCGACATTTCCGGCTGGCTGGTTGTGGACAAGCCCGCGGGCCTGACTTCGACCGCCGTTGTGAACAAGGTCCGCTGGGCCATGGACGCCAAAAAGGCCGGGCATGCAGGCACGCTGGACCCTGAGGCGACCGGCGTACTGGCCGTCGCCCTTGGCGAGGCAACCAAGACCGTTCCCTACATCACCGATGCGCTCAAGGCGTATACCTTCACCGTGCGCCTTGGTCAGGCCACCAACACCGACGACGCCGAAGGCGAGGTGATCGCCAGCAGTGACGCACGCCCGACCGACGATCAGATCAAAGAGGCCTTGCTGCCTTTCGTGGGTGAGATCATGCAGGTCCCTCCGAAATTCTCGGCCGTCAAGATCGATGGTCAGCGCGCCTATAAGCTGGCCCGCGATGGTGAGGATGTCGAAATCGCCGCGCGTCCGCTCTGGGTCGAGGAACTGGTTCTGGTCGACCGACCCGATCCGGATCATGTCATGCTTGAGATGACGTGCGGCAAGGGCGGGTATGTCCGTTCGATTGCGCGTGATCTGGGCGCGGCGCTGGGATGTCATGGCCATGTAAAGGAGCTCCGCCGCATCTGGTCCGGACCTTTCGAGGCCGAAAACGGCCTGAGCATCGAGCAGATCGACGAAATGGCCAAGACCACAGCGCTGGACGAATACCTGCACCCGCTGGAGGCCGGTCTGGCCGATCTGCCTGAGGTGAAATGCACGCCCGAAGGCGCCACCCGCCTGCGCAACGGCAATCCGGGCATGGTTCTGACCTCGGATGTGGAGTATGGCGACGAAGCTTGGGCCTCTCTGGATGGCCAGGCTGTGGCCGTGGGCGTCTATAAATCCGGCGAATTGCATCCCAGCCGGGTGTTCGTGCAAAGCTCTTGACCGACGACGGGCCCACAATTCAAACCCAGTGTATCAACAGGATGTTGCCGGGGTGAAATTGGACGGACCGCCCGATTTTTGCTATAATAGCATCATTGGTTTAGTTGTCTGGAGGGTTGGTTATGTTTAATTCCTTACGCAGCAAAGCGTTGAAAGCGCTGACCCTCTCAATCACCGCAGGTATCCTTTCGGCGCCAATGGCGAATGCCATAACCGTTAGCTACAATATCACCGTTGGTACCTCGGTCGGCATATTTGAGGCGCCGGATACCGGAGGACTTCTGACCAGTTTCAACATCACCATAGACGGCGTCACATTCGACACACTAGGGACTGGCGTTGGCGCGCCTGTTTACGATGCGGTAAGCAATGACATTCGCGGCAACCCTTCCACGGAAGGGTTCATCACGAACTCTGCAGCTGGGTCAGGTTGTCTGGCGATGGAGTGCATCCTGTCCCTGGAGGATTCCGTTAACCCCGGCGTGCAGCCACCTCTTTACGCGATTTTCCCGTTGGTCGGCGGATTTCCGGGCGGTGTAACCAACTCTGGCGAATATTCGATAACTCTGGCCCCACCGATGAGTCCCGTCCCACTCCCAGCGCCACTTGCGATGCTGGCAAGTGCGCTCGTACTCATAATTATACTAGGATGGCAGAGGCAAAGGCGCCCTGTCACGCAACCGATTTGATTCCGTCAGAACCGGCTCACTTCGCCCAATAAAACGCATGGCGTGCGCCTGTCACAAACTCCAGTCAGTCGTTATGGCCCCATCTGGTGAAGCATGGTAAGCCAGCGGCATGATTACCCGTTCCCACACCAAGGGCGATGCGCCCTCGACCGCCGTTTACTCGGATTGCGAATGCTATCGCTACAGCCTGACCCGGGTCTGGGATCCGGCCGGGCGCAAGGCTCTGTTTGTAATGCTGAATCCCTCGACAGCAACCGAGGTTCAGAACGACCCCACCGTTGAACGCTGTGAACGGCGCGCGCGGACGCTGGGATTTGGCGCATTCCAGGTCACCAATATCTTTGCCTGGCGCGATACCGACCCGCGAAAGATGCGCGCAGCCGCCGATCCCATTGGCCCCGAAAACGATGATGCCATTCTGGCCGGGGTTAATTGGGCCGACCAGATCGTTGCCGCATGGGGCACCCACGGCACCCATCTGGAACGCGGCCCCGCGGTCGAGCAGCTTTTGCGCGGAACAAAACAGCCCCTGTTCCATCTGGGATTAACCAAGGACGGGCATCCAAAACACCCGCTTTACATTGCTTATTCCCAACAGCCTCAGCATTGGGGCTAAAGACCTATCGTTAACCAACAAAGCGGTTCGGCTTTGACCAACCCCTTGATTCACAGGATATTCTGACCTCACGCACTACTTTGGCAGAGGTGTCCCATGTTTCTGATCGGGTTGCTCAGCATGGCAGCAGTCGGCGGCGCAGCCTATGCGTTGGGCGACGTGTTTTCCGATGAGGAAGACGATCCAGACGTAATTGACGACGGCATCACCGAAGGCAACTACTCCGAAGGAACTTTCATCGAGATCGGAGAGGACGTTGATGAACCGTCCGAGGCATCCGATGATAAATCTGTTGACGGGTTGATAAGTGACTACGACGGCAATCTGGTCATTGCCGGTGAGGGTGGTGACGACACTCTTGCCGGGCAGGATGGCAACGATCAGATCAACGGA
This sequence comes from Ruegeria sp. BJ6, assembly GCF_056537885.1. NCBI lineage: Bacteria > Pseudomonadati > Pseudomonadota > Alphaproteobacteria > Rhodobacterales > Roseobacteraceae > Ruegeria > Ruegeria sp. BJ6. The sequence continues at coordinate 180,921 of NZ_JBQFSG010000007.1, read as the reverse complement.
TATGGCGGCGATGACACGGTTGTTGGCAACGGCGGGAATGACGTTCTGCTGGGCGGGGCAGGTGATGACATCCTGAAGGGCGGGGACGGCAAAGATATCCTGCATGGTGAGGACGGCGAGGACCAGCTTTTCGGTGATGGCGAAGACGACAGGTTGTTCGGTCATTTCGGTAACGACCAGTTGAACGGCGGCGATGGCGATGATGAACTGGTGGGCGGTCAGGGCGACGACATTCTGGTCGGAGAACAAGGTCAGGATTCACTTCTAGGCGGGGATGGCGACGACATTCTGGATGGCGGCACGGGGACTGACACCCTGTTCGGCGGCAGCGGCGATGATGTTCTGTCCGGTCAGGACGCTGACGAGGAAGGACAAGTCACGGACTTCCTCAATGGCGGTGAGGGGGATGACGTGATCATCGCCGGAGGGGGCGATGTCGTGACCGGAGGGTCCGGCGCAGACGAAATTATCCTGGGCGAAAATGCTGCTGAAAGTGAGGTCACCGTGATGGACTTCACACCGGGCGAGGACAAGTTGCTCGTGACCTGGGAAGACGCAGAGAACCCCGATCCGGACATCGAAATCCAGCCCGACGCACAAAACAGCGACCTTATGCGCGTGCTGGTCGACGGTCAGGAAGTGGCGCATCTGTTTGGTGCGGACGGCCTGTCGGCGGACGACATCGAACTGGTGCGCGAAACCGAACTGCCAACTTTGGGCCTAAGCGGATAAATCCGCAGATTCCCTTTGCAACTTAACAAAATTGCGCCTATACGCGCCCATCCGTATCGGATTCGGTGCGGTTATCTCCATGGGCCTGTGCTGGACGACATCCCGGCCTGCGCCATTCACTCTAACCCTTAAAGGAGACCCCGATGTCGATTACTGCTGACGAAAAAGCACGCGTGATGAAAGAATTCGCAACCAAGGACGGCGACACCGGTTCGCCAGAAGTTCAGGTTGCGATCCTGACCTCGCGCATCAACACCCTGACCGAGCACTTCAAAACCCACAAAAAAGACAACCACGGTCGTCGTGGTCTGTTGAAGATGGTTGCTCAGCGCCGCAAGCTGCTGGACTATCTCAAGGGCAAAGAAGAGGCCCGTTATCAGGACCTGATCAAAAAGCTGGGTATCCGCCGCTAAGCGCGTTTCTTCCGGTTTGTACTAGACAATAGACCGGGATCTTCCGGTTTGTACGCCCGCCATTCGGCGGGCGTTACCATTTTGGCCACCCGAATAGCGGAACCTCGGCGGGGGTCCGCACCCGAACTAGTTGACACTGCCATTTAGTTGAGGCGTGACTGCCCGCACAACCAAAGGTTACAACAGGGCTCTTTTCCGTGACACTCATCCTTAGCTCTTTCATCCTGTCGCTGAGCGTCTTTCTACGCATGATCGGCCCTGTCATCGTCATAGGCATCGCTTCTTCGATCATTTGGTCCGTGCTGAACATTCCAACGGCGGGCTACGCAAGCTACCTGAGTGAACCGATCACCGCGACCTTTGTCGGCCTGTACGGCATTCGCACGGCTCTTGAGCTCAAAGGCGACCTGCGCCGCCCCGACTTCAGAATACTGATCCTGAAATCGGTTCTTTATGGTGTTTTCTTTTTCGTCGTTATGGGCGTTTTAATCTGGTTTGCCAACGCTGTGGCTGTTCTGTTTGCCATGTGGCAGGTTGGTGAACCCCTTTCAGCTGATGCGTTCACGGGCGCCTCGCAATCAACTCAGGGGGCTGTTGCCTTGCTGGCGGTCGGCAGCAAAACAATCATCGTCATTGTGGCCTTGGCAGTTGCCAACACCGTAATGGCCGTACCGTTGGCAAGCGCCGCCCGCGAAGCCAGCTACAGTGCAGCCAGCATGGGTTTCTTTTATGGCATAGGCCGCAGATTTCTTCCCTTGTTCTGCATCTTCTTCGTGTCCTTCTTTCTTCAAATCTACTTTGAGCTTTTCACCTTTCTTTTCGCGCTTGTCCCGGTACTCCTGTCCATTTTTTCCATCATTCTTGCGCAATCTCTTCCGGAATTTGATCCGAATACCATACTGATGGGCATTGCCGCCCTGGCCGGGCTGTTATGGTTGAATTCCTGGGTCTGGTCGGCCTCGGCATTGGCGCTGATAGGGTTCGATGGCGGGCACACCACCAGGCAGTCCCCAACGCCAACCGAAAGTGCTGTTTCGACGTCCGATATCCGGGCATTGCGCAAGTCTCGGGAATAGGCCGTGAACAGGTGCATGCCGCTCGCAGCAGGCACTCAACAATGGGGTCAGGCGCTGCTGTCAGACCTCTTTCAATCCGGTTCATTCTCATGTATTGGCCACCCATCTGAGACGTTGTGCCATGGCCCCGGCACTCGAACGGAAGATAAATGGGGTCGGCGGCAATGGGGCCGCCATGCAAACGGGAGACCCGCAGGGGCGGGAGTGCTCTCATCTAGGATACGCAAATGTTTGATGTAACTAAGAAATCTATGCAGTGGGGCGAAGAGACGCTGACACTGGAAACCGGCAAGGTTGCCCGTCAGGCCGACGGCAGCGTGATTGCCACGCTGGGTGAAACCAGCGTCATGGCGAACGTGACCTTTGCCCGTGCGCAAAAACCCGGTCAGGATTTTTTCCCGCTGACCGTCCACTATCAGGAAAAATACTATGCCGCCGGTAAGGTTCCGGGCGGCTTCTTCAAGCGCGAGGCGCGCCCGACCGAGAAAGAGACGCTGACCGCGCGTCTGATCGACCGTCCGATCCGCCCGCTGTTCGTTGACGGATTCAAGAACGAAGTTCTGGTGATGTGCACCGTGCTGAGCCACGATCTGGTCAACGACCCCGACATCGTCGCGATGATCGCTGCATCTGCTGCCCTGACCATCTCGGGCGCGCCGTTCCGTGGCCCGATCGCCGGTGCCCGCGTTGGGTTTGAAGATGGCGAATACGTTCTGAACCCGACCGTCGACGACATGCAGGACCTGCGCCTGAACCCCGAACAGCGTCTGGATCTGGTTGTTGCCGGCACCAAAGACGCCGTGATGATGGTTGAATCCGAAGCATACGAGCTGTCCGAGGCGGAAATGCTCGGCGCGGTAAACTTCGCGCATGAGCAGATTCAGCCGGTCATCGACCTGATCATCTCGCTGGCCGAAGAAGCCGCGAAAGAGCCGTTTGACTTCGAAGCGCCTGATTACTCGGAGCTGTCCGCCGCTGTTAAGGCCGCCGGTGAAGAGCAGATGCGCGCCGCCTTCGCGATCACCGACAAGCAGGAGCGCACCGCCGCTGTTGCCGCCGCCCGTGAAGCGATCAAGGAAGCGCTGACCGAAGAGCAGCTGGAAGACGGCAACCTCGGTTCGGCAATGAAAAAGCTGGAAGCAGGCATTCTGCGCGGCGACGTCGTCAAGGGCGGCAAGCGGATCGACGGTCGCTCGACCACCGATATCCGTTCGATCGTTGCGGAAACCTCGATGCTGCCGCGGACCCATGGTTCGGCTCTGTTCACCCGTGGTGAAACACAGGCGCTGGCCGTGACCACGCTGGGCACCGGCGATGATGAGCAGTTCATCGACGCACTGCATGGCAACTTCAAATCGAACTTCCTGCTGCACTACAACTTCCCTCCGTATTCGGTTGGTGAAGTTGGCCGCGTTGGTGGCCCGGGCCGTCGTGAGATCGGCCACGGCAAGCTGGCATGGCGCGCCCTGCAGGCGGTTCTGCCTGCGGCGACCGACTTCCCCTACACGATCCGCATCGTGTCGGAGATCACCGAATCCAACGGCTCTAGCTCGATGGCGTCGGTCTGCGGCGGTTCGCTGTCGATGATGGATGCGGGTGTTCCGCTGAAAGCACCGGTTGCCGGTGTAGCCATGGGTCTGATCCTGGAAGATGACGGCGAATACGCCATCCTGTCGGACATTCTGGGTGACGAAGACCACCTGGGCGACATGGACTTCAAGGTTGCGGGTACCGAAAACGGCATCACCTCTTTGCAGATGGACATCAAGGTCGCGGGCATCACGCCCGAGATCATGGAGAAAGCCCTGGCGCAAGCCAAGGACGGCCGGATGCACATTCTGGGTGAGATGGGCAAAGCCCTGTCCGAGACCAACGAATTCTCGGTCCACGCCCCGCGCATCGAGACCATGAACATCCCCACCGACAAGATCCGCGAAGTGATCGGCTCGGGCGGTAAGGTCATCCGCGAGATCGTGGAAACCTCGGGTGCCAAGGTCGACATCAACGACGACGGCGTGATCAAGATCGCCTCGCCGGATGGTGAATCGATCAAGAAGGCCTATGACATGATCTATTCGATCGTGGCCGAGCCGGAAGAAGGTCAGGTTTACACCGGCAAAGTCGTGAAGATCGTCGATTTCGGCGCCTTCGTGAACTTCTTTGGCAAGCGCGACGGTCTGGTCCACGTGTCCCAGATCGAAAACCGCCGCCTGAACCATCCGTCGGATGTTCTGAAGGAAGGCCAGGAAGTAAAGGTCAAGCTGCTGGGCTTTGACGACCGCGGCAAGGTACGCCTGTCGATGAAAGTGGTCGATCAGGAAAGCGGTGAAGAGATCGTTCCCGAGAAAAAAGAAAAGAAAGAGGAAAGCGCGGACTAATCCGCGACCCCTCATGATCACGAAGGCCCCGGTTTCCGACCGGGGCCTTTTTTCTTGCCAGAAAATCAATCGGGATCGTAGTCTGGTTGATATTTTCTGGAGAGTATTATGCCAAATCCCATTTATCGAACCAGGTCGGTCCTGATTGGTTTCCTGCTTGTGGCAACCGCTTGCACGATACAGGCGGTGCCATCGTATGACGCGGAGCTGGAGGAAAAACTGAATGCAACGCACGAAAGGACACTTGCCGTATTCAGCGGATTGAGCAGTTGCCCAAACTCTTGCAGCTTCAGCACATACTCGGAAAAATACGATGCGATAATCGGTGCGTTCGGTGCAACGCGGGACAAGGCCAAAGCCCGCCCGACACCTCCGCTGGGTGTTCGGTTCGCGCAGTCACCGCAGCTTGAGGAAGTCTGCCGGGACAGCACACCGCAAAAGTGTCTCAATACCACGCCGGAAAAACTCCAACTTGTTGTCGAAAGTCTTTCCGATCTGCGAGACACCCACCGTCTCGGCACGTTACAACCCGGAACCGTTGAGCTTTTTTTAAAGGATTACACCGCAGCGATCGAACCTACGCTGATCGTTGAAGCAACATTGAAGCGATAAGGAATTGATCTCATGAAAGTATCTGAAATCGTATCCAACATCTTGGGTGAACTCAGCAACGAACTTGGTAACGGGTTTGCCAGTGTCCGTACATTTGCAAAGAACCAGTCGGAAAACATCGCGGAACTGGCTGTCGTGATTTCGCGCGAACGGGTTTCTGGAATCCTCAAAACCAACAACCAGATGTTCAATCGTTTCGTCGAAAGGCTCAAAAAACATGTCGAGCTTTTCGCCCGCGACCTGGCACTGTTGACGGTGCTTACCATCGAAAAGGCCTGGAATCTGATTGTGGGCGAAGTATGGGGGGCGATCAACTCGGCAATCAGCAGTGTCGGAGTACCGCTAAAATTGCCGCTGCCGCCGCAGCAATAGCTTTCCGGCAACTGAACAACCGGTCAGGCGGCGGTAAACCGTCGGGAAAGTTTTCATGATAGCCGCTCACGGTGTCTGAACCGCCGCGCCGGACCAGTCCCCTCACACCACCCAAAAAACCTGTGAATCGAAGTGAAGCCTCAGTGGCTTTCCTTCGCGCGTGCGTCGCCCACATGTGCGTCATGTATTTTGCGGAACAAAGGACCTGACCATGCAAACCCGTCTCATTCTCGCCTCTGCGGCCCTGACCCTTAGCGCCTCTACATTGGCCGCCCAAACCCTGCCCGACGGCGTGTATATTCAGGGCTTCGCAGGCTACAGCCAGTTACAGGACAGCGATTTTTCCGGCTCGATCGGGGGCGGAACCCAATCAGTGGATACCGAATTTGACGGTGGCTTTGGACTGGGTGTGGCCGTCGGCACCGAAATCCCCGCATGGTCGAATGACAGCATCGGCACCCGGATCGAGTTGGAGTTGTCCTATCGCGACAATGACGTGGACGCGGTGAATTTCACCGGCAACGGACCGGGGGCTGAAGGGAATGTATCGGGCGATGTCAGCCAGACCTCGCTGTTCGCCAACCTTCTGTTTGACTTCAAACAAGGCGGCGCGATCACACCCTTTGTCGGGCTCGGTGTGGGTGCGACCTATTCCGATCTGGATTTCGTCTACGGGCCGGGTGTGGCGTTGGACGACAGCGACACCAATTTCGCGGCCCAGCTGATTGCCGGTGTCGCCTATGACATCAGCGACTCGACCGCGTTCACGGTCGACGCCCGCTATTCCCGCGCGTTTGATGTTTCGTCCCAGCGCCTCGCGCCGAATGGTACGTCAACCGGCACGTTTGAAGACGATCTGGATACGTTCAGCCTCAACTTTGGCCTGCGCTACAGCTTCTGAACACAAACGGGGAAGCGTTTCGATCCGGTTTCTCTTCCCCAGCATGTCCCCGTGTTCTATGCACGGGGGCATGCGCTCATTCATCATCCATATGTCGGCCAGCACCAAACGCCGCCCCAACGCCGAGCAGCTGCGCGCGGATCTGCCAAATGCCGAATTGTTCGAGGCCGTGAACGGACGCGATCCCGACCAGATTGCAGGCGTTGAACTCCACCCTGGCAATCTGCACCGGCCCCGCTATCCGTTTCCGCTGCGCCCGGCCGAGATCGGCATCTTTGAAAGCCATCGGCGCATCTGGCGCAAGCTGGTCGAGGACAAGATCGATCTGGCGATCATTACCGAGGACGATCTGCGGGTTGATCCGGCAAAAATCGCCCGGGCGCTGGAACTGCTGCGCCCCCTCGCAACACCGGATCACTATATCCGCCTGCCGGTAAAACAACGCGAAACACCGGCCCAGACGATTGCTGGTCAGGACGACATGCGTTTGATCCTGCCGCGCGTGATCGGCCTGCAATGCGTCTGTCAGGTCGTGGGACGCCACGCCGCTAAACGCCTGCTGGACGCGACTGACCGGATCGACCGCCCTGTGGACACGTTTCTGCAAATGCACTGGATCACCGGCCAGCCCATCCACGCCCTTCTGGGCACAGGCAATCAGGAAGTGGCCGGAGAGATCGGCGGATCAACCATTCAGACTAAACCGCCACTCAGCGACAAGCTGACCCGCGAATTCAAACGCGCGGCCTACCGAGCGCAGCTGCATCTGCATCCGCAGCGCCCGCCTGCTTCATTTGGCTAAAAATACTCTCGGGGGGAATCGCGCCCATGCGCGATGGGGGGCAGACAGCCCCCCTGCCCCGGCCCCGCCTTACGACGGTGCCTTGGTCTTGCGCAGATACGGGAAGATCGTCTCGAACTCTCCGAATTTCTCTTTGGCTTCCTCGTTGGACACGGCAGGCGGTATGATCACATCCTCGCCCGGCACCCAGTTCGCAGGTGTCGCCACGCCCTTGGCCGTCATCTGCAGCCCGTCCAGCGCGCGCAGAATCTCGGCAAAGTTCCGGCCGACGGTCATCGGGTAGGTCATCGACAGTTTCAGCTGCTTGTCCGGCCCGATGATAAAGACCGAACGCACGGTCGCACTGTCCGCCGGGGTGCGGCCATCGGGCAGATAGGCCTCGGCGGGCAGCATGTCAAAGGCTTTGGAAACGGCCAGACCATCATCGGCGATGATCGGGAAACCGGGGTTGGCATTGCCATATGCCTCGATATCCTTTTTCCACTTCTTGTGATCCTCAACCCCGTCTACCGAGACACCGATCACCTTGGTGTTGCGCTTGGCCCATTCGTCGTTCAACTGGGCCACAGCCGAAAACTCGGTGGTGCAGACGGGGGTGAAATCCTTGGGGTGCGAGAACAGGATCGCCCAGCTGTCGCCGATCCAGTCATGGAACTGAACGGTACCCTGATCCGTTTCTGCGGTGAAATTCGGGACAGTATCGTTAATACGCAAACCCATGGTTCATCTCCTTTCGCGTGAAGTATCCGAGTCGGTTGGTGACAACCTAATCATTCAGACGCCACGTTAAAGCATCCGCACCAGTCTGCGATGAAAAATCGTACTCATTGGCCTAGGAAAAGCCCGATCCCAGTCGGGCATAATATTTGATCATATTCCCAACCCCCACTTGCCCACTTGTTTCGGGGGTGACAGAGTGGCCCCGTAAAACCGACCGCACGGTCGAAAGGATTCTGATCGGGAGGGAGAGCCATGATCGACAAACGCAACTTCTACATCAACGGCAAGTGGGTCGCACCCGCCACACCCAACGACTTTGAGGTCATCAACCCTTCGACTGAGGAACCCTGTGCGGTGATTTCACTGGGGTCGGAAGCAGACACCAATGCCGCCGTTGCTGCCGCCAAAGCCGCCCTGCCCGGCTGGATGGCAACCCCGCCGGAAGAACGTATCGCGCTGGTCGAAAAGCTGGTCGACATCTACAAGACCCGGGGCGAGGATCTGGCCGGTGCCATGTCGCTTGAGATGGGCGCACCCATCGACATGTCGCGCACTCAGCAGGTCGGTGCGGGCATCTGGCACCTGAAAAACTTTATCAGGGCCGCCAAAGAATTTCAGTTCGAACGCCCGCTTGGCGATCACGCGCCGAACGACCGGATCATCCATGAGGCTGTGGGCGTGGCCGCGCTGATCACACCATGGAACTGGCCGATGAATCAGGTCACGCTCAAGGTCGGTGCCGCCGCGATTGCGGGCTGTACGATGGTTCTGAAACCGTCCGAGCAAAGCCCGCTGAACGCGATGATCTTTGCCGAAATGATGGATGAGGCCGGGTTCCCTCCGGGTGTCTTCAACCTTGTGAATGGCGACGGTGTGGGCGTTGGTTCGCAACTGTCGGGCCACAGGGATGTGGATATGGTCAGCTTTACCGGCTCGACCCGCGCCGGCACGGCGATTTCCAAAAACGCCGCCGACACGCTGAAGAAGGTGCATCTGGAACTGGGCGGCAAGGGCGCCAACGTGGTCTTTGCCGATGCGGATGAAAAGGCCGTCAAGCGGGGCGTCCTGCACATGATGAACAACACCGGCCAAAGCTGTAACGCCCCCAGCCGGATGCTGGTACAGCGCCCGATCTATGACAGGGCGGTCGAGATGGCGGCAGAAGTGGCCGACAAGGTTTCGGTCGGCAACGCGCTGGACGAAGGCCGCCATATCGGACCGGTGGTCAACGAGGTCCAGTGGGGCAAGATTCAAGACCTGATCCAGAAGGGCATCGACGAAGGCGCGCGGCTGGTTGCCGGGGGCACCGGGCGGCCCGAGGGTCTGAACAAGGGCTATTACGTGCGCCCCACCGTCTTTGCAGATGCCAACAACCAGATGACCATCGCGCGCGAGGAAATCTTTGGCCCGGTCCTGACCATGATCCCCTTTGATACCGAGGAAGAGGCTGTCGAGATCGCCAACGACACGCCATATGGCCTGACCAATTACGTGCAGACGCAGGACACCGCGCGGGCCAACCGCATGGCGCGGCAACTGCGGTCAGGCATGGTCGAGATGAACGGCCAGTCCCGCGCTGCGGGATCTCCTTTTGGTGGCATGAAGCAGTCCGGCAACGGCCGCGAAGGCGGTCTCTGGGGACTTGAGGATTTTCTGGAGGTCAAGGCGGTTGGTGGCTGGGCCGCCGAATAGGCTGAGGGAATTGCATGAATAATTGCAAGGCGTTGTCATACGCCTTGCAAATCTCGTCACCTATGGCGGCAAATCACTGACCTTGTTTGTCGCATTCTGATCCTTGCGGAAGTTTTGCGTACGCGACCGAACTCAGGTGGCACAAACTACCTTCACCGTCTGAGGCAACACGAATGGCACATGGGTCGGCGGCAGTTTGTTGATTTTTGCGTTGATCCGATAAACATCTGTCATCATCTCGTCGGTCAGAACATCCGCCGGCGTTCCGAACCCCCACACCTCACCCTGCGACAGAACGCAGATCATGTCTGCGAACAATGCGGTCAGGTTCAGGTCGTGCATCACCACAATCACGCCGCCGCCCCGGGCGGCAAAATCCTTGGCGATTTCCAGAACCGTAAACTGATGGGCAATGTCCAGACTGGCGACCGGTTCGTCCAACAGAAGCCATCTGGGCTGGTCATGACTCTGAGCGTCCCAGACTTGCGCCAGCACCCGCGCCATTTGCACGCGCTGCTGTTCACCTCCGGACAGATCCTGATACGAACGGTGCTCGAACCCTCTGAGGTCAACGTGAGCGAGGGCTCGGGACGGTAGATGGTCGTTTGTCGCGGCCAATCCGTCTGCCAGCCCGAGCCGGACAACTTCGAGAACGTTGAATGGAAAGGCAACAGTCGAGGATTGGGGTAAGACGCCGCGCATTGCCGACAATTGCCACGGCTTCAGCGCCGAAATGTCCCGCCCATTGAGAAGGAGCCTACCCGATGTGGCGATTTCACCTGACAAAACCTTGAGGAAGGTAGATTTCCCCGACCCGTTCGGACCAATGATCGCGGTCACCTGTCCGGGCTGCGCGTTAAATTCAATATCACGCAGGATTTCCTTGCCGCCCAGCCGGACGTGAATGTTTTCGGCCTTCATTGCTTACGCTCCCATCATCCCGTGGCGCCGCAGCAGAATCCACAGAAATACCGGCGCCCCGAGTACGGCCGTCACGATACCGATCGGCAACTCGGCGGGTGCGACGACGATGCGGCTGATCATGTCGGCGCATAGCAGCAGGCTGGCACCCAGAAGTGCGGAATTCAGCAGCAGTCTGTGGTGATCGGGGCCCGTTGCGATGCGAAGCAGATGCGGCACGATAATCCCTACGAACCCGATACCACCCGACACCGCCACGGCGGCACCTGTCGCGGCGGCCACCGCCAGAATGGCAAGGCTTTTGCTGCGTTGGACCGGGATGCCGATATGATGCGCCACGGCCTCTCCCATGGCCATACCGTTCAGCGCGCGGGCCAGAAATTGCGCGGAGACGATGGCGATCAGGATAATCGGCGCGACGGTCACAACCTTGGTCCATGTCGCGCCTGCCAGCGATCCCATTCCCCAAAAAGTCAAATCACGCAGCTGCTGATCATCGGCCATGTAGACCAGAACACCCGAAACCGCGCCGGACAACGCGCCCAGCGCGATACCGGCCAGCAGCATGGTCGCCACTGATGTCTGACCACGCCGGGTCGAGACCCGGTACAGAACAAGGACCGAGGCCCAGCCGCCGAAAAACGCCGCGAATGCGACCAGCCCGTTGCCGACCCAGCCCAGTATTGCTGCGGGCAAATAGGCGCCAAGGATGATCGCCGAAATTGCCCCCAGACTTGCCCCGGCACTCACGCCCACGATCCCGGGATCGGCCAGCGGGTTTCTGAACAGGCCTTGCATCACCACACCGGACACAGCCAGTGCTGCCCCGACAAGTATACCCATCGCCAGACGCGGCAGGCGGATATCCCACAATACGATCCTGTTCAGATCCGACACATCCCGTCCCGTTATCAGGTCCGTTACTGCGTCTCCCAGCGATGCGGATGACGCACCGACGGAAATACTTGCGACACTGACAAGTATCAGCAGCATCACAAGAAATACCGACATCATTCGCGCAGCCGCTCGACGGTCCGCCGAGGGGATGGTCATACCATCATGCCCGGAAACAAGGGTCACAGGCCTTGCCCGTTTCGTTGCAACGCAGCAGACAATTCAGTGATCGCCGAGGCGGTCCGGGGCCCGAAGCCCAGAAGATACAGCCCCTTCATGCGCACCAGTCTTTTGTTCCGACCGGCCGGGGTCAACGCAAGCGCCGGCAACTCGAAAAGCTCGGTCTCGCTGGTTGCATGATCATCGCCCCTGTCCATCATCAAAATGATATCCGGAGCAGCAACGGCCAGAGCCTCGGGAGTGATCGGTTTGAACCCCGAAACATTCGGGACAGCGGTTACGCCACCGGCCAGCCGTATGATGCTGTCCGCCTGTGTCTCGGTACCGCCAACCAGAATTCGGTCATCCCGTGCAGACAGGATAAAAAGAACGCGCATCGGGTTGGACCCGGTCGCAGCCACAGCCGCTGCGTTGGCCGCGTCAATTTCCGCCCCGACCTGATCCGCCAGCGCATTGGCGGCAGACTCCTCATTCAGGGCGGCGCCAACGGCCCTGATCTTGGCCACCACGCCGTCCCGGCTGAATTCATCAGTAATTTCCACGAAGTCCACACCTGCGTCCTTGAGAACGGCAATCGTCTCGGGCGGACCGGCGCCTTCAATCGACAGAATCATGTCCGGGGCGACGGACAAAACGCCTTCGGGTGTCAACGCGCGCATGTAGCCGATGTCCGGCAGGTCTTGCGCCTCGGGGGGGAAGCTTGACGTCCGATCGCGTCCGACCAGCCTGTCCTGTTGACCCAATGCATAAACAATCTCGGTCACGGATCCGCCAATCGCAATAATGCGATTGGCCTCTGTTTCCTGTGCAGATGCCGCGTGTGGTGCAGCCCATCCGGCAACAACAAAGCCGACGCTCAGGACGGTGCGCCACATACCCATCAGGCAACCTCCGACGTTTGAAGCGGCTCGAGACCCGACACGAGCTTGTCCCAGGCAGGACGGTGGTCCGTCTCACCCGAGCGGCGTCCGAAAATCTGAAAGATCAGGCCCCCGTCGGCATCGAAAGCCTCGACCGACACGGCCGGTCCGCGCTGGGTCGGTTTGGTGACCGCCCAGACTTCGGCAATGTGATCCGACCTCAGGTGCAGGTTGAAACGGGGGTCGAGAACATTGAACCACGGTCCCATCTGTTTGATCGTCCGGACCGGCCCGCCGTGTATCTCGATGCAACCGCGGTTTCCGACAAAGATCATGACCTCAAGTTCCTGAGCCCGCAACTGTTCAAACATCGTCTCAATCGCGCTGACCTCCAGCGCGCGCACCAACGGCTCGCCAGCGATCCGATATGCGCCCAGGCGATTCATTTTGAGCTTTGAAGTCAGGCGCAGGAATTGGTGGGTATCGGTCATCTTTGCCCATTCGGTGCGCAGGGCGTCGGCCTTTTCGGCGTTGGCCTTTGGCGCTTCGGCCGGTTGGCGGGGCGCGACATCGAGCACCTGCGCCTGATCTTCTGATTTCAGCGCCGCAACAAGGTCGTGCCAATGCCCATGGTTTGAATCGTCACGCAGATGAATCTTGTGCACCGCATCGCCCGCGGCATCAAAAAACTGCAAAGACCGCTTTGTTCCCTTGTCGCCGTCGCGTTCAACGGCAAAGGCATGGACCCAGTGTTTTGGGAACATGCGCAGATCAATATCTTCGGTCAGAACCATCGAGGCATGCGCGCCGGAATGATAGCTGTCGTACTGCCCTACTTTTTCAATCACACAGGACGGGTTCCGGGTGAGTGCCAGAACCTCACCCAGCCCGTTGAGGCGCGGGAAAATCTCGTCAAGATCTGCCGACAGCCGAGTCGCACCGTGGCCAACAAACGCGGCAACCAGCTGTGCCTCGGCAAGTCCGAGCGAGTCAGCAAGATCACGGTCACGACGTCCGGGGTTCTCATTGTATGCGGCACGCACCTGTTCTGGTGCCATAAGCGCCTGTTCCATCATGGTTTTCCCATCTGCAAGATTTGGATTTGGTTCAGCTGGCGCTGCGAGTGCTGATATCAGCCGCATGCTGGCAGGGGTCGTCAGAACGGCCCCGATTTATTGTTGACTAATTTAGTAAGCTTTATTAACGAACACAAGCCGCCAAATGGTGGATTTAAAAAACAACAAAAAAGACCAGCGCCAGCGCCCTGCCAGCCCTTCCGGTCCTTGTACGTATCGAAGGGACAGATATGCGTGCGCAATTACAGATGATGAGGCTGTGGGGAACAGCCTCAGGCCTCAGCCTTATGGCAGCCGCAGCCTGGGGGCAGGAACAGGGTGACGGTTTCCTAGGCACCCTTGAACTGGGCGAAAGCAAGCGGGAAATTCAGACGGATACTGCAGTTCCCGTGACCAACATCGATCAGGAAGAGATCAACGACCGGCAGGCGAACACAGTCGCGGAACTGATCGACAGCGTGCCGGGCGTGACCCTGGTGAACGGTTCGACCCCGCAGGGTTCAGGTATCAACATTCGCGGCTTCGGGGCCAACGGCACCTTTGGCACTGACCAGAAAGTGCTTGTCCTGATCGATGGAGCGACGACTGGCGGCGAGGAGCTGTACCGCATCGGCAACCAGCTGTTTACGGACCCGCAGCTGTACAAAAGTGTTTCGGTGATCCGCGGAACCGTTGGGTCGTTCGAATACGGCTCGGGTGTGGTCGGCGGTGTCGTTCAGCTGGAAACCAAGGACGCGTCCGACTTTACCGGAGGCGAGCCGGGATTCCGGTTCCGCCAGACGCTGGAGGGGTATTCGAACGGCAACGGATTTGCCTCGTCGTCGATCCTGGCCTGGCAGCCAATCGAGCAGGCCGAGTTCCTGTTGAACTATACCTATCGCGATCAGGACATTCAGCAGGACGGTAATGGACAGGACATCGGCAACAGCGCCTTCACGCTGCCGTCCTTTCTGGCCAAGGGTAAATACAGTTTTGGCGACAACCTCGAACATTCGCTGACTGCATCCTGGAATCAGTCCCAGTCAGAAGAGCGCGATGTGCCATATGACTCGTTTGGTACAACATCCGATGCATTTGGCAACGTTGACCGTGACATCGATACAAAAATTGCCATCTTGCGTTATCAGTACCGCCCGGCAGGCAACGACCTGGTCGATCTGGACGTCAACCTCAGCTATTCGGACCAGACAATCGACAGCTCTTATGTCGAGGGGTCCTCGAGTCTGGAGGGAACGCCCTTTTTCCCGTCAGTTCGGGCTCTGGCCGATGCGGATCATCAATACGAGACGACAAAGCTGACGGTGAAGAACGCGTCGTATTTTCAGACCGGAAACGTATCGCACGACCTGCGTACCGGTATCGAGTTCATCAATCGGGACCGGCTTGATGCGGCAGCGGCGCCCGGAGGCACCGACCGCCGGATCGCTGTGTTTGCGGTTGACGACATGCAGATCGGTGATCAGCTGACGATCACACCTGCGCTGCGGTACGAGACACAGGATATCAAGGGCAACAGCGACGCGACCCCCCCTGCAAACGCAAGCTATGACAACAGCGCTTTGATGGGCGGCCTTTCAGCGCGGTACGAGTTTGCCAGCGGCTTCGCGATTTTCGGCGGCGGCGCATACACCGAAAGCCTGCCGATCATCGACGATCTGGGTACGCCGATATTCATGACGCAACCCGAAAAATCGACGACCTGGGAAGCCGGGTTCTCGTATAATCAGGGCGATATCTTTGCCTCGGGCGACGTCGTGCGCGCCAAGGTAAACCTATATGACACAACCCTGCGGGACATTACGTCCTATTCAGGCGCAGATGAGGTCAATGCTCAGGGTGTGGAAATCGAAGCGTCCTATGCGGTGGCCAGCGGATTTTACGCCGATTTCAACGCCAATATTGTCAAAGCCACGGAAACCAGTGCAACCGGTTCCGAAACACGGTGGCGCAATGAACCGGCAGATACCGCACGGCTGACAGTGGGCAAACGGTTTGGCCGGACACTTGATGTCAGCTGGGAAATCCTGGGGTCCAGAGCGGGCTTTGATTCGTCGGGTAATCCAATCGGCGGCTATGGCCTGAACACGCTGCGCGCCACGTACCTGCCGCAAGAGGGCGCATTCGAAGGTTTCGAGGTACGCGTTGGCATCGAGAACATCTTTGACAAAGATTACCAGTCCAGCCTTTCGACCCGCAAATCGCCGGGGCGGAACTTTAAGCTGACGCTGGCGAAGACCTTCTGAGACAAGCGAAAGGGCCGGTCATGTCGACACCCCCATATTCCATCGTTCGAGCGGCCCTGCTGGCCCTGTCCCCTTTCGTGGGGACAGGGCCAGCAGCCGCCGAGGAACCTGTCCCCAACGGTGGCATATCCCTTGAACTCAGCGCGGCAGAGTTGCGCGGGCAGAGCTGCCTTCTGAGTTTCGTGGCCGAGAACACAACCAATGACGACCTCTCCGAGGTGGTTTTCGAAACGGTTCTGTTTGGCGCCGAGGGACAGGTCGCACTTTTGACATTGCTGGATTTCGAACAATTGCCGGTTGGGCGTCCAAGGGTCCGGCAGTTTCAGTTCAACGGCCTGAGCTGCGACCAAATCAGTCGCGTTCTGATCAACGGGGCCGAACAATGCCAGACCAAAGTCGGTCCGACGGATGCCTGCATGGATGCGCTGCGCGTCAAGAGCCGTCTGACCATCGACATGATCGGATAGCGGGATGACAGACATCAAACAATCTCTTCTCAATATTGTCGAACTGGGCGGCCCGGTTGTAGCCGTCCTGATCGCGACATCCGTCGCGACGCTGTCGCTGGTTCTATACAAGCTCTGGCAATACAGGGCGGCGGGCGTCTCCAGACATCTGGAACTTTCTCAGGCCATCGACGCATGGGACAGGGGCAACAAAGGCGAAGCCTGGACCCATCTGGACAAAAGCCGCAGCTATCTGGCGCCGGTGGTACGGATGGCGTTTTCCGGTGACGGGCAAAACCTGTCGGAACGCGCAGATGCCGAGGCCGAAGCCCGGTTTGCGCGGTTGGAGCAAGGCCTGAACGTGCTGGACATGGTGGCGCAGCTTGCTCCGCTGTTGGGGTTGTTCGGCACGGTCATCGGTATGATCGACGCATTCCGGACATTACAGGGAGCGGGCAGTTCCGTTGACCCGTCGCTGTTGGCTGGCGGTATCTGGGTGGCACTGCTGACAACTGCAGCCGGTTTGGCGGTTGCCATGCCCGCATCCATGATCCTGACCTGGTTCGAGGCCCGGATGAGACGCGAGCGCATTTTTGCAAATCGAGCATTTCGCACGGTATTTGCACCCGGTCATACCCTGTCAGAGCCGGAAGTCGGTTCGCCGCATAACGCGCTGGCCGCCAATGGCGCTTGATGTACTGAAGAAGCGGCGCAAACGCCTTTCGATGACATCGCTTATCGATGTCATCTTTTTGCTGTTGCTGTTCTTCATGCTGAGCTCGACCTTTTCCAAACATGGCGAGATCGAGTTGACGTCTTCGACTGGCGGGGGCGCAGATACGGACCGCACGGTTCGGTTCCTGAAACTGAATGCAGAACAAATTCTGCTTGATGGGCAGACTGTATCGCTGCAGCAGGTCACATCAGTTCTGCAATCCGATAAACCTCAGACCGTTGTGATCAGCCTTGGGCAGGAAACCACCTCGCAGCAATTGATTGACCTGATGGCAGTGCTGCGACCGGTAAAGCTTCTGCAAACCCGAGTGTTGGGATGATGCGGCTGGAATCTAGGCCCAAAAATGCCAGGGAACCGACGATTGCGTTGATCAACGTTGTTTTCCTGCTGTTGGTCTTTTTCATGATCGCAGGAACGCTGGCGCCGCCAATGAATAGTGATGTGCAGCTTGTGCAAACGCAGGATCTGGACGGGCGTGAACCGCCGGATGCTCTGGTGATCCGGGCGGATGGAACGATGGAATACCGGGGCGCCGAGCTGACGTCTGCGGCAGCCTATGTGGACCGGGCCTCGATCGATTTGCCTTTGGACGCGGTGCGGATCGTGCCGGATCGGTCCCTGCCGGCAATCCAGCTGGTCCGGGTCAGTTCGGATCTGCGGGCGCTTGGCGCAAAACAGATATTCGTGGTGACTGAAAGAGCGTTGCAATGATCCCTTCATCGTACCGTGTGGCTGTAATCGCAGTCTTCCTTGCCATTGCAACGCATGGTTTGGCCTTGCAGGATTATTCGACATCGGAACCCGCACAAACCGAGGGTAGCGGGTCGGTCGAGGTCGCCGCCTTCGGGTCATCTTTTAAGGATCTTGTCGACGGAGGGGCCGCATCGGCCCCGCCGCCATCGCGTCATCAGGCGCAACCGCCGCAGCCAACCCAACCCGTCGAAAAACAGACGCTCAGCCCAAACGCAAACGCTCCGGCCCTGCAGGGAACCACAGGGGTCAGCAAGGTGACGGCGCCTCGTGCCTCAAACACTCATTCATCGGCTGTTTCGCAAAAAGCCCTTGCGCCTGCGCAATCGACGAATGTTGTGAGCGCAAAAACAGCCAAGACTAAAATTAAGCCTGAAGCAGAGCCCAAACCCAAGGGTCAGGTCGCATCGCAACAGGGAAACGCAAACAAAACCGCCAAAAAGGGCAGCGACACAGGTCGCAAACGGGACGGTTCCAGCAAGGCCACACAGAACCGGGTCGCGTCGGCCAAGCAGGGCGATGCGGATGTGGATAATTACAAAGGTCTGGTGTTGCGGAAAATTTCTCGGACGCGGCGCAAAAGTGTCAACATTCGCGGAACTGCCGTGGTCCGGTTTCAAATAGCCGATAGCGGATCACTTGCGTCATTGTCGATCAGCCGCAGCTCGGGCTCAAAGCGTCTGGATCAGGTGGCATTGGCGCAGATCAGAACTGCGGCGCCGTTTCCGCCACCGCCCGCCGGTGCCCGGCGTAACTATACAATCGAGATCGTCGGTCAGTAGCATTCGGATCCTCTGGCAGGCTGCCGATGCCTGTTCTCTTCCATCTCTGTTCTAGGAAAACATGCCTCTGACGCGGCATGTGGATGTCATTGAGTGGCCGGCGCTGCGGTTCGGTAATTCAGGGCACACACAGCCGGGATCATTTGATCGCCGAAAAGGCTGGCCAACCCGCGTCGCTGGCTCGATACAGCCGGACTTGGATGTCTCGTGAAAAAATGCTTGGTTTTTTCATCAGATTGCGTCACGGTGAAAAACGAGGAGAAAATTTCACGAGATTCGGAGCGACAGGTGAACGACCAGGCCCCACACAGCGCGACACTTGGTGCCGATATCCGCGCCCTGAGAAAGGCGCGCGGGCTGACGCTTGCCGAAATTGCCGCAAAGCTTGATCGGTCGGTCGGCTGGTTCAGCCAGGTCGAACGCGACATGTCCGAGCCTTCGATCTCAGATCTGCGCCAGATTGCCCAATGTCTGGGTGTGCCGATGTCGATGCTGTTTGCCCATTCCGCGGCACCCGCCGATGAACAGGGATATGTCGTGCGCGCCGGGTCGCGCCGCCCTATGGGGTCGGGCGAGGAAGGGCTGATCGAAGAGTTGCTCTCACCCGACCTGACCGATGATTTCGAGATGGTGCATTCGACCTTTCAACCCCATTCCCGCATGCAGACCCCGGCGAACCGGCCCACGCAGGAGGTTGGTTACATGGTCTCTGGTCAGCTTGATCTCAGGATTGGCGGCCGTGCCTACACCGTGGGACCGGGCGACAGTTTCCGGATCAAGCACGAACCCTACCAGTGGTCCAACCCCTATGACGAGCCCGCCGTTGCCGTCTGGGTCATCGCCCCGCCGGTGTACTGATGAGTTTCGAGGCCTGGACCATATTCGCGCTGTTCTGGGTGGTGTTCGTCACCACACCGGGGCCGAATGCGGTCAATTGCATCTCGAACGGGATGAGCCTGCCGTTTCCCAAAGCGATGCTGGGTGTGCTGGCCATCCTGACACAGGCCAGTGCCTTTCTGATCCTGTCGGCGCTGGGTGTCACTGCCCTGATCGCGGCATCACCGACCGGGTTCTTCATCGCCAAGCTGATCGGCGCAGGGTTCCTGATCTGGCTGGGCGTGCGCGGCTGGATGAATTCCACAAGGCCAGTCCCGGCCACCGAACGCCCCGCGCGGCACATCTATCTGCACGCGCTGGCCGTCGCCACGATCAACCCCAAAAGCGTTGCAGGATACCTCGCGGCGTTTTCGCAATTCGTGCAGCCGGACGTGCCGATCTGGCAGCAGATGGCGGTGATTATGCCGACGGCTCTGATCATCACGACGCTCAGCTATACTGGGTTCACCCTGCTTGGCGCGCTGATGGGAAAGGCCGCGCTGGGGGCCGTCTTCAACACATGGGTTCGCCGGGTGATGGCGACCTGCTTCATCATCTACGGCGTGTTGCTGGGGGCCAGCACCACGCCCACAGCAAGGGGGTAAAGACATGCATACCGGTTCCTGCCTCTGCGGCGCCGTCGCATTCAATATTGATGGAGACCTGTCGCCACCATCCGCCTGCCATTGCGGCCAGTGCCGCAAGCAATCGGGCCATGTCTGGGCCTCGACCTCGACCCATCAGGACAACCTGAGCTTTACCGCCAGCGACACGCTGAGCTGGTTTCGCGCATCCGACATTGCAAAGCGCGGATTCTGCCGCGCCTGCGGTTCGTTCCTCTTCTGGCAGCACAACGACGAGGACACGATTTCGATTTCCATGGGGGCGCTGGACGCACCTACCGGACTGAAACTCGCCCGGCACATCTTTGTGGCCGACAAGGGCGATTACTACGACATCACGGACGACCTGCCCCAACGGGCGCAATAACAGGAACTGAAAGACATGAGTGATTTTCCGACAAAAGCCCGCGTGGTTATTATCGGTGGCGGTGTGGTGGGGACCTCCTCGCTCTACCATCTGGCCAAGAAAGGCTGGACCGACTGCGTCCTGCTGGAAAAGAACGAGCTGACCGCAGGCTCGACTTGGCATGCGGCGGGGAACGTGCCGACCTTCTCGACCTCGTGGGCGATCATGAACATGCAGCGGTATTCGACCGAGCTTTATTCCCGTCTGGGGGATGAGGTCGATTATCCGATGAACTATCACCAGACCGGCTCGATCCGTCTGGCGCATACGAAAGAGCGTGTGCAGGAGTTCGAACGCGCCTGCGCCATGGGGCGCTATCAAGGCATCGAGATGGAGATGTGGACGCCTGAACAGGCCAAGGAACAGTACCCGTTCCTTGAAACCCACGACCTTGAGGGCGTGCTGTTCGACCCCAGCGACGGTGACATCGACCCGGCGCAGCTGACACAAGCGCTGGCTAAGGGCGCCCGCGACATGGGTGCAAAAATCCTGCGCTTTACCCCTGCAACCGGCGTGACCCAGCACGACGATGGCACTTGGACCGTCAGCACCGAAAAAGGTGACATTGACTGTGACTATGTGGTGAACGCGGCAGGGTACTATGCCCAGCGCGTGGGTGAGTGGTTCAAGCCCTTTGGCGGGCGCACTGTTCCGATGATGGTGATGAGCCACCAGTACCTGCTGACCGAGGAAATCCCCGAGATCGAGGCATGGTCGAAGCAAAGCGGACAAAAGCTGCCGCTGCTGCGCGATGTGGATGTGTCGTACTACCTGCGTCAGGAAAAGCACGGCTTCAACATCGGCCCGTACGAGCCCAACTGCCGCGCGCATTGGGAAACCGAAGCCGACCCGATGCCGGACGATTTCAGCTTCCAGCTGTGGTCCGACGATCTGGACCGGATCGAGGACATCGTTGCCGACGCGATGGAGCGTGTGCCGTTGTCCGGTGAGGCCGGTATCTCGCGCATCATCAACGGCCCGATCCCCTATGCACCGGATGGCTTGCCTCTGATCGGTCCTATGCCCGGCGTGAAAAACGCGTTCGAGGCCTGCGTCTTTACCTTTGGCATCGCGCAAGGCGGCGGTGCTGGCAAGGTGCTGGCGGAATGGATCGTCGACGGGTTCACCGAGTGGGACATGTGGTCGGTCGATCCGCGCCGCTACACCGATTACACCGATCACGACTATTGCGTGAAAAAAGGCATGGAGGTTTACGGCAACGAATACGCCATGCACTTCCCGCATCACGAATGGCCCGCCGCGCGCGACAAGAAACTGTCGCCGGTACATGCCAAGGTCAAGGAACTGGGCGGTGTCATGGGCGCCTATAACGGGTGGGAGCGTGCTAACTGGTTCGCACAGCCCGGTGACGACGTGACCGAAGAAAGCACACACACATGGGGCCGGTCCGGCCCGTGGGAGCAGCGGATCAAGGAAGAATGCGAGGCCGTGCGAGACCATTGTGGCGTTTTAGATTTGCCAGGCTTCTCGCGCTTCATGGTCAAGGGAGAGGGTGCCGCCGAGGCACTGCGCGGTCTCGCAACCGGCGGTTTGCCCAAGGTTGGCCGGATGAACCTGATCTACGTCTCCGACGATCGTGGCCGTATCCTGACCGAAATGTCCTGCATTCGTCTGGGCGAAGATGAGTTCGTGATGATCACTGCTGCCACCGCGCAGTGGCATGACCGGGACATCCTGCTGAATGCGATGCCCGCAGGTGTCAGTGTCGAGGATGTGACCACCACACGCGACACGCTGATCGTCACCGGCCCGAAATCGCGCGAGATCCTGTCGGGTCTGACCGATGCGGACCTGTCGGCCGGATGGCTGACGCACCAGTCCGCAACCGTTGCAGGCCAGCCCGCCTATCTGATCCGCGTGTCCTTCGCCGGTGAACTGGGGTGGGAGGTTCATGCCCTGAACGAGCATATGCCTGCCATCTACGGTGCCATCATCGACGCAGGCGCCAAGCCGTTCGGCATGTATGCGCTGAACTCCTTGCGTATCGAAAAGGGCTACCGTGCGTGGAAGGGCGATCTGTCGACCGACTTCTCGCTGCTCGAAGGTGGGCTGGGCCGGTTCGTCAAGCTGGACAAGCCGCAGGACTTCCCCGGCAAGGCCGCGATCCAGAACGAAAAGCAGCAGGGCGCGAAAAAGCAGTTCGTTACCCTGCTGGTCGAGGCAAAGGATTGCGACGCGCCCTACATGTCCTGCATCTGGCATGATGGTCAGATCGTCGGTGAAACCACGTCCGGCGCATGGGGCTATCGCATCGATGCATCGGTCGCGCTGGGCATGGTGCGTCCGGATCTGGCAACCCCGGGCACCGAGCTTGAGGTCGAAATCTACGGCGAAAAGTGTCGCGCTGTGGTACAGGAAGATCAGCCGCTTTGGGACCCAGCGAACGAGCGGCTCCGCGCCTGATCGCGACAAGGAGGCCTCCATGGGCAAGCGCTATGCCAAACTGGGACCCGGTGAGGGTCCCAACTATGACTGGGAAAACGATCATACCTTTGTCAAAGTGTCCGGTCAGGACACCGGCGGCGCCTATACGCTCATGGAGGACAACCTCAAATCCAACTTTGCGCTGGGTCTGCATCGGCATGATAGCCATGCCGAGACATTCTATTTCCTCGAAGGTCAGGTCGATTTCTATGTCGATGGTGACTGGCATCGCTGCACTCCGGGCACCACGATGCACGTGCCACCCGGAGTGCCACATGCCTGCCGTGTCGCGGGCAACGCACCTGCGAAAATGCTCATGATTTTTCAGCCATCGGGTTTTGATGGGTTTCTGACGGAACTGGCAACGATGGATGAAGCGGATTTTGCAGATGAGGCGAAGATGGCCGATCTAAACGCCCGCTATGACATCGTGCCGATGGGGCCGGTGCCACCGCATCCGGACGACGGGGGCTGAGCGATGAGCATACCAGCCGTCATGTCCGGCGTTCACCTGACCTGCCACGGCGGGCCGGAGGCGCTGGAATGGCGCGACGACATTCCCGTTCCGACCGCCGGCCCCGGGCAGGTGCTGGTCAGGGTCGCGGCAGCCGGGGTCAACAACACCGATATCAACACCCGAGTCGGGTGGTATTCGTCCGATGTGACCGGGGCCACCGATGCCGTCGATCAGGATGTCGAGGCTGGAGGCTGGGGCGGCGCGCTGGCCTTTCCCCGCATTCAGGGCGGCGATCTCTGTGGCATTGTCGCGGCTGTCGGGGCCGGTGTTCCGTTCAAACCCGGTCAACGCGTGACCTGCCCGATCAACCTGCCGCGTTCGCGCCCCGGCAACCCGCACGGGTTCATCGCGCTGGGCTCGGAGATCGATGGCGCATTTGCCCAATATTGCCTCGTCGGCGCCGACGACCTGTATGACGTAACCGCTTCACCGCTTTCCAACGTGGAGATCGCCGCGATCCCCTGCGCATTTGGTACGGCCGAGAACCTGTTGACCCGCGCGGGTGTGACGGCGGGACACAAGGTGCTGATCACCGGTGCATCCGGTGGCGTCGGATTGGCGGCGGTGCAACTGGCCGCCCTGCGCGGTGCCGCCGTCTGGGGCGTGACCGGCCCGGCCAAGGCCGAAGTGGTCAAAGGACAGGGTGCAACGGACACGTTCGGCCGCGACGCCACCTTGCCGCAGGACATGTTCGATGTTGTCATCGACGTAGTAGGAGGCCCGGCCTGGCCCGGCCTGATCCTTGCGCTTAAACCCGGCGGGCACTACGCCGTGTCTGGTGCCATCGCCGGGCCGATGGTTCAGGCCGATCTGCGCGACATCTACCTGCGTGACATCACCATCCACGGATGCACCCATCAGGCGTTCGAGGTCTTTGGCCGGTTGGTTACACTGATGAACGAAGGCCGGATCAAACCGCTGATCTCAAAAACCTACCCTTTGCAGGACATTGCCAAGGCGCAGCAGGATTTTCAGTCCAAGGCGCTGCCCGGAAAACTGGTCCTGATCCCATGACGGAGGCTGACCAATGGCTGACATAACCCTACTGGATGGTTCGATCGGGCAGGAACTGGTCAAACGCAGCGGCGACCGCGCGACGCCGCTTTGGTCGACCCGCGTGATGATCGACCACCCCGATCTGGTGGGCGATGTCCATGCCGATTATTTCCGGCGGGGCGCCACCATTGCCACGACCAACACCTACGCCGTTCATCGCTCGCGTCTTGTCCGCGTGGGGATGGAGGATCAGGTTCCGAACCTGATCGACGTTGCGCTATCGCAGGCCGAACGCGCCCGCAAGGGAACCGCCGTTCGTATCGCGGGATCGCTCGGGCCGCTTCTGGCATCCTACCGCCCGGACCTGAACCCCGACCCCGCCGATGCCGCCGACAAATTTGCCGAGCTTGCCACCATGATGGCCCCGCGCGTCGATCTGCTCCTTATCGAAACCGTGTCGTCAGTACAGGAGGCCGAGGGCGCCCTGCGCGGCACGCAAGGCTGCGGAAAACCGGTCTGGCTGGCGCTGACAGTGATGGATGATGACGGCACCCGACTGCGTTCAGGCGAACCGTTGGGCGACATCGCCCCCCTTGTCGAGCGATTTGATCCGCAGGCCGTACTGATCAATTGCTCGCGCCCCGAGGCGATCCCGGCTGCACTGGGGATCATCGCCACGATGGGTCGCCCCTTTGGGGCTTATGCCAATGGTTTTACCCGCATCTCCGAAGGGTTCCTGAAAGACGCCCCTACCGTGGATGCGTTGGAACAAAGAACGGACCTTGGCCCCGGTGCTTATGCCGATCACGTCATGGGCTGGGTCGAGCAGGGCGCCACCATCGTCGGCGGCTGTTGCGAGGTCGGACCCGACCACATCACGGAATTGGCGCAGCGCCTGCGCGCAGCGGGCCACCGGATCGTCTGAGCGGGAGGGCACGATGACGACCGAACGGCAATGGCATTTCGACATTATCGTCGCTGACGGTTTCGTCCTCAGCGAACTGGCCGGGATCGTGGATGTGCTGCGCATCGCCAACCGGGTGTGCCCGCAGCCGCCCTTTACCTATCGCTATCGGTCCCTGACCGGGGGGGCTGTGTGCAGCAGCGCTAAGGCATCAGTGGAAACCGAACCGGTCTCGTCCCAGGCCAGTGCCGACTATGTGTTTGTCATCGGAAATTCCGACCCCGACCATCCCGCCCTGTCCCTGACCCGCGTCGTGTCGGATTATACCTATCGCGGTGCGCAGGTGTTTTTGCTGGCCGAGGCTGCAAGCCGCTATATCAAGGACAAGGGCGCGGATGATCACGCGACGCATTGGGAAAACGCCTCGTTCCTGCGCGAGCGTGGGGCCGGGTTCGACGCCAAGTTCTCAATCGCGACAGAGCACGGTCAGGTCGTCACCTGCGCCGGCATGGGGGCGACAGTCGATGTGGCGCTGTCGGTCATCGGGCGCCATATCTCGGGCGCGGGAAAGATGACCGTGGCGGATATCATGCTGCACGAGAACATCCGCGACTTCAGCTCAATGCAGCCCTTCTCAGGCGTCAAATCAACCACCACCGGCGACAACAAGCTGGACCAGTGCATCAAGATCATGCAGGCCAACATTGAAGAACCCGTGCCGATCAACGAAATCGTCTCGGCGCTTGGCCTGTCCAACCGCTCGCTGGAACGCAAGTTCAAATCCTATCTGGGCACAACCCCCAACAACTTCTACCGCGAAATGCGACTGGCCAAGGCCAACAACCTGCTGCTGAACACAACCATGAGCGTGCGCGAGATCGGCTTTGCCTGCGGTTTCCCGAATGGTTTCTCGGCCGTCTATAAAAGTGTCTACGGCATTACGCCATTCACCCTGCGCCGTCAGAGAAGGCGGGTGGATACCGAAGGGTGAAAACCCCAGCCGTTCTGACGCTTTTGATGGATTTCCTGCCGCCTCTACGTGGCAGTATGCGCCAAATCTGAAGATTCGGAGACTTCACAATGGTTGATCTTCCTACCAAGGCCCGCGTGGTCATCATCGGCGGCGGCGTTATCGGATGCTCGGTCGCGTATCACCTGACCAAAAAGGGCTGGAACGACGTTGTGCTGCTGGAGCGCAAACAGCTGACCAGCGGCACCACATGGCACGCGGCCGGTCTGATCGCGCAGCTGCGGGCGACAGCAAACATGACCAAGCTGGCGAAATACAGTCAGGAGCTTTATGGCTCGCTCGAGGAAGAAACCGGTGTGGCCACCGGGTTCAAGAGGGTCGGTTCGATCACTGTTGCGCTGACCGAAGAGCGCAAGGAAGAGATTTACCGCCAGGCCGCCATGGCGCGTGCCTTTGGCGTCGAGGTCGAAGAGATTTCGAACGAGCGCGTGGCCGAGCTTTATCCGCACCTCAACCTTGAAGGCGTCAAAGGCGCGGTTCATCTGCCGCTGGACGGACAGGGCGATCCGGCGAATATCGCACTAGCGCTGGCCAAAGGCGCACGCCAGCGGGGCGGCATTGTCAAAGAACGCGTGAAAGTCACCGATATTGTCAAGCAGGGCCGCAAGGTCACAGGCGTGGACTGGGTTGCCGACGATGGCAGCGCTTCGGGCCATATCGAATGCGACATGGTGGTGAACTGCGCCGGTATGTGGGGACACGAGGTGGGCCGCATGGCCGGTGTCAACGTGCCGCTGCACGCCTGCGAACACTTCTACATTGTCTCCGAGCCGATCGAGGGCCTGACCCCGCTGCCGGTGCTGCGCGTGCCTGACGAATGTGCCTATTACAAGGAAGACGCGGGCAAGATGATGCTGGGCGCGTTCGAACCCAATGCCAAGCCATGGGCGATGGACGGCATTCCTGACAGTTTTGAATTCGACCAGCTGCCCGAGGATTTCGACCATTTCGAACCGATCCTCGAAGATGCCTGCAACCGGATGCCAATGCTGGCCGAAGCGGGGATTCACACGTTCTTCAACGGCCCGGAATCCTTTACCCCAGACGACGCCTATCACCTTGGGCTGGCGCCCGAGATGGACAATGTCTGGGTTGCTGCCGGGTTCAACTCGATCGGCATCCAGTCCGCCGGTGGTGCGGGCATGGCGCTGGCCGAGTGGATGGACAGCGGTGAAAAGCCCTTTGATCTGGGTGATGTAGATATCGGGCGGATGCAGCCGTTCCAGGGCAACAAGAAGTACCTGTTCGAACGCTCGAAAGAGACGCTTGGCCTGCTCTATGCAGATCACTACCCCTATCGTCAGAAAGCCACGGCGCGCGGTGTTCGCCGGACGCCTTTCCACCATCACCTGAAAGAACAAGGCGCCGTATTTGGTGAACTTGCTGGCTGGGAACGCGCCAACTGGTTCGCGAATGAGGGGCAGGAGCGCGAATACCAGTACAGCTGGAAGCGCCAGAACTGGTTCGAAAACTCGGCCGCCGAGCACCGCGCCGTGCGTGAGAATGTCGGCATGTACGACATGTCTTCCTTCGGCAAGATCCGGGTCGAAGGTCCGGATGCCGAGGCCTTCATGAACAATATCGGTGGCGGCGATTACTCGGTGCCGAATGGCAAGATCGTCTATACCCAGTTCCTCAACCGCACTGGCGGGATCGAGGCGGATGTGACCGTCACCCGCCTGACCGAAACCTCCTATCTGGTTGTCACCCCGGCGGCGACGCGACTGGCTGATCAGGCGTGGATGCAGCGCCATGTAGGCGATTATCGCGTTGTCATCACCGACGTCACCGCGGGCGAGGGCGTTCTGGCGGTCATGGGCCCGAATGCGCGTGCGCTGCTGGAAAAGGTTTCACCGGCTGATTTCTCGAACGCCACCAACCCGTTCGGCACCGCGCAGGAAATCGAGATCGGCATGGGACTGGCCCGTGCACATCGCGTGACCTACGTGGGCGAGCTTGGCTGGGAGGTCTATGTCTCCTCGGACATGGCGGGGCACGTTTTCGAGACCCTGCATGAGGCAGGTCAGGACATGGGGCTGAAACTGTGTGGCATGCACATGATGGACAGCTGCCGGATCGAAAAAGGTTTCCGCCATTTCGGTCATGACATCACATGCGAGGATCACGTTGTCGATGCCGGCCTCGGCTTTGCGGTTAAGGTCGACAAAGGCAGTGACTTTATCGGGCGCGAGGCGGTGATTGCCCGCAAGGAAAGCGGGCCGAAAAACCGTCTGGTCCAGTTCAAACTGACCGATCCCGAACCGCTTCTGTTCCATAATGAGCCGATCATCCGCGACGGCGAATATGTGGGCTATCTGAGCTCGGGCAACTACGGTCACACGCTGGGCGGCGCCATCGGTATGGGTTATGTGCCCTGCGAAGGTGAAAAGGCCGCTGACGTGCTGGCGTCGAGTTACGAAATCGACGTCTGCGGCGTGAAGGTAAAGGCCGAAGCATCGCTGAAGCCGATGTATGACCCGAAATCGGAGCGTGTGAAGGTCTGATCCGATCAGGCAAAGGGGCTCTGCCCCCGCCGCGGCAAACCGCGTCTCTCGCGGAGTATTTTCCGGCCAGATGAACAAGGGTTCCTTCGTTCATCTGGCCTCAAATTCTCCGGAGCGCGAGGCAGAACCTCGCTATTTCCTTCTCCCTGCATATGAGATGACCCATCAAGGAATGTGATGGGTCGACCCACAGTTTACGGAGTTTTCAACGCCCCCCCGTTTGCCGTAGATACCATTGGTGTCAAACGGAGACGGTAAATGTCCGCAAACAGAAACCCAGACGAAAACGCGGATTCGCCAAAGGGGCTGGCGTTGGCGATCACTGCCTATGTTCTGTGGGGGTTTCTGCCGCTTTACATGAAGGCTATGGCGCATATCCCGCCCGTCGAAATTGTTGCTCACAGGATCATCTGGTCCGTCCCGGTCGCCGGGTTATTGCTGATTGTGCTTGGACGCACACGTGATCTCCAATCTGCGCTGCGTAACCCGAGGATGCTGGGAATGGCCTGCCTGACGGCGGCGCTGATTTCGGTGAACTGGGCGATTTATGTCTGGGCGATTGCCAATGGCAAGGCGCTGGATGCGGCGCTTGGCTATTACATTAACCCGCTTTTCAGCATTGCTCTTGGTGCGCTTTTGCTGCGCGAGCCGCTGAGCCGCACGCAAATTGCGGCGGTGGCTCTGGCGGCGGTGGGCGTTGTGGTTCTGGTGCTTGAGGCCGGAAAACTCCCCTGGGCGGCCTTGGGTATGATGATCACATGGGGGTTCTACGCGTTTTTTAAACGGTCCCTTCCCATCGGGCCAAATCAGGGCTTCCTGCTGGAGGTTTTGATCCTGCTGATCCCCGCCTTGGCCTATGTCACTTGGATGGGCGTGCAGGGGGCCGGAAATTTCGGAGTGGCGACGACAGACACTCTGCTGCTGGCTGGTGCTGGGATTGTCACGGCGGTTCCCCTGCTGGTTTATGCGAACGGTGCCAAACTGGTTCGTCTCTCGACAATGGGTATCCTGCAATACATTGCGCCGACGATGATCTTCATTACCGCCATCACCCTGTTCGGAGAGCACATAGACCGGGGCCGCATGATCGCCTTTCCGATGATCTGGGCGGCGCTGATCGTCTATTCAATTCCGATGGTGCGCCAGATGCGGGCTCAGTCCTGACTGCGAATGGCCAATGCCAGTTGCTCGGCCCACAAGGCATAGGCTCTGGGGCTTGGGTGATATCCGTCCGGGGCGGCTAGGGCCGGGTCTTCGGGCAAGTGCAATGACAGGTGCCGGGCCTGCGGAAACTGATTTGCGACCTGCTGCAATCCCTGATCCAACCGGCCCGCCTGCCGGCCCAACACCCAGGCTAAGGGCTGCGGCAAAGCCGGAAACCGGTGCATCTGCGGCACGCCCGAGAGCACGACACGGCGCACCCCGAGTGTGCCAGTCAGCAAATTCAGCAACTCTGTCTGCCGCCGCATGAACTGCGCTTTTGTCACGGCACGCGTCACGTCGTTCACGCCCAGAGCAGTCACTGCAACATCGAACTCGCCGCCGATGTCGCGCAGCCTGTCAATCGTGTCCGCGGTGGTGTGCCCTGTCGTTGCCTCGAGCCGCCATTCAACCGTGTGGTGCCTGCTCAGTTGACGGACCAACTGCCCGGCCAAAGCCTGTTGTTGCGTTCCCGCCCCGACCCCGGCGGCCGAACTGTCCCCGACGATCAGCAACCGCAAACGGGGTCCGCGCCCCTCGCGCCCTTCACGCGGACCTGCTGGTTCGGGCAGTAACTGTGCCTTACGCCGGACGGACAGCCCTTGAACAGCCAGAACCGGCAGTAGCGGCACCCGCAAAATCTGATCGGCGGCAACCGGACCGGGCATTGTCAGGACAGCGCGTCGCGATATTCAAGGAAACGGGGATCGGTCATCACCCGCGCATTCATTGCTTCGCGCAACGCTCCAATAGTCTTGTAAGGTCGCATGACCACTTCGAATTCCTGAATCAGCCCGTCATCGTTCAGCGTGATCAGATCGACGCCCACCGCATCCAGATCCCCGACCCTGCACTGAAACTCCAAGGCCCAATCCTTTCCGTCGCCCATCACCCGACGGTAGCGAAAATCGGAAAACACCTGTCCGACATGTCCCAACACGGCAGCCACCGGTGCCCGTCCGGTCCATGTCTTATAGTAGGTCGGCGGCAGAAACCGCACATCCTCGGCCAGAATGTCATGGATCAGGTTTTCATCGCCTTTGGCGACCACTTCCTGCATTTTTTCGATTGTGGGGTGCATGTCCTCTCCTCTCCGCTACCACAAGATTTGCCCAAGCCCCGCGCGCGGGCAAGGACGACGTTGCGGGAGGTGGCGCGCTGCGATAGGCAGGCGCGCATGAGCGAGACTTACGATCCCCCGAAAACGCCGCTGGATGTGCTGCACGAGGATGCGCAGCTGATCGTGGTGAACAAACCCTCGGGCCTGTTGTCCGTGCCGGGCCGGGGGGAACATCTGGCCGATTGCCTGCTGACCCGCGTGCAGGCTGCATTTCCGCAGGCGCTGCTGGTGCATCGGCTGGATCGTGACACGTCGGGCGTGATGGTCTTTGCCCAGACGCCTCATGCGCAGCGGGCACTGGGGATGCAATTCGAAAAGCGCCAGACCAGAAAAACCTATGTCGCCCGTGTCTGGGGTCAGCTGGAGCCGAAAACCGGCACCGTCGATCTGCCGCTGATCGTCGACTGGCCCAATCGCCCGCTGCAGATGGTCTGCCACGATACAGGCAAGCCCGCCGTCACCGACTGGCGCGTGGTGAAAAGCGAGGAAGACACGACCCGCGTTCGCCTGTTTCCCAAAACCGGGCGCTCGCACCAATTGCGGGTGCATATGCAGGCGCTTGGTCATCCGATCCTTGGCGATCCGTTCTATGCCAGCGGTGCAGCGCGCGAATTCCCCCGCCTGATGTTGCACTCGGAAGAACTGCGGCTGAAACATCCCGAGGGCGGTGTGTCGATGAAGTTCCGCGCTGCACCGGATTTCTGAGCGTACGTTGACAAATTTCAGGTGTGGTGCGAAGGATGCCTCAGGTTTGGGTCTCCTGCCGCTCGCGGCCTTCGGGCTTTGGTGAAACCCTATCAATTTTCATCTGTTGCCCCTTTTCCGGCGCGCGGATGGCAATGCGAGCCCCGTCCATTCCAACGCGCCCGTTTCAGGAAACGAGGCAAGAATGACTGTATCTGAAAACATAGCTCCGGTGGAGGAGCTGAAATCGCAGGCCAGACGCCTGCGGGAAAAACTGCGCGTCAGTGGGGTGGAGGTGTCCCACGGCAAGGCGCTGGAACTGATCGCCCATCAGCACGGTGCGCGCGACTGGAACACGCTGCACGCCAAGGCGGGAAATCGCATGATCCTGCGTGTCGGCGACCGGGTCGAAGGCCAATACCTTGGTCAGCCCTTTACGGCGGAAATCCGAGGATTGTCGGTCATGGGTGACGGTTCTTATCGCCGGATCACGCTGCACCTCGACGAGGCGGTCGATGTGGTCACATTCGACAGCTTTTCATCTTACCGTCAGCGGGTGAACGGTCAGATCGGGTGGGACGGACGCTCGGTCCGTCATACATCGGACGGTCAGCCGCATCTGGTTGTCCGGCCAATCTGATAGACTGCTAATCTGGTGACTGCCCGGAACACTCCGGGCAGTCCCTATAGCGTTGGGCTTTTTTAAGCCGGATTGCTTTTTGTATGATTGGCGTGTGTTCCGGAAAACCGGGGATGCGTCGTTTCGTATCGCGGTCATTGAGGCGAAGGGTGTGTTGGTCTAGCGTAACCCAATACCTTCGTTGCCATAATCAAACTTACGGAAAGGTAACACGCAGCATGATTGCCTACGTCACCGTTGGTGCCGATGACATCGCGCAAGCAAAGCGGTTTTATTCTGCGTTCCTGCCAGCCCTTGATTACGAACTTGAGGAAGGGCCTGAGGGCCTGAGCTACGCGCTGCCCGTCGAACCGGGCCAATCTCCGGTTCTACCGGATTTTTATGTGAAACCTCCGTTCGATGGACGTCCGGCCTCGGTTGGGAATGGTGGTATGGTCGCATTTGAGGCGCGCAGTCAAAAGCAGGTTCGTGATCTTCACGCCGCGGCACTTACCGCAGGCGGCTTTGATGAGGGCCAG
Source organism: Ruegeria sp. BJ6 (assembly GCF_056537885.1). Lineage (NCBI taxonomy): Bacteria > Pseudomonadati > Pseudomonadota > Alphaproteobacteria > Rhodobacterales > Roseobacteraceae > Ruegeria > Ruegeria sp. BJ6. Next base: position 147,872 of record NZ_JBQFSG010000007.1, on the reverse strand, counting down.
CCGGGGTTCCGTGACTTGTACGGCCCCCAATTCTATGTTGGCTACCTCCGCGATCCTCAAGGCAACAAGATTGCACTGTTTTCCTGCAACCCGGATGAACCCGGACGAGACGGGTAGCGCGGGCTTTACAGACCGTACATTTACGATTTCGGCGAATTAACAGCGCCCAAAGGCGCTCGACAGGATCTCGCCCAGGCTGCTTGCGTCATATTCCGAAAACGCGTCCGGCTGGTTGCTGTCGATGTCGAAGACAGCAATGATCTCGCCCGCGGCATTTCGGACCGGCAGCACCAGTTCCGACCGCGTGGAAGAGGCACAGGCGATGTGGCCGGGGAAGGCGTCCACGTCAGGGACCAGCTGCACGGCACCCGTCCGGGCGGCAGCGCCGCATACGCCACGGTCGAATGGAATGACAAGACAGCCGTGGCCACCCTGATAGGGTCCGATTTTCAGCAGGCCGGGTTCGGTCACCCGGTAGAAACCGGTCCAGTCGAAACGGTCATCGGAATGATGCACTTCGCAGGTGATGGTCGCCATCAGGGCGACCTCGTCTGTCTCACCTTCAGTCAAGGCGGCGATGGTTTTGGCGAGTGTGTCGTAGTCGGCGGTCATGTCGGTGTTCTTTTTCGTGCGAAGGTAAGGGGACTGTGTGCCCCCTCTTTACCCGGGGGTCAATTCACCCCCGAGAATATTTCAGGCAAGAGGAAGTTCAGAGGCGTTCGATTGCGATGGCGGTACCTTCGCCCCCGCCGATGCAGATGGCGGCGACACCTCGTTTAAGATCGCGCTTTTCCAGCGCGTTCAGAAGTGTAACCATGATACGCGCGCCGGATGCACCGATGGGGTGCCCCAGCGCGCAGGCGCCGCCGTTGACGTTCACCTTGTCGCGCGGCAGGTCCATTTCATGCATGAATGCCATCGGAACCACAGCAAAGGCCTCATTGACTTCCCAGAGGTCCACGTCGTCCTTGCTCCAACCGATACGGTTCAGAAGGTTTTGCGCGGCCGGCACAGGGGCGGTGGTGAAAAGACCCGGTGCCTGCGCGTGGCTGGCGTGGCCAACGATCCGGGCGCGGATGGTGAGCCCTTGGGCCTCAGCCGCTTCGGCAGAGGCCAAAACAAGTGCTGCGGCGCCATCGGAGATCGAAGATGCATTGGCCGCTGTCACGGTTCCGTCCTTGCGGAAGGCGGGTTTCAGGGTCGGAATCTTTTCGGGGCGGGCCGATCCGGGTTGTTCATCGGCGTCCTGCGATATCTCGCCTTTTCGGGTTTTAACGGTGATGGGCGTGATTTCACCTTCAAACGCGCCGTTCTTCTGCGCAGCCAGTGCGTTTGACAACGATTGCAGGGCGTATTCGTCCTGTGCTTCGCGGGTGAACTGATAGGCCTGAGCGCAGTCTTCGGCGAAGGTGCCCATCAGGCGGCCCTTGTCATAGGCGTCTTCGAGACCATCGAGGAACATGTGATCCACCACCTGACCGTGCCCGATACGGGCGCCACTGCGCATTTTGGGCAGCAGATAGGGGGCATTGGTCATGCTCTCCATCCCGCCGGCGACCATGGTGTCGGCATGGCCCAGAGCGATCTGGTCAAAGGCCATCATCGCCGCCTTCATGCCCGATCCGCACATCTTGTTGAGGGTCGTGGCGGGCACCTCTTCGCCAAGGCCGGCTGCGAATCCGGCCTGTCGCGCCGGGGCCTGCCCCTGCCCCGCGGGCAGAACGCAACCCATCAGAACCTCATCAACCGTTTGCGCACCCGCGCCTTCGAGGGCGGCCCGGATGGCAGCTCCTCCAAGATCCGCGGCAGCGACCCCGTCGAACATGCCCTGAAATCCACCCATCGGCGTGCGGGACGCACCGGCGATCACGACCTCTTTCATCTCAACTCCTCCTCTTTCTGAGATGTTGAATACCGAATGGTAAGAATTGCCGTCTAGCGTATTTCTACGAAGAAAACCCATAATCATCGGAGGGCACCGGAAATGAGCCTGACCAGCAGCACAACCGGCGCAATACAGGTTATCACGGTTCGGGCGGACCGGATCGACGCGGCGATGGCGATTCAGTTCAAGGAAGACATGCGCGCCGAAACCGAAGGCAGGTTGGAACGGGTGGTGCTGGACTTGTCGGATGTTGAATTCATCGACTCCAGCGGATTGGGCGCGATCGTGGCGTCGATGAAACAACTCGGCGCGGATCGCACACTGGATCTGGCCGGGCTACATCCGGTGGTGGAAAAGGTGTTTCGCCTGACCCGGATGGACACGGTGTTCCGGCTGTTTCCGTCCCTTGGTGATGCGCTGTCCGCGCGTGCCGAGTGACGTTGAACGGGACGTGACCGACATGGATCGGACCGATGATCAGGACCATCTGGATTTATCCTTTCCCGCAACTAGGGATCAGGCCAGCGCAGGAATCGCGAGCCTGAGCAAAGGCCTTGCGGCACAAGGGTTACCCGCCGAAAAAGCCGGGGATGTAAGGATCGCGCTTGCCGAGGCCATCAACAACGTGGTTGAGCACGCATATGCGGGCACGGCACCCGCCAACGTTCAGGTGAACTGCCGGTTGCATCGGGATCGGTTGGACATCCTCGTGTCGGATACCGGCAACCCGATGCCCGATTGTCACCCGCCGAGCGGGACGCCTGCACAGATCGGGTCGGTTATTCAGGAACTGCCGGAAGGGGGCTTTGGCTGGTTTCTGATCCGGCAATTGACCAGTGAGATTCGGTATGAACGCCGCAACGGGTGTAATCATCTATCTTTGCGGTTTGATCTGCCAAAACCCCGAAAGTACAGCAAATAGCCACAATAACGCCCAGATCGAACCATTGTCCCGCCGCAAACCGGGGCAATAAAAGCAGGGTAGCTCAGTTAGCTTCCCTCGGCGCCGAGCGTCACAGCCCCCACCCAGTGATCGGCGTCGAGGACCTTACCCCAACAGATGACTGGACAACCGGAACAAGCGTTCTAGTGTCGGATTGTCAAAGGGGAGATCACCCAAATGCGAGATTTGCACAGGCCGGGCCGGTCACAGGTTCTGGCAACTGATGGCATGTGTGCGACGTCACATCCGCTGGCGGCGCAGGCAGCGCTGGACATTCTCAAATCCGGCGGGAATGCGATGGACGCGGCCATTGCCGGGGCCGTGTTGCTTGGCATATGCGAACCTCAGATGACCGGCATCGGTGGGGATTGCTTTGTCCTTTACAACCGCGCCGGAGAAAACACGGTTCGCGCGCTGAACGGATCCGGGCGCGCTCCGGCTGCGGCCCGGGCGGACGTTCTGCGTGATCAGGGGGTGCAGAGCATACCACTGGGCAGCCCGGATGCGGTTACGGTGCCCTGCGCCATTGATGCATTCTGTCATTTGTCCGAACGCGAAGGTCGTCTGGGGCTGGATGCCGTGCTGCAGCCCGCCATTCACTATGCCGAAACGGGGGTTCCCGTCGCGCCGCGCGTGGCGTTTGACTGGGCGACCGGCGCTGCAACCCTGAAGGGGGCGGCAAGAGATTTCTATTTGATGGGCGGACAGGCCCCTGAAATCGGGCAAATCTTTCGCGCTCCGAAACAGGCAGAGGTTCTGCGCCGGATAGCCCAAAGTGGTCGGGATGCGTTTTACAGCGGCGAAATTGCCTACGACATGGTGGCCGCGCTGAACGCGCTCGGTGGTGTTCACAGCGCCGAGGATTTTGCCTCCAACACATGCACTGAAACCGAACCTTTGAGCGGCGATTACAAAACCGTCGAACTGGTCGAACATCCACCCAACGGTCAGGGTGCCACGGCCATTTTGCTGCTGAACATCCTGAAACACTTCGATCTGGCCGCCATGGATCCGCTGGGGGCCGAGCGCGTGCATATCGAGGCCGAGGCATCAAAACTGGCCTACGACGCGCGCAACAGGTTCATTGCCGATCCCGACCACACCTCGCGAATCGAGCGGTTTCTGGCACCGGAAACCGCCGCAGAACTGGCCGCTTTGATTGATCCCAATCGTGCAATGCCTGCCGCCGCACCACTGACCGAAGCGGTGCACAAGGACACCGTCTATATCACTGTGGTGGATCGGGACCGGATGGCCGTATCTCTGATCTATTCGATCTTTCACAGTTTCGGGTCAGGCATCGCCTCGGAAAAGTTCGGGATATTGCTTCAGAACCGCGGGGCGGGTTTCACGCTGGAGCCGGGTCATCCGAACGAGCTGGCGGGCGGGAAAAGACCGATGCACACGATCATTCCCGGGATGCTGCGCGAAGGCGGCAGGGTCACCATGCCATTCGGTGTGATGGGCGGCGCCTTTCAGCCGACCGGGCATGCGCGATTTGTGTCGAACCTGCTGGATGCCGGGATGGATTTGCAATCAGCCATCGATGCGCCCCGCGCGTTTGCCGATGCAGGAATTTTAAAAGTCGAAAAAGGCTATTCCAAGCAAGTTCTGAGCCAATTATCCGATTTGGGACACACTGTTGAGCAACCGGAAACACCCTTGGGTGGAGCGCAGGCGATCCGGATCAAAGAGGATGGCGTACTGGAAGGCGGCAGCGATCCCAGAAAGGACGGCTGTGCGTTGGGGTATTAAAGGCGGGATCGCTAAGGATGTCCGCAGATCCAAATTCAATTCAGGTTAAAATGCAACGGGTATGCGCCGTCCCGAAATGGGCCGAACATGTCTGGAATATCAGGGTGATCCACCGGTTCACCCGTCCTGTCCTCCACAAGATTTTGTTCGGAAACGTAAGCCACGTAATAGGACTGGTCGTTTTCGGCCAGCAGGTGATAGAACGGCTGCTCCTTGACCGGGCGGCTGTCCTCGGGAATGGCCTGATACCATTCTTCGGTATTGGAGAATTGCGGATCCACGTCAAAGACCACCCCTCGGAAAGGGTGTTTCCTGTGACGAACCACCTGACCCAGATGGTACTTTGCTTGCGTCTTCAACATTGTGTGTGCCCCCACACCATTAATACCTGCAACCAGCCCCCCATGTCCAATATTTGATCAGAAATCCAGGGAAACAGACTGTGAACCTTATCCTGACAGTGTTCGAAATCGTGACGCCTGTATTTCTGCTGGCCGGGATTGGGTTTACCTGGGTGAAGCTTGGTTTCGAGTATCGGATTCAGTTCGTCACGCGTTTTGCCATGACCCTTGCAGTGCCAAGTCTCATCTTTGTGGCGCTGATGCAAACGGATATCCCGGGCGGTGACCTGTCCAGGTTCACACTGGCAACAATTGGCGCAAATCTGGCGCTAACCGTGGTGTTCTGGCTGTTTGTGCGGCTGACCGGGCTTGAACAGCGCACCTATCTGTCCCCGCTTGTGTTCGGAAATACCGGGAATCTGGGCCTGCCGCTGTGCATTTTCGCGTTTGGACAGGCCGGGCGGGGTTCGTTCGGGAAAGTGATACGCGAGCCCATGGTCTGGGCCACATTGCTGGGGGCGCTGTTTCTGTGGCGGGATTGGGAAACGCCGCTGTTTCTGACCAATACACTGGACCTGCTGGGCCAGATGGCGGTTCCGATGATGCTGATCACACTTGGCGTGGCCGTCGCGCGCCTGACGACCCGCAAACTGGGCCAGGCCGTGTGGCTGTCTCTGATCAAGGTCGGCATCTGCTTTGCGCTGGGTTGGACCGTGGCAGATCTGTTCTCCTTGGGAACCATAGCGTTTGGCGTGCTGGTCCTGCAGATGTGCACCCCTGTCGCGGTCACGTCCTATCTGCTGGCGGAACGGTTTGGCGCGGATTCGGATGCAGTGGCGGGCATGGTCATGGTGTCGACGATTATGGCTATTGCGACACTCCCCGCTATTCTTGCTATGGTTTTGTAAGGATTATGATTTTCTATCTGCGTAAATTGCGCTAAACTGCCAAAAAAAACAGGCACGAGACAAATGAGCAGATTTATCTATGCACTCCTTGGGGTGTTGCTTGTGGCATCCTGTGGCGGCGGGTCAAAGACTCCGCCCAGCAACCTAAATGATGCCTGCAGCATCGCTCGCGAGCGGCCCGATTACATGAAAGCGTTCAGAAGCACCGAGCGCAAATGGGGCGTTCCGGTTCATGTTCAGATGGCCACGATCTATCAGGAAAGCCGGTATCGCCATAACGCACGCACGCCGCACAAATATGTGCTGGGCGTCATCCCGATGGGCCGCCAAAGCAGCGCCTATGGATTCAGTCAGGCGCTGGATGGCACGTGGGAACAGTATCAGCGTGAAACCGGCAAACGCCGCGCCAAGCGGGACCGTATCCGGGATGCGTCGGATTTTGTCGGCTGGTACATGAACAAAAGCCATAAGCGAAACGGCATCCATCCCAGCGACACGCGCAACCAGTATCTGGCCTATCATGAGGGCCATACCGGCTTTGCGCGCGGTAGTTATAACAGCAAGTCATGGCTGTTGCGGGTGGCAAACGATGTCGACAGCCGCGCCCAACTGTATCAGGCGCAGCTGGCAAGCTGCAGGTATTAAAACTGTCAGGGTGTCTCAGCGATTGTCCGAGACACCCGGTTCGCCATCCACAAAGAGGTTCTGGTTCAGGCTGTTGCCCTTGGTCAGCGGCCCCAGCAGCACTGTGGTCTGGGACCCAGCGCTGTCATGTACCACCCATTTGCGCAGTTCCACCGGATCGCCGGTGAACATCAGTTCAATCTTGCCATATTCCGGGTTTTTAGGATCCTGCGCGGTCACAACCGTTGCGGTGCCGTCAAAGTCGTGTCCAACAACCATATTGGCCTGACCCAGATCCACCGAACGCGCCAGAACGATAGATAGGGGCGTCCGGCTGAGCGGGTATTGCTCAGGCGGCTGGTTGGATTTGGGATCGTGGATGATCACCGTTCCACCCTTGGCCACCACCACGGCCTGTTGCGGAGGGTCGTATTCGAACCGCATCCGTCCGGGACGTTGCAGCCACAGTTTTCCTGTGCTGAGCGATCCGTCGTCATTGACCTGCGTGAACGAGGTCTGAACCGTCGACAGGCTGTTCAGGTACGCGGAAATTTCCGAAAGCGGCAGTTTGTCAGCCGCCCACGCGGCGGGCGCTGCCAGAGAAAGGACAAGGGCAAAGGCAATCTGTTTCATAAGAAACCAGATAGGCACTCTGCCCCCGTTTGAAAATGCCTTACTGTTCGGGCACCAGAATTTCGCGCTTGCCGACGTGGTTGGCCGGCGAAACTACGCCTTCGTCTTCCATCTGTTCGACCAGACGCGCGGCCTTGTTATAGCCGATGGCAAGCTTGCGCTGGATGTACGAGGTGGAACACTTGCGGTCCTTGATCACGATGGCCACCGCCTGATCGTAAAGCGCGTCTTCGCCATTGGTGTTGCCACCGGTATTCAGGCCCAGAACGGCGTCGATATTGTCAGCTTTTTCTTCGGCTGGCCCATCGACCACCCCACCCACATAATCTGGCGGGCCGTATTGTTTCAGATGGTTGACGACCTCTTCAACCTCTTCATCCGAGACAAACGGGCCGTGACAACGGGTGATTTTGGCGCCACCCGCCATATAAAGCATGTCACCCTGCCCCAGCAGTTGCTCGGCTCCCATCTCGCCCAGAATGGTGCGGCTGTCGACCTTGGACGTGACCTGGAACGAAATCCGGGTGGGGAAGTTCGCCTTGATCGTGCCGGTGATCACGTCAACCGACGGGCGCTGCGTGGCCATGATCAGGTGAATGCCCGAAGCACGCGCCATCTGCGCCAGACGCTGGATGCAGGCCTCGATCTCTTTGCCCGCGACCATCATCAGGTCGGCCATTTCGTCGACTATAACGACGATATAGGGCATGGCCTTGGGCTCGAACTCATCCGTCTCGAACACCGGTTCTCCGGTTTCATCGTCAAAGCCGGTCTGAACCGTGCGGCTGAACATCTCGCCCTTGGACAGCGCATCTTTCACCCGGCCGTTGTAACCGGCGATGTTGCGGACGCCCATCTTCGACATCTTGCGATAGCGGTCCTCCATCTCGCCCACGACCCATTTCAGCGCGACGACCGCCTTTTTCGGATCGGTCACCACAGGCGAGAGCAGATGCGGGATGCCGTCGTAAACGGAAAGTTCCAGCATCTTGGGGTCGATCATGATCAGACGGCATTCGTCCGGTGTCAGCTTGTAAAGCAGGGACAGGATCATGGTGTTGATCGCCACCGACTTACCCGAACCGGTGGTACCGGCGATCAGAAGGTGGGGCATCTTGGCCAGGTTCGCCACGACCGAGTCGCCACCGATATCCTTGCCCAGCGCCAGCGGCAGCGACTGGTTGCCGTCGCCAAAGTCACGGCTGGCCAGTATCTCGCGCAGCACGACCATTTCACGGTTTTCGTTCGGCAGTTCGATACCGATGACCGAGCGGCCCGGCAGCGTGGAAACCCGTGCCGACAAAGCGGACATCGACCGAGCGATATCATCGGCCAGACCGATCACACGGCTGGCTTTCAGGCCCGGAGCCGGCTCCAGTTCATACATGGTGACAACTGGACCGGGGCGTACACTTACAATCTCGCCCTTGACGCCATAGTCATCCAGCACGTTTTCCAACATCCGCGCGTTTTCTTCCAGCGCCTCATCGCTGAGGTGGTGGCGTTGGATGCCTGCCGGGTTGGACAACAGGCCCAGAGGAGGCAGTTCGAAATCGGAATGCTGTTCTTCGAAAGACAGCGCCGGCTGCGCCTCGGCCTGCGCGCGGCGCGACGGCATTACATTGCGGCGAATTGGCTGAGCCACGACAGGTTTGCGCGGCTCGGCCACGGGGATTTTCATCGCCGGTTTGGCTTGCGGCGCGGGCTGTGGTGCGTCTTCGAACACCTCTTCTTCGTCGTAGTCGGCTTCCGGCTGATAAGACTGGGCGTATTCCGGCTGTTCGTCATAGCCAGGCGTCGCGGAATCGTAACGGTCCTGCATGGGTTCAGCTGTCAGTACAGGTTCAGGCGGCAATCCGGCCGATGTCAGCGGCGGTTCGGGCGGCAGTTCATCCGCCCGCGCGGCGTTCAGAATCAGCGGGTCCGGCCCCCTGCCCCGCCCCTTCGTCAGCGGACGGTTGGGATCGGGTTCGGGCGCCATCTCGCCCGCGGCCACCTTGCGATTGCGCACAGCCGCCGAAATCTTGGAACGGATGCGATCCTCGCCCGGCATTTCGTCATAACCATGCACGGGTTCTGGATCGACAAGTTCCGGCTCGGGCATCGGTTCGGGGCGGCGGATCAGGGCGGGCATGCGGGCCAGCAGGCCGGTTTTGGGTGCGGGTTCCGGCGTCTCGATCATCGGTTCTTCGAAAACGGGTTCATCGGCATAGGCCAGTTCGTCATCGAATACGGCCTCGGCGGCTTCTGGTCGCATCGCCCTGCGTTCGGCCCATTGCGCGCGACGGTCGCGTGCGGCCTGCGCAGTGGCAGATGCCCCGCGCCCCAGCAGGTTCATCAGCATGTCATAGGACATCACCAGCCCCAGCAGGAAGGCACGGAAACCACGCTGCACGTCGGTTTTGGTGAACCCCAGCACAAACACACCCAGCGCCAGCATGCCCAGAGCCATGGCCAGAGACATCAGTTTAACCATGAAATGCGAGGAGATCGGCAACAGCGTCAGCAGCGCACCCATCACTGTGTCGCCGAACAGACCACCCAGGCCAAAGCTGTGCGTCGCCCGCCACGCGTCACCGGGAACAAGCGTTGCCGCATAGACCGAGACAACGGCGATCCAGATCGGCGCAAAGATCAGGCGGGCGATGGCGCGTTCTTCACCAAAATGCCCGGCAAAACGTACGCCCCAGCCAATGAGGACCAGGGCGATACCCCAGCTGCCCCAGCCCACGATCATGAACAGCGGCGCCGCGATCGAAGCGCCGATCCGGCCCATCCAGTTCTGCACCGGTGCATCGGTCGAAACCATCCAGTTCGGATCGTCTGGCGTGTAGGACCAGATCATCGCCGCAGCGGCAAGACCAAGCAGGATCAGACCGATACCGATCAGTTCCTTGCTGCGCCGTTCGATGGCCGCCTGTGTGCTGCTGTCCAGCAAAGGATCGCGGTTGCGCGCGTTCAATGATGCCATTTTGCCCTCGTACCTCACGAATAGATGCAGTCGCGGAGCGTGATCAGCCCGCGCTTCATCTCTGTTTTTGGGGCCACCATGGCGACCCTGATAAATTGTTCGCCCGGGTTTTGCCCCGGATCGCCCTGAGAAAGATATGCGCCCGGCAGAACCCGGACACCGGTTTCCTGCCACAGCTTCAACGCGGTTTCCTCGCCGTTATCCACCGGCAGCCACAGGAAAAACCCGGCCTCAGGCGGCATGTAGCCCTGAACGCCTGCAAACACCTCATCCGCGATGGTGTATTTTTCCTGATAAAGCGCGCGGTTTTCGGCGACATGTTCTTCGTCCGCCCAGACCCGGGCCGCGGCAGCCTGCAACGGTGCGGGCAGCGGAGCGCCGGAATAGGCCCGCAGCTGTTTGACCCGCCTGATCGTCTCGGGGCCACCGGCAATCAGGCCCGAGCGCAGACCGGCAAGGTTCGACCGCTTCGAAAGCGAGTTGAACAGGGTGATCCGTTCGGGATCGGCACCCAATTCCTGTGCGACGGTCAGAACACCTGTGGGGGCCTCGTCGCGGTAAATCTCGGAATAGCACTCATCCGCGAAGATGCGGAAATCGTACTTTTCTGCCAGCTGGATCAGCTCGGCCCAGTATTCACGCGACGCAACCGCGCCCTGCGGGTTCGCGGGCGAGCAGATATAGGCCACTGCTGTGCGGTTCAGCACATCCTCGGGCAAGCTGGCATAATCGGGCAGGTGCCCCGTTGCGGCAGTGGCCGACACGAAATACGGCTGCGCCCCGACCGAGATCGAAGCGACCATGTAGACCTGATAAAACGGGTTCGGGCACAGGATAATTGGCTGCTGACCGTTTTTCTGCTCAGGGCACAGCGCCATTGCGGCGTTATACAAGCCCTCACGCGTACCGTTCAGAGCCATGACATTGGTTTCAGGGTCCAGCGCGACACCGTACCTGCACCTGATCCAGTCAGTGATCGCGCCACGCAGATCGGCTGAACCTTCGTTCGGCGGATATCCCTGAAAATCAGCAGCATTTTCCATGATGACATCCGTCACCCAGCCCGGAAAATCGTGCATGGGTGTCCCAATCGTCATATGCACGACCTCGCCGCCCGGCTGATGGTGATCCAGCAGGGCGCGCAGACGCGGAAATGCATAAGCCGGTAGGTTCGAAAACCGCTCGGGGAAAGTCATAACTACTGCCTCAATACCGGGGTCATTTTCGCCCCGTTTTTTAGCAGATTACAGCCAGCGCCGACTTTCGTCCAGACAAAGAGGTTCCGAATCAGGGGATTGTGGCATTCAGGCCAGTGCTTTTTCTGCAGCCGCCCCGACACGCAACAAGGCCTCTTCGGACCCCGGATAACCCAGCATCATCAGCCCGCAGCCCGGTGTTGAAGTCGGCAATGTCAGCGCCGCCAGCCCCATCAGGTTGCCGATACGCGTATTGCGCAGCGCCAGCAGATTCTCGGTCACATAGTAGTCGTGATCCGTCATCAGCCGGTCCAGATTCGGTGGCATGATCGGTGCGGTTGGGGCCAGCACCGCGTCAAACCCCGCAGTGGCGGCATCCCACGCGCCACGGCACGCCTTGAGCTTGGACCAAGCGGCCACATAGTCAGGGCCGGAAACGTCTTTGCCTGCGCGGAACCGTTCGAGTATCTCGGGATACATCGCGTCGGGGTTTGCCTCGATCACATCGCCCCACAATCCGTAGGCTTCGGTCGTGTAAAGCGTGCCAGAAAGACCCATGGCTTCGTTCAGTTCGGGCACCTCGAGCGGCACGATCTCGGCGCCGGCTTCCCGCAAGCGCTGCAAGGCTTCGTCATAGGCCTTGCCCGGTGCATCGCGCAGATCGTCCTTGGCCACGTTTTGCAAATCTGCGAACCGGCGACCTTTCAGCGTTGCACCACGCAGATCAGCGGGGGCGCCGCCCTCCAGCAGTGCCAACATCTGGGCTGCGTCCTCGACCGACCGGGTCAACGGACCAACCGTGTCAAACCGCAGGCAGAGGGGCACGACCCCTTCAAGACTTATACGTCCGGCGGTAGTTTTCAGGCCGACCAGATCGTTCCAGGCCGACGGAATGCGGACTGATCCGCCGGTGTCGGACCCGATGCCACAGGCCGCCAGCCCCCAGGCCACCGATGCCGCTGCACCCGAGGATGAGCCCCCGGGAACTGCCGCTTCGTCATTGATACAAGGCGGAGTGTTGGTGATGGGGTTCAGGCCTAGCCCGGAAAAGGCCAGTTCGCTCATGTGGGTCTTGCCCAGACAGACGGTGCCCATTTCTGTCGCGTTACGAACCACAACGGCATCCGCTTCGGGCACGCGGTCCTTCAGCAGGGCCGAACCGGATTCAGTTGCGATTCCGGCAGTATCAAACAGGTCTTTCCAGCTGATCGGAACGCCGTCCAGCAGAGAACGGCGCAGGCCCAGCTCGGCCCGCTTTTGTGCGGCACGGGCTTCGGCGCGAGCGCGGTCATGGGTGACGCGGGCATAAATGCGGTCGCGATGCGGATGCGCGTCAATCGCCGCAAGATAGGTTTCCGTCAGTTCGACCGGATCGATCTGGCCCATACCGATGCCGCGGCCCAGATCGCATGCTGTCATCGTCAACCAGTCCTGCATCACACCCTCCCCCGATTTTGCAGTTTCGGAGACGGTAGCGACAGGACCGCACATGGACAATCCCGAAAGGGCGCGCATATTGCACCCCATGGAAAAGGCATCGGATATTCTGATTGTAGGCGGCGGCCTGAACGGCCCTGCCCTGGCGCTGGCACTGGCCCGGACGGGGCATTCCGTTACGGTGGTCGACGCACTGGCCGAACAGGTGCGCAAGGATGCGGCCTTTGACGGACGTGCCTATGCGCTGGCGCTGGCCTCGCAGAGGTTGCTGAAGGCCATAGGCGTCTGGGATGCGGTGGCCGGGAACGCGCAACCGATGCTCGAGATCAAGGTGACGGACGGCCATGCAGGGGCTGGCCCGTCTCCGTTTTTTATGCATTTCGATCATGCCGAAATCGAAGAAGGCCCGATGGGCTACATGGTCGAGGACCGCCACCTGCGTCGCGCGTTTCTGGAGGCGATGGCCAGTGAACCCGGTATCACGCAGCTCAGCGGCAGGACCGTAGTCGCGCAAATGGTCGATGTTTCAGGTGTGGCCGTGACGCTCGATGACGGAACCGAACTGCGTGGACAGGTTCTGGTGGGTTGCGATGGCCGCCGAAGCGGCACGGCGACGCGTGCCGGGATCAAGCGGTCCGGCTGGGAGTACGGGCAAACAGCACTGGTTTGTGCCATCGCGCATGAATTGCCCCATCATGGCGTCGCACATCAGTTCTTTATGCCGCCCGGACCGCTGGCAATCCTGCCGCTGACCGGCAATCGCAGCTCCATCGTCTGGAGTGAACGCACCGAGATGGCGCAGCGTATCAACGCCATGCCCGAGGCAGATTACATGCAGGTTCTGCGGCCGCGTTTTGGCGATTTCCTGGGCGAAATCAATCTTGAAGGCGACCGGTTCACCTATCCGCTGAACCTGACCATCGCCAATTCCTTTGTAGCTGACAGGCTGGCACTGGTCGGAGACGCCGCGCATGGTATGCACCCGATTGCGGGGCAAGGCCTGAACGCGGGTCTGCGGGATGTGGGCGCGCTGGCCGAAGTGCTGACACTAGCGGGCCGGCGTGGCGAGGATATCGGATCAACCCTCGTGCTTGAGCGGTATCAGGAATGGCGTCGGTTCGACACCGCCTCGTTGGCGATGGCGACGGATGTATTCAACCGGCTGTTTTCCAACGACAACCCGATATTGCGACTTGGCCGGGATATCGGCATGGGTATCGTGGGATCCCTGCCCGGTCTGCGGCGCGGCTTTGTGCGCGAGGCGGCGGGCCTGACTGGCGATTTACCCAAACTGCTGCAAGGCCGCGAAATCTAGTCCAGTTCCCGCGCCTCATCTACCAGCATGACCGGAATACCGTTGCGGATCGGAAAGGCCAGACCGGCGGCTTTCGAGACCAGTTCCTGCTTTTCGGCGTCATAGTGGAGGGTCGAATGGGTCTGCGGGCAAATCAGCGCCTCAAGCATGTGACGGTCGAAGGCGGGATTAGGTTCGGTCATTGCAGGGTTTCCTCGTTTGAGCCACCGCGCAGGGAGAACTCGATCAGGGTGACCAGCGTCTCGCGCCGGGTTCTCAGGCAGGGTGCCTCAAGCAGCGCCTGTTTGTCTTCGGGGTCGAACTCCAGCAGCATGGACAGAGAGTTGACCAGCAATTCGTCATCCGCATCTTTCAGCGTGTCCCAGTCCGTCGAAAGCTGACGGGACGAGAAAAAACGCTCGAGCAGGTGCAAAAAGCGCATCCGGTCCAGGCTATCATCCGCCTCTGCCTTGCCCAGATCCCGATCAAACCCGTCCCAGGACACTGAACAGCGCCGATATGGCGTGAAACTGTCCAGTTCCGAACGGATGCGGAACCGGGAAATACCGGTCAGCGTGATCAGATATCGGCCGTCTTCGGTTTCAGAAAACTGCGTGACACGTCCCGCACACCCGATCTGATGCAGCTTGTCATCACTGCTTTGACAGGGATTGGGCTGAACCATACCGATCAGACGCTCCTGTGTTTTCAGGGCGTCATCCAGCATCTGCAGATATCGCGGTTCGAATATATGCAGCGGCAGGCGTGAACGGGGCAGCAAAAGCGCCCCTGGCAAAGGAAACACGGACACCGTGTCCGGCAAATCAGCGGGATGCATCATATACCCGAGTGTAGCCCCGATCCGGAATTAGGCAAATATCATCGAGCTGAGCTTGCGTCGACCGTTCAGAACAATCGGGTCATTGGGCTTGAGCGCGTCAAAGATCGTGAACAGCTGCGCCTTGGCCGCACCGTCGTTCCATTCACGGTCGCGACGGAACAGTTCCAGCAGCTGCGCCACCGCATCCTCGATGTTGCCATTGGCGTGCAGAGCCTGCGCCAGATCGAACCGGGCCTGATGGTTGTCAGGGTCGGCCTCGACCGTTGCCGAAAGCTCGGCCACCGGGCCAGCATCAGCGGCCTGTTTGGCCAGTTCCAACTGCGCATGAGCCGCCTCAACTTCGGCTGACGTCAAAATTTCCGTCGGTGCACCGTTTAGAATCGCTTCGGCCTGATCCAGATCACCAAGCGCGATATGAGCCCGTACCAGACCGCCATAAGCGGCCGCATGGTTCGGTTCTTCGCCCAGAATGGCCGCAAAGGTCTGGGCCGCATCGACCGCAGCGCCCTCGGACAGCATTTCCTCGGCGGCCTGAACGGCATCGTCCAGCTGACCGCCCGGGCTTTCGCCGCCTGCGGCCTCGATCACGCGATCCACGAACGCCTTGATTTCGGAACCGGGCAGCGCGCCCTGAAAACCGTCAACCGGCTGACCCTTGTAGAATGCATAGACGGTCGGAATCGACTGGACCCGCATTTGCGAGGCGATCATCTGTGCCTCGTCCACATTGATCTTGACCATCTTCACCGCGCCTTTGGCGGCGGTCACTGCCTCTTCCAGCAATGGACCCAGCGTCTTGCACGGGCCGCACCACGGTGCCCAGAAATCCACGATCACCGGAATGTCCTGCGATGCCTCGACCACATCGGCCATGAAGGTGGCCTCGGATGAGTCCTTGATCAGGTCGGCGGCGTCGGGGCTGGCTGCACCGTTCAGAAGGTCCATGGCATATATTCTCCGGTTCGAACTAGCGCCCTATATGCAACTGCTTGATCAGGAAACCAAGAGCAGAGTTTGGGCTTGCGGTTTGATCAAAGGTCGAAGGTTGCGAAAACGGGGGCGTGGTCACTGGGCTTTTCCCAGCCGCGTGCGTCCCGCACGATCCGGCTGGAATGGCCCGCGTTCGAGATGTCCGGCGTGGCCCAGACATGATCCAGCCGCCGCCCCTTGTCCGCCGCGTCCCAATCCCGCGCGCGATAGGACCACCAGCTGTAAAGCTGCCCTTCGGGAATGTCCTGCCGCGTGATGTCGACCCAGCCGCCCGCATCCTGTGTCTCGCCCAGATGTTCAACCTCGATCGGGGTGTGCGACACGATCTTGAGCAACTGCTTGTGCGACCAGACGTCATCTTCGCGCGGGGCGATGTTCAGATCGCCAACCAGAATGGATTTTTCGGGCTTTTCAGCATGAAACCAGTCGCGCATATCGGTGAGGTAGTCGAGTTTCTGGCCGAATTTCTCGTTCACCTCGCGATCAGGCACATCCCCGCCAGCCGGGACATAGAAGTTCTGGATGGTCACGCCGTTTTCCAGCCGACCAGCAACGTGGCGGGCGTGGCCAAGGCCTGCGAAATCCTTGTCGCCCACATCCTCGATGGGCAGTCGGGACAGGATGGCGACGCCATTGTAGCCTTTTTGCCCCCGCGCAATCATGTGGGTATATCCCAGCGCCGCAAATGCTTCGGTCGGGATTTTTTCGACCGGGGATTTGCACTCCTGCAGACACAGGACATCCGGCGCCTCTTCCTGCAACAGTTTCAATACGATGGGCTCACGCAAACGGACCGAATTGATGTTCCAGGTGGCAAGGGTAAAGGGCATGGCGGATTTCCTTTGTCGCGGTTGGCGCAACCTAGCGCGGGCAGAGACAGCGTGCCACGAGAAAAAGACGACCCAGACAGTTTGGCTTGATCCGCATTCGGTAAGGCGATTTTCCAGATTGTGCGGATCGAAAGGGAACCGAATAAGCTGGGGGGCACTTTTGCCCACCCCAAGTTTTTTTACAAAGATCGCCAATCTCTTGTGACTTCCTGCCAACGGGCTTGTCAGCTCTGTTCCCGACCCCAAGTGTGCCGGGAACAGAAAGAGGTCACCCCATGAATGATGACAAACCTCTGCCAGCGGCTTACTACGATCAGGAAAACATCTGGACCCCGGTTCCAACGGTCGTTGACAATCTGGTATGCGATATCTTCGCCTCGGGCGTGGCCGACCTTTTACAGGTGTTGGACGACAGCAAGCCCAAGTTGTCTCGGGACGTTTATGCCCGGCTGTTTGCATCGCTTCGGGATATGTCCCGTTTGCTGGGAGAGTACGAAGATCGCTGGAATGGCACCTGACGGACATCGACAGCGCGGTCTGGCAAAAAAAGGCCGGGCCAATGGCCCGGCAGTCCAACAGGGAGGTGCATGTCATTGCCCGGACATGCACGGGTTGGGAGTAACCTAAATATACCTACAGAGTATCACTTTGATCCAAGTCAATCCACATCCAGTTACGACACCAGCCTATATCCACCCGATTCTGTGACCAAAAGGCGCGCATTCGAGGGGTCGGGCTCGATTTTCTGCCGCAAACGGTAGATGTGCGTTTCCAGCGTGTGGGTCGTGACACCGGCGTTGTAGCCCCACACCTCATGCAGCAGCACATCGCGGGCGACCACACCATCGGTAGATCGGTACAGGAACTTGAGGATGTTGGTTTCCTTCTCGGTCAGGCGAATCTTGCGGTCATCTTCGGTGATCAGCATCTTCATCGCCGGCTTGAACGTGTACGGACCAAGCGCAAAGACCGCGTCTTCGGATTGTTCGTGCTGACGCAGCTGGGCGCGAATGCGGGCCAGCAGGACCGGAAACTTGAAGGGTTTGCTGACATAATCATTTGCACCCGCATCCAGACCCAGAATCGTATCGGCGTCGGTGTCGTGGCCGGTCAGCATCAGGATCGGGCTTTTTACACCCTGTTTGCGCATCAGTCGGCACAGTTCGCGCCCGTCGGTATCGGGCAGGCCCACATCCAGAATGACCAGATCATAAATCGCCTCGCGAGCACGCTCCATCGCGCTTTGACCATCCGACGCTTCGAACACGTCGAAATCCTCGGTCATCACAAGTTGCTCGCTTAGCGCTTCGCGCAGATCCTCGTCGTCGTCCACCAACAGGATTTTCTTGAGTTGAGCCATGTCCCGGTCCTCCAAAGCTTTTTCCTCACTTGAGCGCGCTACACGCATTCGGCAAGTTTTACTGCAATGCTCTCACGCCCTCGTGTCCGATGCGGAGGAAATGTTTCACATTTGCATCGCAAAGGATTAGGAAAGTCGCCGAACGTTACAGGATAACATACATGAGTCTTTTCCCGGATATCACCGAACTGCTGGCCCGCGCGCGGGCTGATCTGCGCATGGGCGTACCGGTCGTGCTGTCCGATGACAGCGGTTCCGGGGTTTTGGCGCTGTCCGCCGAAACCCTAAGCGCGCAGCGACTAGCTGATCTGCGCGCGCTTGGTGATGAGCTGGTGGTGGCAATCACCGGGCGCCGGGCGGAAACGTTGAAAGCCCGCGCCTATGACGGCGATCTGGCCCGGGTGATGGTTCCGGCGGATGCGGACATGGCGTGGGTACAGGCAGTCGCCGACCCGTCGGACGACCTGAACGCGCCCATGAAGGGCCCGTTGATGACCGAGCGCAATGGCAGTGCCAGCCTGCACCGCATGGCGATCCGGGTGGCCAAATCGGCCCGTTTGCTGCCAGCCGCGCTGGTACTGGCTTTGGAAAACGCTCCGACATTTGCTGCCCAACACGGGCTGACATGCATCAGCCATGCTCAGGCCGCGCCACATCTGGCCGACCGCAGCCCCCTGCACCCGGTCGTCGCCGCGCGCCTGCCGATGGAGGTGTCGGAAGCCGGGCGGCTGCATGTGTTCCGACCCGAAGACGGCGGCGAAGAACACTATGCCGTCGAAATCGGTCGTCCGGATCGCGACAAGCCGGTTCTGGCGCGTCTGCACTCGGCCTGTTTTACGGGGGACCTGATGGGCAGCCTGAAATGTGATTGCGGCCCGCAATTGCGGGGCGCATTGGCCCAGATGGGTACAGAGGGTGCCGGAGTGCTGTTGTACCTCAATCAGGAAGGACGCGGGATCGGGCTGGCCAACAAGATGCGGGCCTATTTCCTGCAGGATCAGGGATTTGACACGGTTGAAGCCAACCATCGCCTTGGTTTTGAAGATGATGAAAGAGATTTCAGGCTGGGGTCGGACATTCTGAAATCGCTCGGTTTCAAGTCGGTGCGGTTGCTGACGAACAACCCCGCCAAGATCGCGATGATGGAACGTACCGGCATCGCCGTGACAGAACGTGTACCCCTTAAGGTCGGAGAAACTGCACATAATCAAGGGTATCTGGCGACCAAAGCCGCCAAGTCGGGCCATTTGTTGTGACGCCAGAGGATCTGGTTCTGACGCCCCTCGGAGTGCGGTTTCGGGGCCGGGTTTTCCCCTGCTCAATCGGCAAAGGCGGATTGAGCAACGACAAGCGCGAGGGGGATGGGGCGACGCCAACCGGTACGCACCGAATCGTGGGGATGCTGTATCGCCCTGATCGGATCGCCCCGCCCACATCCTGGGCATGTCCTGTCGGCCCCTCAGATCTGTGGTCGGACGACATGGCGGATGATGGCTATAACCATCTGGTTCGTGCGCCCTATGCCTTTAGCCACGAAAAGTTACGTCGGGCGGATCCGCTATATGATCTGGTGCTGATTACCGACTGGAACTGGCCAAACGCCGTGCGCGGACGGGGGTCGGCAATTTTTGTGCATCAGTGGCGGCGGCCCGGCTATCCGACCGAAGGGTGCGTTGCGTTTCGCCGCGATCATCTGCACTGGATTGCCGCGCGGATCGGTCAGGGGACGAGATTGATCATTCCAGCGGCCTGACCCGCTCGCCAAAGATGGCCGATCCGACCCGAACATGGGTCGCGCCAAGCGCAATGGCCGATTCAAAATCACCGCTCATTCCCATGGACAGGCCGTCCAAACCGTTGCGCGCGGCAATTTTTCCCAGCAGAGCGAAATGAAGTGATGGCTCTTCTTCCACCGGAGGAATGCACATCAGGCCGCGAATAGGCAAATCCATCTCGCGACATTCCGCGATGAAGGCGTCTGCATCTGCGGGCGTGACACCGGCCTTCTGCTCTTCTTCACCGGTATTGACCTGAATGAAAAGTTCCGGGCAGTTGCCGATCTCTTGCGCCAGACGCGCAAGGGTTTTTGCCAGTTTCGGGCGATCCAGTGAGTGGATGGCGTTGCACAGTTCCATCGCCTGCCGCGCCTTGTTGGTCTGCAAGGGACCGATGAGGTGCAGATCGATGTCATCAAAGCGCTCCATGAAGGTTGGCCATTTACCGGCCGCCTCCTGCACGCGGTTTTCGCCGAAACAACGGTGCCCCTGTTCCAGAACCGCCTCGACCCGTTCATTGGGTTGAACTTTGGACACCGCAATCAGTTTAACCGATCCGGTGGGGCGGTTAGCCGCTTTTTCAGCGGTGGCTATGCGGGCGGTGATGTCTTGCAGCGGCATCTGGTTCCTCGGCTTGCATTGTCAGCGCAGGAAAACACCAACCGGACGAAAAAGAAAAGGGCAGGTCCGAAGACCTGCCCCAATTTGATACCGTCAAGCGGTGTACAGCTTAGAAGCTGAAGTACACACCAGCCTGGAAGGTGTCGTTGTCGTTCGACGCGCGGCGGTAGCCGGTTTCGAACGATGCGCCGCCACCCAGGTCGTACGAGTAGTGGATACCGTACGAGGTGCCTTCGGTGCCGATGCCGGTTGCGTCGGTGTTGTCGGTACGACCAGCTGCAACGTCGGTTGCCGAAACTGCGTCTTCGTCGGTGACGAACAGCAGCAGGTTCGAAGCTGCGCCGATGTCAACGTTGCCGTACAGGCCCCATTTGCCGATGCCGTCGTTGTCGGCATAAGCAACGCGTGCACCCCAGCTGCCCGAGTCATAAGCAACTGCCAGTACGCCTTTGTCTTCCCAAAGGTTGCCGCTGTCCTGGTAAGCACCCGAGAAGGTGAAGCCTTCCCAGGAGTAGGTCAGCATGATGGCTGCGCGGTCTTCGCCAGGGATGACGGTGCCACCGGGGGTCAGGATGTCGTTGTCGGTCGAGTACGAAATGTGACCAACAAAGCCGCCTGCCGAGTACAGTGCTTCAACGCCGTTGGCGCCAACGCCTGCCGACGAGTATGCGTCCCAGTTGAACGATTCGTCGCTGACGTTAGCAACAACCGATACGAAGCCAGCGCCGTCGATGCCGATACCGGCGGTGCGGGTTTCGAGGTACAGACCGGGCATGTTTTCAACAGCACCGATGATGTTGCCGACGTTCAGGCGGAAGCCTTCGTATACAACGCCAAAGCGTGCACCGTTGAAGGTTGCGCCACCCGGACGGTTGTCACGGCTTTCAGCCTGTGCACGGAAACGAGCGTCAAACGCAACACCCGAGTCGGTTTCTGCCGACATGTCGAACTGCAGACGCAGACGGCTGGTGATGTTGGTCTCGCTGACGCCGTTGAAGTTCGGATCAGTAACGTCGCTGGAGTTGCCGTCGTTGTAATCCAGACCGAAGCGGCCGTAACCGCTGAGGCGAACGTCTGCGGCTGCGACGCTTGCGGTCGCGATCAGCGCAGTCGTTGCGAAGAGAACTTTTTTCATTTTGCTTCCCTCGGTTTCTATTCACATGCCCAAACCGGATCATCCGGCGTGGGTATGGACAGGGGTTTCGCTTTTTCACCCCTGATTTGGCAAGCGTCAGACGCAGCTGTGGCGCAAAGTCGTGCGGGATGGTGCAGCTTTGCCACACTGGCAAGTCACCGCCGATCAATGATCCCGGTCTTTTGAAACATCCTTTGCAGGATACGGACTTGCCCATATCAGCACGCTTTTGTAGGACTTCTGCACGCACAGCACGGCGGGAGCCACGAATGAACATTCAAAAGACCCTAATCGTCACATTGTTCCTGACCATGGGACTTGGCCTTACCGCCTGCGGCAATCGCGGCGCCGGAATCAGTGTTGCGGACGCTCCGCCAACTAATGACGGTATTGTCTCAAACAACCGCGAATCTGCCGCGCAAGACTATGAGAAGTCATCGATTTGGGATGTGTTCGGCCCGGACAGGTCCGAACAGACCGGCAATGTGAACCGTTACCTTTGGGCGGCCTCGCTGGATGTTCTCAGCTTTTTGCCCGTACAAGAGGTCGATCCGTTTACCGGTGTGATCGTAACAGGTTACGGCAGACCGCCGGGTGGCGGACGGTCTTATCGAGCCACAGTTCATATAAGGGACCCCGCCCTAGAGGCGCGGTCATTGAACGTTTCGCTGCAAACCAGCGGTGGTGCGCCCGTAAGTGCAGCAACTGCCCGCGCGGTCGAGGATGCGATTCTGTCCCGCGCACGCCAGCTACGCGTTCAGGACGACAAACTCTAGCAACCCGCGCCAATTCGAATTATCACCACGCCGGGCCACCGCCCGGCGTTTTCATTCACGAAGGACCGTAAGATGTCTCGCTATTCCGCCAACGAAATCGAAGCAAAATGGCAGGAGGCCTGGGACAAGGCCGGAATCTTCACCGCCACACGGCAAGCGGACAAGCCGAAATACTATGTGCTCGAGATGTTCCCGTATCCTTCCGGGCGCATCCATATGGGACATGTGCGCAACTATACGATGGGTGACGTGATCGCACGGTACAAGCTGGCCACGGGCCACAACGTGCTGCACCCGATGGGATGGGATGCGTTCGGGATGCCCGCGGAAAACGCAGCTATGGCGATCGGTGGCCATCCAAAAGAGTGGACATACGGTAATATCGCCGACATGCGCGGGCAGATGAAGCCGCTGGGCTTATCGATCGACTGGTCCCGCGAATTCGCCACCTGTGATCCGGAATATTACGGTCAGCAGCAGGCATTGTTCCTGGATATGCTTGATGCCGGGCTGGTTTACCGCAAGAACGCCGTCGTGAACTGGGACCCGGTCGACATGACCGTTCTGGCCAACGAACAGGTTGAAAACGGCCGCGGCTGGCGGTCAGGCGCGCTGGTGGAGCGTCGGGAACTGACACAGTGGTTCTTTAATATTTCCTCGATGTCGGAAGAGTTGCTTTCGGCATTGGACACGCTTGAGAATTGGCCCGCCAAGGTGCGGCTGATGCAGGAGAACTGGATCGGCAAGTCACGCGGACTGCAATTCTCGTTCGAACGCACCGATGGCGGTGAGCCGATCACCGTTTATACGACACGCCCCGATACGTTGTTGGGTGCGTCATTTGTTGGTATCTCGCCAGATCATCCGATTGCAAAGCAGCTTGAAGCCGAAAACCCCGAAGTTGCCAGTTTCGTCGCGGAATGCCGCAAGGGCGGCACCACTGAAGAGGCTATCGAGACCGCCGAAAAGCTGGGCTATGACACTGGTATCAGGGTCAAACACCCGCTGGACCCCAGTTGGGAACTGCCGGTCTGGATCGCGAACTTCATCCTGATGGATTACGGAACAGGCGCGATCTTCGCCTGCCCGGCACATGACCAGCGCGACCTGGATTTCTGCCGCAAGTATGGCCTGCCGGTAGTCGACACCTTCTTTGCATTGGATGACGAAACGCCAGTGGACAAGATCGCCTTTGTACCGCCCAAGGAACAAAAGGTGCGCTGGGTAAACCATTTTGCGGGCCTTACCGAGACCACGGGTGACGAAGCCATCAACGCAACCGTGGAATTCGCCGAAAAGGCGGGCTGGGGTGAAGGCGTCACCAAATATCGTCTGCGCGACTGGGGCTTATCTCGCCAGCGCTATTGGGGCTGCCCGATTCCCGTGGTGCATTGCGAAAGCTGCGGTGTGGTGCCAGAGAAAAAGGAAAATCTGCCGGTTCGCCTGCCTGATGACGTCACATTCGACAAACCGGGCAATCCGCTGGACCGTCATCCGACCTGGCGCGATTGTGCCTGCCCCTCCTGCGGCGCACCGGCCAGACGCGAGACCGATACGATGGACACGTTCGTCGATTCGTCTTGGTACTTCGCCCGCTTCACCGCTCCGCATGCCGCAACACCGACCGATCCGGCCGAAGCTGAATACTGGATGAATGTCGACCAGTATATCGGCGGTATCGAGCATGCGATCCTGCATCTGCTTTATTCTCGCTTCTTCGCACGGGCGATGAACATCACCGGCCACCTGCCGAAAAAGGCCATCGAGCCCTTCGATGCGCTGTTCACGCAGGGCATGGTGACCCACGAGATTTATCAGACGCGCGATGAAAAGGGGCGCCCGGTCTATCACCTGCCCGAAGACGTCGAAGATGGTAAACTCAAGGCCACTGGCGAAGCGGTCGAGATCATTCCGTCGGCCAAAATGTCAAAGTCCAAGAAGAACGTGGTCGATCCCGTCTCGATCATCTCGGCCTTTGGTGCCGACACCGCACGGTGGTTCGTGCTGTCCGATTCGCCCCCCGAACGCGACGTGGAATGGACGGCCGCCGGAGCCGAAGCGGCATACAAACACCTGAACCGGGTTTGGAACCTCTGCGACAAGATTGGCGCAATGGACACCGATGCGAAAGGCGAAGGGGATGAGGATCTGCTGCGCGAGATGCACAAGACCATCCGGGATGTGACACTTGGGGTCGACAGCTTTGGCTTCAACGCAGCCATCGCCAAGCTTTATGCATTTACGAACACGCTGGCAAAATCGAAAGCGGGCGCTGCGTCGCAAAAACAGGCGATTAAGACTCTGGCTCAGCTGATGTCACCGATGACACCCCATCTGGCCGAGGATATCTGGGCACATCAGGGTGGCGAAGGACTTATTGCCGTCGCGCCCTGGCCCGTGGCGGATGAGGCCATGCTGGTCGATGACACCGTAACTCTGCCAATCCAGATTAACGGCAAGCGCCGCGCGGAAATCAGCGTTGCGAAGGATCTGGCAAAGGCAGAGGTTGAAAAAATCGCGCTCAGCACCGAAGCTGTGCAGCGTGCGCTGGATGGCGCCGCACCGAAGAAAGTAATCGTAGTACCGGGCCGGATCGTGAATGTCGTCGTTTGATCGCAGAACCTTGCTGATGCTCCCGCTGGCGCTGGCCGCCTGTGGGTTTCAGCCGGTCTATGCGCCGGGTGGCGCAGGATCAGCCCTGTATGGCAACGTCGCGGTGTCCGCGCCGAAAGATGTGGAAAGCTATCTTCTGGTCCAGAATCTGGAACAGCGATTGGGACGCAGCGCAGGTTCCGGCGGGGATTACGATCTGAATGTGCGGGTTGCGACCGTAACCCGGGCCGCCGCGATCACCACGTCGAACGAAACAAACCGGTACTCAATCACCGGAAACGCAAACTTCACTTTGAAGAATGCAGCGTCAGGTGACGTCGTGGCTAAGGGGTTGGTGACGGATTTCGTTGGCTATTCCGCGTCAGGATCGACCGTGGACACATTGGCTGACGAGCGGGATGCGCGCGGACGTCTGATGGAGATTCTGGCAGATCACATCATAACGCGTCTTTATTCCACGGTGGGCCAGCCCGAATGAAGCTGAGCCCACGCGACGCCGAAGGCTATTTCGCAAAGCCGGACGCGGACAAGGCTGGGCTATTGATTTATGGCGCGGACGCAATGCGTGTTGCGTTGAAGCGGCAGCAGGTCATCCCAGCCCTTCTTGGTGCCAATGCCGAAGAAGAAATGCGGCTGACCCGCATGCCCGGTGCTGACCTGCGCGGTGATCCGGCCCGGTTGCTGGACGCCATCAAGGCTGTTGGGTTTTTTCCCGGTCCGCGAGCAGCCTTTGTCGAAGATGCCGGTGAAGCCGCGGCTCAGGCGATCCTGAACGCGCTGGAGGAATGGGCGCCGGGAGATGCCCAGATCATCGTTACAGCCGGGCAACTGAAACCGACGTCCAAGATTCGCAAGGCGTTTGAGGCACATCCAATCGCTTATGCCGTCGGGATTTACGACGACCCGCCCTCGCGCGCCGAAATCGAGCGGACATTGTCAGCGGCCGGATTACAGAGCATCCCGCGCGATGCTATGTCGGCATTGACCGATCTGGCCGGGGAATTGAGCCCGGGTGATTTTGCGCAAACGGTTGAAAAGCTGGCACTGTACAAGCGCGGCGATACATCCGAGCTGACGATCGACGATATCGACGCCTGCGCGCCACGCTCCAACGAAGCGGCGCTGGACGACGTTCTGAATGTCGTGGCCGAAGGTCAGGCCGGGGAAATCGGCCCGCTGATCCGGCGGCTGCAGGCACAGGGCACAAACGCCGTCAGCCTGTGCATTGGCGCGACCCGCCATTTTCGCACGCTTTACGCCTGTGCCTCGGATCCGGGCGGAGCGGCGCAGGGAATCGGCAAGCTGCGCCCCCCTGTTTATGGCAAGCGGCGCGATCGCATCCTGCGACAGGCGCAGGGCTGGGGTGCACACAGGCTGGAAACCGCCCTAACTGTTCTGACCGATACCGACCTGTCGCTGAGGTCCGCGGGGCAAACCGCGCCCGCCATGGCACTGGTCGAACGTGCGATGATTCGTCTGGCCATGCTGGCACGGTCACGGTGAAGTGATCTGACACGCGTTTTGCTTGACCCGTTCGCGCGGGGCTTCACATTGGCAGCGTATCGGAGAAATTGGAGCGCATCATGTACAAGGTCTATGGACGCATTCAAAGCCGCGCCTCGCGCGTTTTGTGGCTGCTGGAAGAGTTGGGGCAGGAGTACGAGTTCATAAATGTCGGGCCGCATGATCCGCAGGTGCTGGCGCTGAACCCGTCCGGCAAAATCCCGGTGCTTGTGGACGGGGAAACCGTCATAACCGACAGTTCGGCGATCATGACCTATCTGGCGGACAAACATGGCGATTTCACCTACCCCGCCGGAACAAAGGAGCGTGCAGCGCAGGATTCGTTGTTCAATACCTTGCTGGATGAATTCGACGCGGTGCTTTGGGTCGCTGCACGCCACGGCTTTGCGCTGCCCGAAGACAAGCGCGTACCGCAGATCGCCGATGCCGCAAAGTGGGAGTTTGATCGTAATTTCCAGCGGATGGGCGAACGTTTCAAAGGCCCCTTTCTGCAGGGCGACAAGATGACCATTGCAGACATTCTGTGCATCCACTGCATGAGCTGGGCAAAAAGTGCCGGGTTCCCGATGAATTCGGATAATCTCAAGGCTTACGGCAAGGAGCTACGCAATCGCCCCGCCTTTCTGCGTATGGGTGCATTGGCGCAGGCTGCCTAGCCCTTACCGGTCTGCCGCAACCATTCGGCGGCGGACCGGCCTGCCCATCTGCCGGTGGCAAGGCAGGCTGTCAGCAAATAGCCACCTGTCGGGGCCTCCCAGTCCAGCATTTCACCAGCGCAGAACACCCCCGGCAGTGCGTTCAGCATCAAACCTTCATCCACGGCGGATTGGCGAACACCACCGGCTGTCGAGATCGCCTCATCCATCGGGCGCAGACCTGCGTGATTGACCGGCAGAGATTTGATCAGGTTGGACAAGGCGCCGGGTTCGTTTGGCAGGGGGCGCCCGAACTCCATCAACAATGCTGTTCTGACCGGCCCCAGGCTCAGCACCTTGCGAAGGTGATTGGACAGGCTGGTTTTGCCGCGCGGTTTACTCAGTCTGCCGAGCAGGTCCTCGCTGGGCAGATCCGGCATCAGGTCGATCGTTAAAGCGGCCCCTTCCCGAACCGCCTTGCAGATGCTGTAAATGCCCCCGCCTTCCAATCCACGGGCCGAGATGACGGCCTCTCCGCGGGTGCGTTTCGTTCCGGCATGCAGGGCCACACCCTTGATCGGTTCACCAAAGAGCGGTCGCATATGTTCGGACCAATCTACCAGAAGGCCAGCATTTGCCGGGGCGAAATCGGCAAGGGATACGCCCTTTTCCACCAGCAAGGGCGCCCATGCGCCATCTGAACCCAACCGCGCCCAGCTGGCACCACCCAGTGCCAGAACAACGGCATCTGGGTTCAGCAATTCCTGACCATCGGGTGTGTCAAACGTCAGCGCATCATCCTGCCATCCGGTCCAGCGCCACCGCGTCTGGATGACAACCCCGGCCTGCCCCAGCCGCGCCAACCATTCCCGCAAAAGCGGTGAGGCTTTCATGACCGTGGGAAAGACCCGACCTGTCGAGCCGGTGAACAGCTCCTGCCCCAGACCGCGCGCCCAGCCCTGCACAGCCTGCGCGTCAAACTCGGCGATCATCGGGCTCAGCCAGTCGGCGGCCTCGTCATAGGCACTTATGAACTCTCTGAACGGTTCGTCCTTGGTCAGGTTCAGACCGGATTTACCCGCCATGAGGAATTTGCGCGCGACTGATGGCTTGGCCTCGGCGACCAGCACCGCGTGACCCGCACGGGCAAGTTCCTGCGCCGCCATAAGTCCTGCCGGCCCCGCTCCGATCACGACTGCCTGCGCCATCATCTTCCCCTTGCCTCATGCACCCTTTGGCGCGACCCTGTTTGCCATGACGAACAGCGATCCCGTCTGCCCGCTTTGCGACCGACCGATCCCCGAGGGGAGCGGCAGCCTGCACCATCTGATCCCAAAACTCAAAGGTGGCAAGGGCGGGCCGACAGTTCTGCTGCATCAGATTTGCCACAAAGAGGTACATGCGACGCTGACCGAGGCGGAAATGGCACGGGAATACCACACAGTCGAAGCGTTGCGAGGTCATCCAAGGTTGGAAAAATTCCTGTTGTGGGTTCGAAAGCGACCGCCCGGATTTCGCTCAAAAGTACCAGGACGACGACGCAAGCGGTGATCAGCCCGGCAGCAGCGGGCCACCATGCGCGTCTTTGGCAGCCCTTTCCAGCCCTTCCATTTCAAGGCCCAGATAATCCGGTACCGGGGCGAAGCGCGCACCCGGAATGTGCTGAAATTCCAATGTCGTATAAGGGCGCTTCCACAACCATTCACGGTTTTCAACGGCCCACACGTCCGGATTGGGCAGGGGGTCATCGGTAAAGGCATAGAAATGCAGGTCAAACCCGTAGGGCTCGACATCCTGAACAGACAGTAATCGCATACCCAGCGCCGTACATGCTGTGTCCTCGGCTGTGATATCGCCCGTGCGCAGTGTGATCTGACCGATACGGGCATCAGAAAACGGAGCCTCGGGATCAGCCGCACCATCCGGACGATTTCCTTCGAAATCATGCTGAAGCAGTTCGATGACAAAACCTTCGGGATCGCTCAGGTGGCACATATAGCCGATGTCGAGGAACTGGCGCGGGGAACTGACCGGGACACCCAATGCACGCAAATGTGCAGCTGCAAGATCCACATCCGGCAGAGTGACGCCGATCTTCCAGTATCTTTGTCCCTGATCATGTGCATATGCGCCACCACCGGGCGTCAACATCAGATCGGCATCCTGACCCGCATATCCAACACGCCAGTTTTGCCCCTCGGGCCGGGCCGACATGCCCAGCGCATCGCAATAGAACATGGCCAGTCTTTGCGGATCGGCCACACGAAGGTGAAGCGCGGACAGCCTCATCTGCACATCCCGGCGATTCCGGCGGCGATGTCCGGGCGGGCGGCAACACTGTCGGCCACGAGGTCCTGTGCGGTCGACATCAGTGCGTCCGATTCGACCACCCTGTCCACAAGACCAAAGGCAAACGCCTCATCGGCCGTGATTTTTTGCCCCGCCATGAGGATCAGTTTGGTTCTTGCCGGGCCGATTAGCGCAGCCATGCGTTTCGTGTCGGAAGGTTGCGGCAGAAAGCCAAGCTTCATAACCGGATAGAAAAATTTGGCCGCGGGCACCGCGATGCGCAAGTCGCAGGCCAGAGCCATACCATTTGCGCCGCCTGCAAGCGTGCCATTCAGTGCCGCAACGGTCAGACAGGGCAACGCGGCGATTGCGCCGGACAGGCGTTCCCACACGTCCGAGGTGGCAAGACCAGCCCGCGCCTCGTCCAGATCGGCCCCGGCGCTGAAGACCTTGCCGGTTCCGGTCAGGATCAAAGCCCGGGCTTCGGTCGCAGCTTCGGCAATTCCGGCCAGTTCCTCCAGCATTGCGCCGGTCAGGGAATTGGCCTTGTCCGGACGATTGATGGTGACGATCCACAATCCGTCCTCTTTGGTCAGTTCGATCATATCAGACCGGCCCGCTTACGGATGTCTTCGCTGCGCAACGAAATCTCGGCCCCCAGAAACTCGTCCGCGTCTTCGGAACACATCCACAACAGTGCCCGCGCAGGCCAATCTGCTGGGATATGATCGTCCCAGTCCAGCTGGCTGACCGGGTTGATACCACTGGTTTTTATTGCCCGCTGCATATCGGTGGCGACTGTTCCCGGTGACAGCCCCATGGCCCGGATGCCGTTATGGGCCTCTTCCAGATGCAGGCATTCAGTCAGCATCTTTGCACCGGCTTTGGACGCGCAATAGTGGCTCCAGGCCTCGATCGGGTTCGACGCGGCCCCTGACGAGATGGTCAGGATACTGCCGCCGCCTGCGGCCCTCATGATCGGCAGAGCCGCGCGCATTCCATAGAAGACGCCTTTGAGGTTGATGTCGATGGCCTGCCCCCACCCTGCCGGATCCGCATTGGACAAATGAAAGATCGGCTCGATCACACCAGCATTTCCGATCAGTACATCCAGCCCGCCAAACCGCGCCACACAATCCGCGACGGCCTGCTCGACCTGAGCGAAATCGCTGACGTCGCAGCCAAGGGCGATTGCGTTATCGCCCAGTGCGGCGGCCAAAGCCTCGATCTGATCTTTGCTGCGTGCGAGCAGTGCCACATTGGCCCCGGCTGCGGCAAAAACGCGCCCGGCCTCGGCGCCGATACCCCGGCTTGCACCCGTTATCAGTACGGTTTTTCCCCGCATCTCCATATTCTCACCCTTTCGAAACTGCATTTACCCCGAGTCGTACTGTGCAATGGGGGAAAGGGTCCAGCCCTTGCCCCTTGACGCCCGTCGCCACAGGCACGACGATGCGCGCAAAATTGATCAGGAAGGGTTCCTTATGTCTTTGTTCCTTCGCCGCAGCGCTGGTGCTGTTATTGCTTATGCCGTTGCCACCCAGGGTGCCTGGGCCGATCTGACCGCCGAAGATGTGTGGGCGGACTGGCAGGCCTATCTGGGCGGGATGGGCTATGAGGTGACGGGCGACAAAAGCAGCTCGGGTGATGTCACGACGATTGCCAACATGGCCATGGCAATGGCCATTCCCGAGACTGATGACCGATTCAAAATGACCATCCCGGAAATGACGTTGACGGAAAACGGTGACGGAACCGTTACCATCGGCTTTCCGACCTCTTTCCCGATGGTCATTTCCGGCGAAGGCGAAGGTGAGGAGTTCAACGCAGTTCTGACCTACAGCCATGACGCTCTGAACATGGTCGTTTCGGGTTCACCCGACAACATGACCTATACCTATTCCGCGAACAGTCTTGGCATTGCGCTGACCTCGATCGAAGCCGATGGTGAAACCGTGCCTGCCGATGCGCTGAAGGTGAACATGGACATGGCTGATGTCAACGGAACCTCAGTTATGAAAATCGGCGAAGGCCGTGACATTGATCAAAGCTTCACCGCCGGAAGCCTGACCTATGACCTTGCCTTCGATGATCCCGAAAGTGGCGATTCCGGCAAGATCAAAGGGAAACTGGATGCCCTTGCCTTCGAGGGTACCGGTACCATCCCGACTGATTTCAGCGCCAGCGACTATCAAAGCATGATCGATGCCGGGTTCGGCTTTACCGGCGCGTTCTCATACGGATCGGGTGCAACTGAAATCGCCGGTACGGGTGAAGGCGAAGATTTCACCATGAACAGCTCATCCGAAGGCGGTCGCTTTGCGGTTAGCATGGATCAGGATCACATCGGCTATGATGTTGTTCAAAATGGCGTAAATCTGGGGGTTACAACGGCGGAACTGCCCTTCCCTATCGAAATGGCCATGGCCAAGGCCGGGTTCAAATTCGATCTTCCGGTTCAAGCATCCGATGCCGAACAGCCATTCGGCTTTGCGATGAACCTGACCGATTTCACGATGTCGGATATTCTGTGGGGCATGTTTGACCCGGCAGGTGCGTTGCCGCGCGACCCGGCCACCATCGCGCTGGACACAACGGGTACAGCGAAGGTGAAGGTAAACTTCCTTGATCCAGCCGTGGCCGAGACGCTGGAGGCCACTCAAACACCGCCGGGTGAGCTGCATTCGCTGAAGATCAACGAATTACTGGTGTCGATGGTTGGCGCAAAGCTAACCGGCGACGGCGAGTTCAAGTTCGACAATTCGAACGTAAGCGAGTTTGACGGAATGCCCGCGCCATCCGGTGTGGCGAACCTGCATCTGACCGGCGCAAACGCCCTGATCGACAAGTTGATCGGCATGGGCCTGATGTCGGACAGTGACGCCATGGGCGCACGGATGATGATGGGTATGCTGGCCGTACCCGGCGACGCGCCGGACTCGTTGAAGTCGACAATCGAAGTCAAGGAAGATGGCCAGATTCTGGCCAACGGTCAGCGGATCAAGTAGTCCGCCGTCAATCTTTTACGAAGGGCCGCCCGTCGCGCGGCCCTTTTTTGTTATCGGTTCGGGTCTTGCGGGACGGGCAGAGCAAGGCTAGGTCCATTGCTATCGAACGGAGGCCTTATGACGCGAACACCCGAAGAACTCAGCCATAATTTGCTGGATGCCGCCCGCAAGGCCGGGGCAGAGGCAGCGGATGCCATCGTAATCGACGGATCCTCGGTTTCGGTTGAAGTACGCAATGGCGCATTGGAACATGCCGAACGGTCCGAGGGAACGGATCTGGGCTTACGGGTTCTGATCGGCAAACGGCAGGCCATCGTCTCAAGCTCAGACAGCCGACCGGAAACGCTGGCAGCGATGGCCGAGCGTGCGGTGGCCATGGCCCACGAAGCACCGGAAGATCCGTTTGCCGGCCTCGCCGCGCCGGACCAGTTGGCACTGAATTGGGACATGGAAGCGCTGGAGCTGTTCGATCCGACACCAGAGCCATCCGCGGATACACTGATGCAGGACGCGCTGGCCGCCGAAGCTGCCGCGATGGCGGTAAAAGGAGTGTCGCAGGTTTCCGACGCCGCGGCGAGCTATGGCATCCACAACATCCATCTTGCTGCCACCAATGGTTTCTCGGGCGGGTATGCCCGGTCCAGCCGGTCTGTTTCCTGTGTCGCCATATCTGGCGAAGGCACAGGGATGGAGCGTGACTATGACGGCGACAGCCGCACGTTTCAGGCCGATCTGCGAGACCCGGCTGAGATCGGGCGCACAGCAGGCGAACGCGCGGTGCTATCGGTTGGTGCGCGTCAGCCATCGACCGGAACCTATCCGGTGCTGTTCGACGAGCGCATTTCATCCTCGCTGATCGGACATCTTCTGGCGGCCAGCAACGGGTCCGCCATCGCGCGCGGCGCGTCGTGGCTGAAGGACAGTCTGGGTGATCAGGTCCTGCCCGAGCACATTTCACTCATTGAAGAACCGCACAGGCCGCGCATTTCGGGATCGCGCCCGTTTGACGCCGAGGGTTTGCCCACGCGTCGACGGTCGATTGTCGAGAACGGTGTCCTGAGCGGCTGGACACTGGATTTGTCCAGCGCGCGGAAGCTGGAGATGACATCGACAGGCAACGCGGCACGGGGTGTGTCCGGCCCACCTTCGCCCAGCAACTGGAACCTGAGCCTGACGCAAGGCGACAAAAGCCGCGAAGAGCTACTGCAGGATATGGGAACCGGTCTGTTGGTCACCTCGATGATCGGATCGACGATCAACCCGAATACAGGCGATTACTCGCGCGGCGCATCCGGTTTCTGGGTGGAAAACGGTGAAATCGCATTTCCTGTCAACGAATGCACCATTGCGGGTAATCTGCGCGACATGCTGATGCGGATCATTCCGGCAAATGACGCGCGAACCTACCTGTCGCGCGTGGTTCCATCGCTTTTGATCGAAGGGATAACACTTGCCGGCAACTGACCTGTCATTGCTGATTGACGCCGCACTTGAGGCCGGAAAGATCGCCACGCGCTATTCCGGTCACACGGCCCAGCGCTGGGACAAGCCTGAAGGCGCAGGGCCGGTGACCGAAGCGGATCTGGCGGTCAACGCCATGCTGGAACAGCGGCTGCCTGCAGCCCGGCCAGGCTATGGCTGGCTGAGCGAGGAAACCGAGGATTCCGCGGACCGGCTGGAACGCGACCGTGTGTTCATCATCGACCCTATTGACGGCACACGCAGTTTTGCCGAAGGGTCGCGCACTTGGGCGCATTCTCTGGCGATCGCGGAAAACGGGGTGATCACCGCTGCGGTCGTCTATCTGCCAAGGCGTGATCTGTTGTACGCCGCCGCACAGGGCGCAGGGGCAACATTGAACGGTGAGCCCATCCACACCTCACGCGCTTCGGTATTGACCGAGGCCGAAATTCTGGCCGCGCGCCCAAATCTGGAACCGCGCCATTGGCATGCAGGTCAGCCACCCGAGTTCAAACGCGCGTACCGACCATCGCTGGCTTATCGAATGGCTCTTGTGGGTCAGGGCCGGTTCGATGGTATGCTGACATTGCGGCCAAGCTGGGAGTGGGACATAGCCGCCGGAGATCTGATCCTGCGCGAAGCGCAAGGGACCTGTACGGACCGGCAAGGTCAGCCCCTGCGATTCAACAACGCACATCCGCGTCTGAACGGCGTGGTTGCAGCCGGCACACAGGTACATCAGCTTTTGTGCGCGCAACTCGATCCGAAAGGAACGGGGATCGAAGCATGAGCAAACCCCGCTCTCTCAGCCTTGCCGCCTATCGCGTGTTGTCGTGGGGCGGTCAGAACGGAAACCGCGACGCAGCCCGCCCCCGCCCCGATGGCGAGTTGTTATGGGTTCATGTCGGCGAGCGCGCCCGGCTGCGGGCGGTGGACGATTTTTGCCGCAGATTGCTGCCGACACGCGCGGGGCTTTCGGTTTTGCTGACCGCACCAACGGATGCGACTCTGGCGGCTTGGGACGGGTGCGTGGAACCCGTGGTGAACCTGCCGCATGACCAATCCGGCGCGGCGCGCGGGTTTCTGGAACACTGGCGACCCGACATCGGGCTTTGGGTGGGTGGCGGCCTGATGCCCAACCTTATCACCCGGGCGGAAGAGCACGGAATCCCTCTGGTGTTGCTGGAGGCAACCGCAGACGTAAACATTCAGCGAGGGGGCAGATGGCTGCCGGATATTAGCCGGTATACCTTGGACTGCTTTCAAACAATTCTTACCACAAACGAGGAAAATGCGCGCCAGATCAGGCGGTTGGGCATTCCCTCCTGGAAGGTTACAGTTAGCCCTGCTTTGGGTTTCAGCCCCAATCCGCGCCCGTGGCCCGAAGATGAGTTGATCGAAACCAATCATACACTTGCGGGGCGGCCGGTCTGGCTGGCGGCATGGGTACAGGCAAAAGAGTTCATCTCGGTTCTGTCGGCGCACAGACAGGCCTTGCGCATGTTGCCGCGTCTGGCGCTTATTCTGCACGTCGCAGATCAGGCCGAGGCCGAACCGCTGCAAAAAAGGCTGGAATCGATGGATCTGCGGTGTGCCAATTGGGACGATGGAGACCCGATCGAGGACACGACTCAGGTCATCCTGTCGGCTGATCCCGAAGACCTAGGCCTGTGGTATCGTGTGTCGCCGGTTACGTTCATGGGCAGTTCACTGGAAGGCGGAGCAGGCGGTCGCGATCCGCTGGTCGCCACTTCATTGGGGTCAGCTGTCATTCATGGCCCCTTTGTTCAAAGACATGCAGAACTTTATAAGCGCCTGAAAGAAGCCGGTGCCGCCATCAATGTGAAATCAGCGGAAGAACTGGGCGACAGTATCGTCGAATTGCTGGCACCAGACCGGGCTGCGGGGATGGCCCTCGCGGGATGGCAGATTGTTACCGAAGGGGCGTCCCTGACGGACGACCTAATCGAACTGGTGCAGGAGGTTCTGGATCAGAGGAGGGTGAAGGGTGCGGGCGCCTGAGTTCTGGAATACCCCGCCTGACCGGCGTGACTTGCGCGCAAGGCTGCTGGCGCCGCTGGGCAGTATCTATGCCATGGCCACGGCGCGCCGTGTTGCGTCCGAAACAGGGACAAACCCGGGCGTTCCCGTGATCTGCATCGGCAATCTGAATGCGGGTGGAACCGGGAAAACCCCCACCGCCATCTGGGTTCTCGAACAGCTTCGGGATGCGTGGCACACCCCGCACATAGTAACCCGCGGGCATGGCGGATCGCTGGAAGGGCCCGTACAGGTCGATCCCGGCAAACACACCGCGGAACAGGTCGGGGACGAGCCGTTGTTGCTGGCGGCCTTTGCCGAAGTATGGGTCGCCAAGGATCGCGCGGCGGGTGCACAAGCCGCTGCGGCGGCAGGTGCAACGGTTATCGTTCTGGACGACGGGTTTCAAAATCCTTCGGTGGCCAAGGATTTCTCGATCATTGTGGTCGATGCGAAACGGGGATTTGGCAACGGGCTGTGCCTGCCAGCCGGACCGCTGCGTGAGCCTGTGGAGATCGGCCTGAAACGGGCCGATCTGGTTCTGTCGCTTGGAAAGCCAGAGGCGCAGGCGCAGTTTTCCGATCAGTGGGGCGCAAAAATCACCGTTCCTCACGCCACCGGAGAAGTGCAGCCGTTGCAAACCGGCATGGACTGGACCGGTAACCCGGTTCTGGCCTTTGCCGGTATCGGATACCCGGAAAAGTTCTTTCAGACGTTGCGGGCGCAGGGTGCACATCTTTTGCGGGCTGAGGCGCTGGACGACCACCAGCCCCTGACCCCAGCCCTGATGACGCGACTGGAAAATGAGGCGCGGCTGCTGGGCGCGCAGATGGTCACAACCGAAAAGGATGCGGTGCGGCTGCCTGCTGCGTTTCGCAGCAAGGTCATCACGTTGCCGGTACGATTGCAGGTGCCCGAAGGCCAACGCGTGAAAGAGATGCTGATGGCTGTTGCCCCCTCTCCCTGATCAGTCGTCCTCGCCCAGTTTGGGCGCGGGCCGCGTCAGGGAAAGATCGGCATCAGAAAAGACGAAAGGTGAGCGCACACCGGGCACCCCCTCCAGTTCGATCTGCATACCGCGTGCGATTACCTGCGGGTCTGCCATCACCTCATCCAGTGTATTGATCGGCCCGGCGGGAATGCCCTGCGCCTCGCAAGCTGTCAGCAGCTCGGCTTTGCCCCGTTGCGCAGTCGCCCCGTTCAGACGGGCGATCATCACCCGGCGATTGGCCAGCCGGTCCTTGTTGTGCAAAAACTCGGGCGCTTCGGCCATATCATCCAGACCAAGCACACGGCACAGCCGCTGGTATTGGCGATCATTGCCCGTGGCGATGATGATGTGCCCGTCAGCGCAGTCAAAAACCTGATAGGGTGCCAGATTGACATGGGCATTTCCCATCCGCTCGGGCGCATTGCCGGTTGTCAGATAGTTCAGCGCCTGATTGGCTGTCACAGCTACGGCAACATCCAGCAAGGCCATGTCCACATGCTGTCCGCGCCCAGTCTGTTCCCGCTGATACAAGGCGGCCAAAACGCCTGCAACAGCGTAGATGCCCGTGAAGACATCCGTAACCGCAACACCCGCCTTTTGCGGCTGGCCCTCGGGCTCACCAGTGACCGACATCAGCCCGGACATGCCCTGAATGATGAAATCATAGCCCGCGCGATGCGCGTAGGGCCCCGTTTGGCCAAATCCGGTGATCGAGCAGTAGACCAACTGGGGATTCAGTTCTTTCAGGCTGTCATAGTCCAGCCCGTATTTCTTCAGCCCGCCAACCTTGAAATTCTCGATCAGAACGTCTGCATCCGCGACAAGTTCGCGGACTTTTTCCTGACCCTCGGGCGTAGAAAAATCCGCTGTGACCGAGGCTTTGCCCCGGTTTGCGGAGTGGTAGTAAGCAGCAGAGACATCGTCGTCTCGGGTAACAAACGGCGGTCCCCAGGCACGCGTGTCATCGCCCGCAGGCGATTCCACCTTGATGACCTCTGCCCCCAGATCCGCAAATGTCTGGCCGGCCCATGGGCCAGCCAGAATGCGTGCCAGTTCGACAACTTTCAGACCGGCAAGCGGGGCAGTCATCAGCTGCCCAGCTCGTCTTCGATCAGTTTCTTGAAGTCGTCATAGGACTGGTTTTCCACCTTTTTGCCGTTCACGATGAAGGTCGGCGTCGCGTTGATCCCGTCCTTTTCGGCGTTTTCCTGATACCAGGCGACGAGTGTCTGGGCCTGGGTTCCGTCCTGAAGGCAGGCATCAAGCTGTTCGCTGTCGATCCCGGCCAGGCGGCCGATCTTGCTCAGCTCTCCGACAATCTCGGGCGGTCCGCCGGCTTTGGTCCATTCCGACTGGCCCGCAAAGATCAGATCGGTGATGCCAAAGAATTTTTCCGGCCCGGCGCAGCGCGCCACCATCGAGGCCCACAGGCCGTAGCGGTCAAAATAAACCTCGCGGTAGATGAATTTAACCTTGCCGGTGTCGATGAAGTCTTTCTTGAGCTGTTTGTACGGCCCCTCGTGGAACCGCGCGCAGTGCGGGCAGGTGTATGAGGCGTATTCGATAATTTCAACGGGCGCGTCTTCGGCACCCTGCACCATTTCGACCACGGTCGAGGTGTCAATATCGGCTTCCTGCGCCTCGGCGCTGCCGATCAGCGGATTAACCGGAGCATTCGATGGCGACGATGTTAGCCAATAGGCGCCAGCCGCCACGGCAACTGCCGCACAGATTACGGATGCAATACGGGTCATTCTCAGCCCTTTCTCAGCGTTTTTGTTTGGATAGAACGTTGCGGCCCAGACGTTCAAGGGCCGCACGCAGATCATTGTCGTGAACGTCGCGTGCAGTCCTGTCGGCCTCGGCGGTGATTTCGGGAGGGATGTTGGGTTTCACCTGCTTCGGGCGATGCTCGAAACTGGCCTGCCCCTCGGCAAATCCGGTAGGCGCGGTTTGAGTGATACGGATACGGCTGATGGCGTTATAGCCATAAACCGCGTTCACCTTACCCCTCAGTTGCTCTTTTTGCATTTCCAGCATCGGAGCCTGTGGCCCGGTTGTCAGAACGGTCAGCGTGGCGCCAAATCCGCCTTTGCCATATCCGACGTTTACGGGTCGGGCTATCGATGCGATGTCCTGACCAACGATATCGGCCCAATGGGTCAACAGACGTGATACAGCGAAACCACGGCTTTCGCCGGCGCGCCGGATCTGATCGTTCAGCAGGGTCGCGGTACGTTTGAACCCGCGAGTGGTGGTGCGTCTGGACGGCATCTGGTTTCCATTTACTGCGGCGCTATTGTAATGGGCAGGGCTACGGGCGCCAGCGAAACCCGACAGGGAGATCAATAAAACTTGCGTGACAACAGCGAATTCGACGTCAGCGCCTCCCTGCTGAACTGGTACGATCAAAACGCGCGCGAAATGCCGTGGCGGGTTGGGCCTGCGGAGCGC
Source organism: Ruegeria sp. BJ6 (assembly GCF_056537885.1). Classification (NCBI taxonomy): domain Bacteria; kingdom Pseudomonadati; phylum Pseudomonadota; class Alphaproteobacteria; order Rhodobacterales; family Roseobacteraceae; genus Ruegeria; species Ruegeria sp. BJ6. The sequence goes on along the minus strand of NZ_JBQFSG010000007.1, from coordinate 108,542 downwards.
ACAAATGGCATTTTGCCGGACCCGTACCAGGTCTGGCTTTCCGAGGTGATGTTACAGCAGACAACAGTGGCTGCCGTGCGCGACTATTTCCTGCGGTTCATCAGTCGATGGCCGAATGTAACGGCGCTGGCCAGTGCCGAAGATGATCACGTCATGGCGGAATGGGCCGGGCTTGGGTATTACGCACGCGCCAGAAATCTGCTGAAATGCGCGCGCGTCGTGGCCAATGACCGTGGTGGAAGGTTTCCCACCCACTATGACGACTTGCTGAAACTGCCCGGAATTGGCCCCTATACCGCAGCCGCCATTTCTGCGATTGCCTTTGACCGGCCCGAAACGGTTCTGGACGGCAATGTCGAACGCGTCATGGCGCGCATTTATGACATTCACGACCCACTGCCCGGCGCCAAGCCTGTGCTGAAAGGTAAGGCAACGGCTTTGACGCCGGAAACGCGTCCGGGGGATTATGCACAGGCAGTGATGGATCTGGGCGCGACGATCTGCACGCCGAAATCGCCGGCCTGCGGCATCTGCCCTCTGTTTGCCCCCTGTCAGGCTCGTCAGGCGGGAACTGCGGGCGAATTGCCGAAGAAATCCCCGAAAAAACCCAAGCCGACTCGACATGGGCATGTCTTTATCGCGCAGGGCTCAGATGGTTCGATGTTGCTGGAACGGCGACCGGACAAAGGCCTGTTGGGCGGCATGATGGGTTGGCCCGGCTCGGACTGGTCCGAAGCCCCGGATCACACGCCCCCGTTCGAAGCAAACTGGAAAATGCTGCCCGGCGAGGTCCGTCACACGTTCACTCATTTCCATTTGATTCTGAACATCTGGACCGCCCCCTTGCCCAAGGCTGTTCAACCTGACGGACTGTTGATCGTGGCCCGGCACGACTTTCGCCCCTCGGCATTGCCGACTGTCATGCGCAAGGCCCATGACCTCTGGCGCGGCCAATAGACCCGTGTGCATCGCCCACAGACCGGGATAACTTGCGGCGACAACAGCGGAGCACCGCAATGACGGCATCAACAACACTCATGCGAGGGCAGACCGCATTGCCCTTCTGGATATCCTACCTGCTGGTTCCCATGATCTGGATCTCTGCAATTGCAGGCGGCTGGTGGCTGGCCCTGGTGCCGCTTGCAACCTGGTGGATGTTTGCGATTCTGGATCGCATTACCGGCCTCAATCTGGACAATGTCGACCCCGAAACCCCTGATGCAGATCTGGAATGGCACATTCTGCTGACCAAGACCTGGGCACCGGTTCAGTTTGTCACACTGTTTGGATTGATCTGGTTTGCCACCCACAGCAGCCACCTGGATACGATCGAAAAGATCGCCCTGTTCTTTGGCATGGGTGTGATCTCGGGTACGATTGGCATTAATTACAGCCATGAACTTATGCATCAGAAAGGCCGCTATGAAAGATGGCTTGGCGATATCCTTCTGGCGATGGTGCTTTATTCACACTTCCGATCAGAACACCTGCTGGTTCATCACCGTTACGTCGGAACGCCCCGCGATCCCGTGACCGCGCGATATAACGAGGGGTTTCACAGGTTCTACCCGCGTGTCCTGCGGCAAAGCCTGATATCCGCGTTTCGGTCGGAACGTGAAAAACTTGCGCGCAAGAACCTGCCGTGGACCGAGCCCTCCAACCCTTTCTGGCGGTATTGGGGCTTGCAGAGCGCGATGCTGCTTTTGGCATTGCTGATCGGCGGGTGGTCGGGGTTGGGCCTGTTTCTGGTGCAGGCGGGGACCGCCATATGGCAGCTGGAGCTTGTCAACTATGTCGAACATTATGGCCTGACACGCAAATATCTGGGTGACGGTAAATATGAACACGTCCGGCCCAGACATTCGTGGAACGCCTCGCAAAGGGCATCGAACTGGCTGCTCATCAACCTGCAGCGTCACTCCGATCACCACTACAAACCCGACCGTCGGTTTCCGCTTTTGCAGCATCATTCCGCAGATGCCGCCCCTCAATTGCCCTATGGTTATCCGGTCATGACCGTTGCGGCGATGATCCCGCCGCTTTGGCGACGTGTGATGAACCCGCGCGTCCGGGCATGGCGGCGGCAGTATTATCCGGAAATTACGGACTGGAAGTCCTACAACAAGGGCCTCAATCCCCTGCCCCGTTGATTTTCGAACCCGCAGCGCGTGGGCTGGCCCATGCGCTGCCCGGCGCTACAGAACCCAGACGTCCATGCGCCCCTCGACGCCGCGGATATCCTGATCTTTGTGCAGCGTAAAACCCGACAGCAGATCATTGCCCGTCCTGACTTCGTTCAAGGCCTGAACTTTCAACTCGTCGCTAACGACGGCCCGCGCGCCAAATTCGCGGGTCAGCGCCTCAAGCTTGGCCGCCACGTTGACCGCGTTTCCGATCACCGCAAATTCCAGGCGGTTCGCGCCGATGTCGCCCAGAACAACCGGCCCGTAGTGCACACCAATGCCAACGTGAATTTCAGGCTCTCCTGACCTGCGGCGTTCAAGGTTCCACCGATCGATCACATCGACCATCGTGCGCGCGCAGGCCAGCGCATTGCTGGCGTCAAATTCCGTTGGCACCGGCGTGCCGAAAGTCGCCATCAAACCGTCACCCAGATATTTGTCGAGCGTCCCGTGATGCCGAAATACCTCGGTTTCCATCCGTGCGTGAAAGCCGCGAAGCACTTCGATCACGTCATATGGATCGCGACCAGCGGCGAACTTGGTGAACCCAACGATGTCAATGAACAGAACGGCAATGTTCTCTTTACGCACCTGTTTCAGCGGCTCGTCGTTCTGGCTTAGTTCATCCACCACATTAGGTGAGAAATACCGCGAGAGATTCGCACGTTCTCGTTCCAGTCCTGCATTGGACATCAACAGACGGTTCAACCGCCGCATCGAAATCCCCAGCGTCACCGCCACAAGAACAAAGACGACAACCTCCTGAACGCGCATGTGAACCATGAAACTGTTCGGATCCATCAGCTCGGCCACGTCCGGATACCCTGCAAAGGCTTGTGCAGCGCGCTCCGACAATTCGGGGATCGGCGTCGAAAACCACCAGGCGGCAATCCAGCCGATAGTCCACATCGCGGCGGTCCAGGATCCGATTGCGAATAACGTTCGCCAGGAATATGCCAGCGTTCCAGCAGCCAATATCAGAAAGAAATACTGAAAGTTGTCAAAGCGATATTGCATTGCAACAGGGCGCACATCATCGCTGAATGGGTTTGGCACAACCATGCCAAATGTCATGATCAACAAATCGACAAAGATCAGCAACAATTCGGTTCTGGATTGCCCCACGCGCCCGGCACGGCGAATGAACCAGCCGTTCAGGCACACCAGCGCGATTATGAACTGATAATACACAACCTCCCAATGCGGGTTCACGTAGATCAGAAAAACCGCAATGAACGCCATCGAAATCCAGCGGGCGCGCACCGCCAGTTCCAGCCCTTCGTGCTTGTGCCGCTCCAGCGCGGCTTCGGTGTATTTGTTATCCAGATCGAAATTGTCCGGTTGCGTGATAAAAAACCGCCGAAAACGGGATTGGCCTGCACTGGTTTCGGTCATGCCGTGAGCTCCCTCGCTGCAAGACAGGAGATAGGGATCGGAAACCCATCCAAACACCCTGTGCGACAAAACAAAAGACCCCGCCGATCCCGGCGGGGCAAGGTTTAGTGCCATGTGTCAGGCCACAGGCACCGGCGGTGTTCAAATTCAGTTATGCATTTCGGCTCTGATCTGCTGGCGCAACACATCGATCGGAACGGTTTTTCCTTCGCGCTTGAAGCACCAATAGGTCCAGCCGTTGCAGGAAGGCGCGTTTTCCAGATGCGCGCCAACCTGATGAATCGATCCTTTGATATTGTCGCCAATCAGGGTGCCGTCCGCGCGCACCTTGGCTTTGTGGCGCTGGTTCATCGAGTACAGTTCCTCGCCCGGGCGCAGCATCCCGCGTTCGACCAGCTGGCCAAAGGGAACGCGTGGTTCGGCCCTTTTGCTTGCGCTGACTTCCAGCGCCTCGCGATCGAATTTGCGCACTTTTGAGATTCGCTTGGTGGCGACCTTCCGATAACTTTCTTCGCGCTCGATGCCGATGAACTCGCGCCCCAGCATCTTGGCAACAGCACCCGTTGTGCCCGTGCCAAAGAACGGATCCAGCACCACGTCACCAGGATTTGTCGAACCGACCAGAACGCGGTGCAACAGTGATTCCGGTTTCTGTGTCGGATGCGCCTTGTCGCCGTTTTCGTCCTTGAGCCGCTCATGCCCGGTACAGATCGGCAGAACCCAGTCACTGCGCATCTGTACACCTTCGTTCAGCGCCTTCAGCGCCTCATAGTTGAACGTGTACTTGGCCCCTTCGGCCTTCGATGCCCAGATCATTGTCTCATGCGCGTTGGTGAACCGTTTGCCACGGAAATTCGGCATCGGGTTCGATTTCCGCCAGACGACGTCATTCAGAATCCAGTATCCCGCATCCTGCAAGGCCGAACCCACACGGAAAATGTTGTGGTAAGAGCCAATCACCCAGATCGCACCATTGGGTTTCAGCAGGCGATGGGCCGCTTTCAACCACTCGCGTGTGAACTGGTCGTAGGCACCAAAGCTGGAAAATTGATCCCAATGATCATCCACCGCATCCACCTGAGAGTTGTCCGGGCGATGCAACTGGCCTTTCAGTTGCAGATTATAAGGCGGATCGGCGAAAATCAGGTCCACGGACGCCTCTGGCAGACTGTTCATCACGTCGATGCAGTCACCGGAAAGAATCGTGTTTAATGGGAGCGCGGTTGCGCCCTTTGTCTTGGTCGTTGTCATATCACTGCCTCAGGTTCCACGGCGCTTTTGCGCTCATTTGGTTGAGACAAGGATGAGTCAAAGACGATTCGCCGTCAATTTCTTTTTTGAATCAGCAGCTTACGATTTACTCTTGATACAAGATATTGTGGACGGGTTTGAACGAACGCCTATGATGTGGGGTCACACCAAGATTTCGCAGCGCATCTTTGTGTTGTTTTGACGGATATCCGGCGTTTGTCTCCCAGCCGTAGCCCGGATGCTGTTGCGCCAAATCCACCATCAGCCGATCGCGCCATGTTTTGGCAATGATCGACGCCGCAGCTATCGACACGGAACGCGCGTCCCCTTTGACAACGGCTTGGCTGGGCAGACCAAGGCCCCGGGGTATCATATTGCCATCAATCAGAAGGAAATCCGGTTGAGGATTCAGCGCGGCGACCGCGCGCTCCATCGCCAGATGCGACGCACGCAGGATGTTGAGGTCGTCAATCTCTTCGACGCTTGCCTCGGCAACGGAAACTTCTGCCGTTTCCCTGATATGGTCATTCAGGGCGTCGCGCCGTTTTGCGGTCAGTTTTTTCGAGTCGTTCAGACCTTCGGGTATCGCCCTCAGGTCTAGAACAACCGCTGCAGCCACAACCGGACCCGCCAGCGGGCCGCGCCCCACCTCATCAACACCTGCTATTCTGAGATAGCCCTGCGCCTTCAGCGCCTGTTCCAGTTCATCATTCGGAAATGTCATGGCATCTGGAAAACCGGGATATGCACCGCAACGCAAGAAAAAAGAGAGGGCAGTTTGCACTGCCCTCTCCGGTGGCGCTTCTACGTCGCCACTTCTGCTCGGTACTCGTTACCAGTACACAACTCGGTATCCCCTTTGACGCAGGCATGCGGGTTCATAGGCGCGCTTGACTTTCTTTCCGTTCCAGAACCCGACCTCACACGCGCGCGGCAGATGGCTGGCATGTTTGTAATGTTTCTTCAGACAACTTTTCCCCAGCAGCGGGCGCTTTTTGGAGTATCTGTTGAAAGTCTTGAGACAGTGTTGAGGCAAGTCATAACGCGCCACGCGATTAGGTATCGGACGCACATGGCGCGGTTTGACCCGGGGCACGCTTGGGGCCGGGTAAGGATGACGGGTTACGGGTTGCACGTAATCGTGGCGCGACTTCTTGGAGTAGTGATTGATAGCCGCACCGAGGATTGCGACGGCTGCCAGCCCCCCAAGTATGTCATGGGCATCCGCAGCCCGTGCTTTCGAGGCTGATATCCCTGTTATTGCCACGGCGGTTGCAATGATAACGGCGATGAATTTCCGGTGCATTGGGCATGTCCTTTCCGGTGTTCCTGCGACCCTTTTGGGGATCGCGAATTCGATGAACCAACCCTGGGTCTTTCCGGTTCGGACAAGCAATAACGCACCCTTGTTATCCGATATCATCCTTCTCAAAGCCCTATGGTTATTGAATATCCGACAAACCCGTGCGCAGGATGCAGCCCATGAAACAGATGCTCTCTTCACTGGTTTGTGCGGCCCTGATATCGCTTGGTTCCAACGCTGCGGCGGCGGATTGCTATGCGGATTACAAGGCCAAGCAGGATAAACCCTTGCGCCTGCACTATGGCGTCATGCAAGTCTCCAGCTGTTCGCCCGGTCAGGCCAGAAACGAGGTTGCCGGGCGCCTCAAATCTTCAGGGTGGACCCTGCTGAACGTGATATCGGTGTTCGGACCCGAAGGGCTGGATCAAAGGAAGGCAAATGCCGGAAAATTCTATCTCCGTTACTGATGCCCGGCGTTCCGGGGTGCGGCTGGCCGGCGCCGGGATCGCGGTGATCATCGCAATACTCGTGACAGCCGCTGCCTTTCTGTTCTGGACCCTGCCCGACGCCAACGCCTTTAATGCGCGTGTCGAGCGCCTGTTCGTCGAAAGCGACCTGACATCGCAGGCCGAAATCAAACTGCTGGAAATTCTGGCCCAGTCCGGCACCGCCTTTGCCGACACATTGTCCAGCTATCGCATGGTGATTTTTGTGTTGCTGGTTTTTGCAAGCGCCATGCTGATCGCCGCACTGGTATTTCTGATCATGATCGTGATGCTGAACAGGCGCATGGCCCAGATCGAGCGTACGGGTATTCAGGTCACCTCGCTGCTGATTAGCCGCGAAGAGAATACGGTTTATCTGAACAACATGGGTTTCAAATTGACGCCGGCCGCGATGGAGACGCTTTCGGTTCTGGCCGAATCCCGTCTGGATGACGAGGTGCTTTCCGGGGTCGAGATAGAATCGACAATTTCGGGCAAAAACGCCTCTGACTGCGATGAAGCCGCCGGTGCGACCCGGATCAAGCGTCTGCGCGATGCCCTTGGCAATCAGATGGTCAGCGAACTGCTGGTCAAGAATATTGCCAAGAAGGGGTACATGCTTGCCATCGAAAAAGACGTGATACAGATGATCTGATCGCTAGTGATTGGGCGACTGTCGTTCTCTGGCCGGTTGCTGAGCGCCAGTCGGGCCCTGTGGACAGGCACACCGCGCGAGATTGTCATAGATCAACTCATCCCTCAGGCGCGGGCAGCCGTTGACGGTTGTGACCGGAACGCGGTTGGGGTTCGCAAGGGTCGCACAAACCGCCAGACAGATGCACTGACTGCGGTTTAACTGCTTTGGTGCCGTTTCTGCATGAACGCCAGCCGCAAGGTTCAGCATTGCAGCACACATCGACAGAACCCGACACCGATTTCCGAAACTAGACACTCTCATTTAGTAAAAACCTCGAATTCCCCCTTGGAAACCGGACGAGTTGCACCCATCCTTAAACGGATCAAGGCACAGGAGGTTGCAGATGAACGTCCACGCCAAACCGCAATCCACAGGTTACGGCATTTCCATCGAGCCGCTCAAGGGGCGCGTCGCGATCTATCGCGATGACATGATGCTGGCCGAAAGCTCCAATGCGAAAGTCATGTACGAAACCCGGCTTGCGCCAACGATCTATTTTCCCCGCGAAGACGTGAAGGCCGATCTGAGCGACCCCAGTGAGTTGCAGACGTTTTGCCCGTTCAAGGGTACGGCCACCTATCGGGATATCAAAATCGCTGGCAAGCGGTTACCCAATTCAGTCTGGGCGTATGAGAACGCTTTGCCCGAAAGCGAGGGTATCGAAGGTCATATCGGCTTCATGACCGACGCGTATACCCATATAGACCTGGGCGAAAACACCCTGCGCAAACCAGCGGATGGCAATATCAGTGGCCCACTGATTGACTGGCTGATGCGGGGCGCATCGGCCAATCTGACACCCGAAGATTTCACCAAGGCGCTGGCCGAAATGATGCTTGAGCACGGGATTTCCATTCAGCGCCTGGGCGTTTTGGTGTGGTCGTTGCACCCGCTGATCGCCGGAAAGCACTATATCTGGGAAAAGGGCGAGGATGAGATTTCGACCTTTGCACCAACCTACGAAATCCACGACCACCCGGCCTATACCAACAGCCCGCTTCGGCACGTATCAAACGGTTTGGGCGGCGTGCGGCAACGACTGAACGACGATCATCCCGAAAATAGTTTTCCCATTCTGGAAGACCTGCGCGCCAAAGGCGCGACCGACTATGTTGCCATGCCCCTGCCATTTTCGGACGGTCGCACCAATGTTCTGACACTGACCTGCGACCATCCCAATGGCTTTACAACAGAAAACCTTGGTCTGGTTTTCGAGTGTTCAGCGGTTATCGCGCGCTATTACGAAGTGTTCACCCAGCGCGAAAACGCGCAGGCTTTGCTGGAAACCTATGTGGGCAAAAGAACCGGCGCGCGGGTACTGGGCGGTGAGATCCGACGCGGGGACGGGGACGAGATCGACGCCGCAATCATGTTCTGCGACCTGCGAAACTCGACCTTGTTGGAGGAGCGTCTGGGCCGCTCGGCATATATCGCAATGCTGAACGAATTTTTCGAAACAGTGTCCGGTATAATTCACGATCACGGCGGCGAAGTACTAAAATTCATTGGCGACGCTGTGCTGGCCGTCTTTCCAGCAGGCGAAGACCCGGCGGCTGCGCGTGGTCACGCACAACGATCAGCCATCGAAATCGTCGACAGGCTGGCCGAATTGCGGAAAACCGGGTCAGATGAACATTGCGACTGCTCTATTGGCCTGGCATTTGGCCGGGTGACCTATGGCAATGTCGGCTCGCGCGAGCGTTTGGACTTTACCGTAATTGGGCAGGCCGCAAACATTGCCGCACGACTGGGTGAATATGGAAAAATCGGCGGGCATCGAATTGTCGTTTCAGAAGATATCGAACCCGCCTGCTCGAATGCCATATCTCTCGGACAGGTCCAGCTGCACAATGTAACCCAGCCCGTACATTGTTTCGCGCTACAAACAAATGCCGACAATCTGGAACCAACGCCTTAGCCGGGAGTGTCCGGCGCCCACCATCGTGCGCCAAAGTACGAGGCAAATCCGGCCCTAAACCGATGGCGGGGAGTGCCGGAGTTATAGAAGCTTCACCTAAATTACTCCGAGCTGATTATTGCTCAGCCTGCCCCACCCAGAAGTATCAGAGCAGTTCTGGCCGGAGACAGAGCAGAATTGATTGACGATATCTGGTCGCGTGCCAGATAGGTATCGGTCAGCTTTTCAATGGCCGAGCTTTCGGTGAATTGCGACAAATCGGACGAATTGGTCAGGCCTGATAGCTTTGTCTTGAACACATCCAGTTGCCTGTCGATATCCAGCTGCGCAAAGGCCGGTGGCAGGCCAAGTGCGGTCTCCATCATTCGGCGCAGCGGAGGAAGACCCATCAACTCAAACCATTTCTGGTCTTCGCTGCCGCCTTTTCCAGCCAGATCAGCCAGTGCATGCTGAGTGTACAGAGCGATCCGCATTGTTTCATCTGTTTCCCCGACAGATGACTCGAACCGGGCGGTCAGGCTGTCCCGGGCGACAACTTCCATTTCGGTCACCAATCCCGTTCTCAGAACATCTCCCGGTCCCAACCCAAATGCGGCCGAAAACTCGCGATACCTGCGGTCCGACAGTTTATTGGCCAATGCGTCGTCCGCATTTGTCCCGTCCTCCAGCACCTTGCGGATAAAGAAAGTGTTGTCGATATCCCCCTCCAGGCCGAAAGCGCTCAGTGCGACACGCAACAACCTTCGATCCGATACCAGATCCTCTGCAGATGTTACCGTTTGGATATTGTTCAGAAAGTACTTTGTCTCTCGCTCAACCGAAGCAGATGCAGCAAAGGTCTCCAACTGGGCGTCGTGCGTACGCTGCAGGAAACGCCAGCCGACTAAGCCGCTTGCCGGTATGACGGGCTGATAGCTCATTGCCGGTATGCCATCAGGCGCTCTTCACGCGGCAACAAAGTTCGCAGAGCCTTCAGGCACTTGTAGTGGTGGTCCGCTATCAACGCCTCGGTCGCTTCGGTTAGCGCATGGCGACTGTCGCGATCTCCAAAGATCTGGCTAAGTTCTTCGATATGCCGCAGCAGGGACAATCGCGTCGCCTCTGCGTCGCTGTCCCCCGACAAGACCAGTTGTGTTGCGTAGCAGACCCGTCGCACCGGAGTCGTCGCTTCGTCAGGGTGGATCGCATCACGCAAGCGCAAAATGTTCGCATTCGGCGTCATCACCGCTAATCGCCCACGCCGGTCGCCGTTTTCGATGACTGCGCCGTTGATCAGGACACGTTCTTTCGGTGCCAGCTTGAGGACCAGTCCGCTCATCTCATGCACCTCCGCTGCGCAGGCCACGCATGATGGCTGCATTGATTTCCAGCAACGGCAGAACATTGGCCTCGCGCCGAAGAACTTTGCTTGTGTGTTCGTGGGTAAACTCTGACAGGAAAAAAAGCTGCGCACGCAAATGGTCGGTCAACCCGTTTTGCGCGTCCGCAACGTTTTTTGCAAAGACGGTCCACATGCGGGTGTTGTCATAAAGTGCTTCGACAAGTTCACCATAAGCAGGTTTGCCTTTTTTCATCGCAGCATGGATGCGGTGCGTGACACGCGAGATCGCTTCATACTCCATATTTCTCGGGGTTCGGATCGGGGTGGATGCGGCGGAATATGCCCGCCGTGCCTGGGATAGCGCGTTCACGTCGTGTCCTCATGATTGAAATTTCAGGAGAGGGAAAAGACCAGGGCGTTACCGCCCTGGTCATATCGCTTAACGGAACAGCGACAGGATCGACTGCGGCGCCTGGTTGGCGATGGAGAGCGATTGGGTCGCAAGCTGCTGCTGTACCTGCAGGGCCTGCAAACGGGCAGAGGTCTCCTCCATGTCGGCATCGACCAGCGAACCGATCCCCGATTTGAACGAATCCGACAGGTTCGAGATAAACTCTTTCTGCGTTTCGATACGCCCTTGTGCGGAACCAAAGGCCGCCGACGCATCGATCGACGTGTCGATCAGTGCCTCGACGGTGGCCAGCGCTGCGGTTGCGCCCGGCCCGGTTGACACGTCAATCCCCGCCATCGCACCAAGGCCGCCGGAACCCGCATTCACAAATTGCGCGGAAAACGAGATATCCGCACCTGTGTTATTGGAGATTGCCAGAGTGCCTGCAGTACCGGAATCGTATCCGACGGTCAGGCCGGTAATCCCCATTTCCTCGATCTTGGCTTTCAGGCCGACAGCAACGATATCCCCGGTGGTGGTCGCGGCAGCGTCCGCTGCGGTCACCGTGTAGGACACGGTCTGATCGTCGATTGCAACAACCACCTTGTCCCCGGCGGCAAACGCGCCGCTGGATTCATCCGTCACCAATGCGGTCGCCGAAGTTGCAGTGTCGGCAATAGTTGCCCCCACCCTGTCATTGCCGGTCGAAGACCCGGTCGATCCATCAAATACAGCCTTGGTGACATAGCCGCCGGTAGACAGGTTCTGGCCCGCGACATTGATCGACGACGCCGTCACTGCGCCTGTGCTGTCCCGGTCCAGCGAAGCCAGAATTGATGCCGAACCGGTAGATCCGTCCACGAGGTTCAGGCCGTTGAACTGAGCGGCACCCACAACTGATGCGATTTGATCCTTCAGCGCGCTCACATCCGTGTTGATTTTCGCGCGATCAACGTTGTCTTCCTGGGCCGCAACGATCTTGCCTTTCATTTGCGTCAGCAGATCGGTCACTGTTTCCGCAGCGTTGCGCGCAACCGCAACCGTCGATTCACCCAGACCCAGACTGTCCTTAATCGCCGTGAACCCTTTGACGTCCGACTCCATCACTTTGGAAATGGCCCAGACTGCAGAGTTATCCTTGGCAGTAGCCACATCCTTGCCGGTTGAAATGGCATTTTGAGTTGCCGTCAGGTTCTTGTTGACCGATTTCAGGGTCTGCAACGCCACCATCGCGCCATTGTTTGTCAGAATACTGGACATGATTTTCATCCTTTACGTTAGGGTGTTTCAGGCACCCGTGTTCTACCCGTCCGGATGGACTGGAATTCGTGTCGTTCTGACCTTTGCGATCTACCTTGTCGGTTTTCGCGCCACCTGCGATTCCAGATGCGGGTTCATGTTTGGGCGCGATCTCCTAATGGAATGCTAAAGCTGGCTGTTTGGAAAACTAGGATTTGAATCAAACCGACACTTATGCGCGTTTTTCCAGCTTTGATTCGTGCCGCACGGCGTAGTTGCTGCGCTGCCCGGCAGCGTCGTACGTGCTTAGTCCCAGGCGAACCTGGCGAAGCTCGGCCATCCGGTTTGCAACGGCTTTGATCCCTTCGGATGCACTTTTCAACAGGGCCTGATTCCGGTCGACTTTGTGTTGGAGCCGGATCAGATCTTCGGTTTCATGCACCTGAAGGTCCTTGACCGATGCGATCAGTTCTTCTTTCCGGGGCAGCATGTGATCCAGCTGATCCAGCTGGCCTTGGATGAGCGCGGCGCGTTCCATATCCAGCAAATCCTCAAGTGCCCGGATCAGTTCAACAGACTGTTCACGCGACATTGGCATCCTCCGTAAGCGCCCTGAAAAAAACTTCTGACAGGCCTACGCCCCCGGAAAAGGCCATTTGACGAGCCTGTTGCTGTACTAAAAGCGAAGAAAACTGCTCCTCTCCTACACCGCCACCGAATCCGGATGGTGCAGTACCAAGGCCCGCAGACTTCAGAATTTCAGACAAAAATGTCGCCTCCAACTCAACTGCAGCTTTTCTGAGATTGGAAAAATCAACGCCTGTGGCGACTGGCGCGGGGGATACTGAAATCTTCATGACGCTCCTCGGAAGTTGCATAGAACTGTCCCGATAAATGATGAAAGCAGTTAAAAAATACGTAACTTCTACTGTGCAGGGTGGTGGCCAGATTTCTGGGATGTCCGATATGCCTGCATCAGTGAACACATTGCCTTCAACGCCGCTTCGAAGCCCGCAATCCGGATCCGATCCGGATGTCGGGCAGAGGTCAAAGGCTGAAAATCCCTTTGAAAATTTCGTGCGTGGTGGTTCTGAACCTTCGGCCCATCCCGGGCACAATGGGCCGGCCCCCAAGGTACCGCATTCTGAAGAAGGCAGCCCGAACCGGGAAGTCGATTCGGAGACTCCGATCAGCAGTGAGGAGCTCCTGGATCAACTTGACCCGATCGACCATCCGTTGACGGACAAAAACGAAACGGTAAGTCTGCGGCGGAGCGACATCGAACCTTTCACTGCAAACAACAACCAATTGCCGCCCGGCGCACTTACCATCGACAAATCCCAAAGCGCAGATGATACTTTGGAAGCTGTCAGCCCCCCACCAAAAGCAGCCAGTGCGCCAACTCAATTCGAGTTGGTTAAATACGCATCAGATTCCCGTTTCAACGCCGAGCCTCAGCAGGCAACCCGCCCGCTGATTGTCTATGGTGTCGAGCAGATCAATCCCGCCCATCTGAAAAACGTCGAAACGGCAATAATTCAGCATCGGTCAACGGCTGAGGCACCTGAAATGGATGGTGCAATTACTGCGTCCGGGATCCAGAAGCCAGATGCTGACATTCGGCTTCATCCACCGGCCAACACGCCCCCGGCCACTTTCACTGGACCGCCAGCCGGAAGTCCAAGGTTCGATACCGCGATGTCAACCGAACAAGATCAGGCTTTGGCCAACCCTGATTTCGCGATGGAACAAGAGGCCCCGGAAAGCGACATTGCCCTGCCCACTCACACCCGGGAAACCGGACAAGCCCCCTCCGGCCAAGCTGGGCCTGTTCGCACTCCGGATGTGGCGCGCGCGATAGCCGGACAACTGTCGACGGCCATTTCCGTTCGATCGGGATCAGACACAATTGAAGTCGCGTTAAATCCACAGGAACTGGGGCGTGTTTCGATAGCTCTGAGCGGACGTGACGATGGGATCATCCTGAGCATTTCGGCCGAACGTCCGGAAACGCTGGATCTGATGCGGCGGCATGTTCTGGAACTGTCGTCCGAATTTCGCGAACTAGGATACAAAAACATATCTCTGGATTTCGGAATGCAGTCACAACAGCACCACGAGCGCCATCAAGACCCGGCAGGTACTCTGGATCTCTCGGATAATCCGGATAATCCACAAGCAACTGACCTTCCAACCAAAATCGTCTCTCAGGGCGTTGACTTGAGGTATTGAACAATGATCACCCAAACCAGCACAGCGTTTTCGGTCGCTTCGGGTACTGCCAGTGCCGCAAAATCCGGCACGCCTTCAAAATTGACCTCGGATTTCGAGACCTTTCTGAAGATGTTGACTGCACAAGCTAGGTATCAGGACCCTCTGGAGCCATTGGATTCAGCGCAATACGCGTCGCAACTGGCTCAGTTTTCCATGGTGGAACAGCAGGTTCAAACGAACGAGTTCCTTGCTGGTCTGGCCGGTGCATTGGGTGGTGCTAACCTTAACGACCTGGCCGACTGGATCGGAATGGACGTACGGACAAACGCGCCTGTTCAATTTAACGGCACGCCCGTTACCTTGTTTCCGCAAACCGATGGCAAAGCGGACAAAGCAAACCTTGTCATACGAGATTCTGACGGGACGGTGGTGGATCGCGTTACGATGCCGGTTTCCGCAACATCTTTTGTCTGGGACGGGGCAGATGGATCAGGGGGGATTGTTCCAACAGGGCTTTACTCCCTTTCGGTCGAAAGTTTCTATCAAGGAGAGCTTTTGTCAGAAACGGTAGCCGCCACCTATGGCCGCGTAACCGAGGCGCAAATACTCGAGGGCAAAGTCACCCTGACGCTGGATGGCGGTCAGGTTGTATCGACCGAGGAAGTATCAGGCATTCGCACCGGGAGTTGATCTGGCTGGCAGGACAGGTCAAACCTTGGCGTGTTACGCCATCCCAATGATTGGAACGAATCCTGACCTCCGAAACACTGCCGCCAACTCATTTGATCGCGGAACTCAACACCAAGGGGCTTGTCAGCCCAAGTGAACGATTTGAAACGCTTTACGGTGGGCGTACCAATCGCGTCTGGAAAGTGCACGGTTCCGGTGGAGACAGGGTGTTGAAGCTTTATCGGACCAATTTTCAGAATCCGCTTTTTCAAAACAACGCCGATCTGGAGGCAACCTGTCTGGAGGCATTCTCGACCGCTGGGTTCACGCCGCGTCTGCGCGCTTCGGGACGCACCAACAACGACCGATGGGTTCTGTACGACCATGCACCCGGTGCGCCTTGGCAGGAAAATCCCGAGCCCGTTGCGCGCCTTTTGCGAAGGCTTCATTCCAGCCCGGTTCATCTAAAGGCGCCGCTGGGTTGCAACGGCAGCAAGGATCTGGATGCACATGCACGGCAGATTCTGACCTTGTGCAAATCACGGCAACGCGCGGATTTGGAACGGCTGCGCCCTGACACCCATGTCGAGCCTCTGCCACAACGATGCATTATTCACGGGGATCCGGTGGCGGGCAACATTCTGGTCTCGGGCAGTCGCCTTACGCTCATCGATTGGCAGTGCCCGGCCCTGGCGGACCCGTGCGAGGATGTGGCACTGTTTCTGTCGCCCTCCATGCAATGGCTTTACCGCGGAACCATATTGTCGGCAGAAGAAGAGAACCGTTTTCTTTCAGCCTACGATGATCCGGAAATCACGCATCGTTATGGGAATCTGCGACGGTGGTACGCATGGCGCATGGCGGCCTATTGCCTTTGGCGCAGCGAAAATGGCGCCCCCGACTATGCCACAGGCTGTGCGCTGGAGACCGAAACGCTGCGCAATTAACAGGGCTACAGATCAGCCAGCGCCATCAAAGCATACGCTGGTGGCATCAGGATACGACGTGCGCGACCGAACGGAATTCGGGACGGCAGACGGGTCAAAGGAACAGGCAGGTCAGCATCCTGTCCAAGCACCAATTGGGCCAGAGCACGACCGCAATAGGTTCCCATGGCCACTCCGTTACCGTGATAGGCCAGCCCCGCATATATGCCGGGTTGTCCTGGAACAGCTCCGACAAACGGCACCAGGTTGCGAGACAGGCAAACCAGACCAGACCACATATTCGTAACATCCACCCCAGCCCAGGCCGGAAACACGTGTGCAAAATCCTTGCGCACCTTACGTCGGATCGAAGCTTCGGCCCCGGGTGACGAGAACAGCCCCCCGCGCATTCCAAAAAGGAACCTGCGATCGGGCATCAAACGAAAATAGTGAAGCAGATGCCGACTGTCATACGCCATCTGGTCCGATGTCCAACCCTGCGCCGTCAGTTCACCTTCGGTCAGGGGGCGCGTCACCATAACGGTGGATTGCGCAGGCATGTATCGGCCAGCCAACCACGGCGGCATATCCTCGCTTGAATATCCGTTTGTACAGATCAGAACCTGATCCGCCACCACATGGCCAGCGGGCGTCGTGACCTCATGCCGTGCTCCCTTACGTCCGATTGTAAGGGCCGCGCTTTTCTGAAACACCTTTGCGCCCGCGTCTATCGCAGCTGCGGCAACGCCGAACAGGTATTTTCGTGGGTTCAGGCCAAACCCGACAGGAAAGCTGTAGCCGCCAAAAAATGTACCGCCAAATCCCAGTTTTGGCAGGTCGTCCGGCTCATGCAGCACCCCGAATTCGTCCGCATTTCGCCGGAGATGGGCCATCGCGCGCGGCGAATGCGCCAGAACCGTCTCGCCATTTGAGTGCGTATCCGCATCGATACGGTTCTTCGTCAAAAGGTCTGCGACCAGAGCAACCGCATCAATTTCCGCCTGCTCATATGCCTGAGTGGCAGCGTCGCCATAACGGCGACGCATCGTGGAAGAGGCCAGTTTCGAGCCACCAAGACAACAAAACCCGCCATTCCGCCCCGAGGCACCCCATCCCGGGGTTTCTGCTTCCAGAACAGCCACCGAGGCCCCGGCCTGCGCAAGATGAAGGGCCGCCGACATACCGGTGAAACCACCGCCGACAACGGCAACATCAACCTTCAAGTTGCCTTGTTGAACAGGCCAGTCTGGCGCCTCGACGGTTTCGTCCCACCAGCACCCCTGACGCGGACCAGACCCATAGGCGTAATCCGGATATATACGCCTCATGGCACAAGCACGGCGGCTTGGGTCTCGCGCCGCTGCCGCACCATTGCTTCCGTCAAATTCTGCTGGTTCTGCAGAAGCACGGTGATGGGGATCAAAGGTAGCACTAATGAGACGATCATGACGGCAAATCTATACAGGTCTTAGATTTGATCAAGTTTTGCGTTTTCCGGTAACTCAGTTTATGATTTCACGAGGTGCAGAAGCTGGCAAGTCAAGCTCAAGCAGATCAGGGTAAACCTTTTGAATACGATCAAAGACATGGTGCCAAAAACAGAAACCAGAGAGAGCAAGCAACCGGCGCATGAACAGGTTTATCTGACCCTCAGATCACAAATTTTGTTCGGGGAAATGATCCCGGGGCAACCTGTCACTATTCAGGGGTTAGCAGATTCTCTTGGAGTGGGCATGACCCCTGTGCGCGAGGCGATCCGCCGCCTGATTTCGGACGGCGCGCTGGTATTTCAGGGAAACCGACGGGTGAGTGTACCGGTTCTGTCGAGCGCCGATGTTGAACAGCTAGTTTATGCAAGAAAGTCAATAGAATCAGAACTTTCAAGACGCGCTACGCTGAATATGACTTCTGCCGATATCGACAAGCTTGAAGGCATGGATCAACAATTGGACCAAGCGATTGCAGCAGGAGATGTGGAAGGATACCTGCGCTGGAATTATGCTTTTCATGCAGCGCTTTATGCCTATGCCGAGGCTCCTGTTCTCAGCGATCTGGCCGAGCGTTTGTGGCTCAGGTTTGGTCCTTCCCTTCGCGTCGTCTGCGGTCGGTTCGGGACACACAGCCTGCCCGATCTGCACAAAGACATCATATCGGCGCTGCGCAACCGAAACTCCGAGAAAGTGGCGCAGGCAATGGCGCAGGACGTCGAACAGGGGATGATGCTAATGGCTGATGCGCACGCAAAATCATCTGCCTGACGCGATTCGATTGACAGCTTTCAATTTGATCATATTGTAATTTCCAACCGCTTTCGCAGGAGATTCAGATGTCGACCATCACCAATCACATGCCGACCGCAGAATTGCAGGCCCTGGATGCCGCACATCACATCCACCCCTTTTCCGCCAATGAGGCACTAGGCAAGGAAGGCGTGCGAGTCATCACCAGCGCCAGGGGCGTGTACCTAACAGACAGCGAAGGCGAGGAAATTCTGGACGCCATGGCGGGCCTGTGGTGCGTGAACATTGGTTATGGCCGGGACGAACTTGCGGATGCAGCCGCCCGGCAAATGCGCGAGCTTCCGTATTACAACACATTCTTCAAGACGACCCACGTGCCTGCCATCGCATTGGCCGACAAGATCGCCAGCCTTGCGCCGGATGACCTGAACCATGTCTTCTTTGCCGCCGGAGGGTCCGAAGCCAACGACACGAATATTCGTCTTGTCCGCACTTACTGGTCCATGAAGGGTCATCCCGAAAAATCGGTCATCATCAGCCGCAAGAACGCTTATCACGGATCGACTGTCGGCGCGGCTTCGCTGGGCGGAATGGTGCATATGCACGAACAGGGTGGCATGCCGATCCCGGATATTCACCACATCAACCAACCCAACTGGTGGGCCGAAGGCGGCGACATGTCACCTGAAGAGTTCGGCCTGGCCCGTGCACGGGAACTGGAGGAGGCAATTCTGCAGCTGGGTGAAGACAGGGTTGCCGCCTTCATCGCCGAGCCGGTGCAGGGTGCGGGCGGCGTGATCGTCGCTCCGGACAGCTATTGGCCGGAAATTCAGCGGATCTGTGACAAGTACGATATCCTTCTGATTGCGGATGAAGTGATCTGCGGCTTTGGCCGGACGGGCAACTGGTTCGGCTCGCAGACCGTCGGGATCAAGCCACATATCATGACCATCGCCAAAGGCTTGAGCTCGGGCTATGCGCCGATCGGCGGGTCGGTCGTATGTGATGAAGTGGCAGAGGTGATCGGCAAGGGGGAATTCAACCACGGTTACACCTATTCGGGTCATCCGGTTGCGGCAGCCGTCGCGCTAGAAAACCTGCGCATCCTCGAAGAGGAAAACATCATCGGTCATGTGCGTGATGTGGCGGCCCCATACTTAAAAGAGAAGTGGGAAGCTCTGACCGACCACCCGCTGGTTGGCGAGGCAAAGATCGCTGGCATGATGGCGTCGATTGCGCTGACACCCGACAAGGAAACCCGCGCCAAGTTCGCGTCCGACCCCGGCACTATCGGCAATATCTGCCGGGATCGCTGTTTCGCCAACAATCTGGTTATGCGCCATGTAGGCGACCGCATGATCATCTCACCACCGTTGATCCTGATGACCGATGACATAGACGAGATGATCCAGCGCATTCGCAAATCACTGGATGAGGCGCATGCAGAGATCATCGAAAAAGGGTTGATGAAAGCAGCGTCCTAAGATCGGCGCAGTGCGCTTACCCGAACAATAGATTTCCACGGCGGGGCATGCCAGCATCCCCGCCGTCAACGCATCCGATCCAGCAATTTCAGAGAGGCATAACCGTCTGGCAGCAACCCCTGCGCCAACTGATAGGCGCGCACAGCATTCGTTGTCAGCGGGCCGATACGGCCATCAACGCTTTGGGTATCGTAACCGGCTTGTGTTAGACGCTTCTGCAGCTCTTTCTTTTCGGAAAAGCTTAGGGCGCGGTCACCCCGAGGCCATTCAGCCCTGAACGCGCCCTTGCCAGACAGCCGATCGGACAAATGACCGACCCCAATGACATAGGCATCCGCGCCGTTATAGTGCTCAAGCACCTTGAAATTGTCGAAAATCATCAGCGCAACGCCCTGACCACCCGCGGGCAGCAGGATCGATCCGCGGCCATGATCCGGAACAGACCCTCCATCCGGTTCACGTACCCCCAACGCGGCCC
Source organism: Ruegeria sp. BJ6 (assembly GCF_056537885.1). Lineage (NCBI taxonomy): Bacteria > Pseudomonadati > Pseudomonadota > Alphaproteobacteria > Rhodobacterales > Roseobacteraceae > Ruegeria > Ruegeria sp. BJ6. Next base: position 88,348 of record NZ_JBQFSG010000007.1, on the reverse strand, counting down.
ATTCAGACGGCATCAGGGTGTAATCCCGCCGTGCCATGGCATAGTCGAAATCATCCGGCAAAACGACCTCGACACCCCAAGGCTGCCCTTTTGTCCAGCCGAATTGGGCCAGATATGACGCCGTCGAGGCCAAAGCGTCCGTTGGATCATCCGACCACACATTGCGATGGCCGTCTTCATCAAAATCCACCGCGTATTCCAGATACGAAGTTGGCATGAACTGAGTATGCCCCATCGCACCCGCCCAACTGCCGATCATATTGTCAGGTTGGACATCTCCGGCAGCCAGAATCTGCAACGCCGCCAAAAGCTGGGTTTCAAAAAACTGGGCACGGCGCCCTTCAAACGCCAGGGTTGCCAAAGACCGAATGGTCTCATTCCCGCCGCGATAGGTTCCGAACGAGGTTTCCAGACCCCAAATCGCTGTCACAACTTCTTTCTCGACGCCGTATTTCGCCTCAATCCGCTGCAGCGCATCCTTATGCCGGTTGAGAGCATCTGATCCGTTGTCGACGCGGTGCTTTGAAACAGCCGTGTCCAGATACTCCCAAATAGGTTTGGAAAACTCGGCCTGGTTCCTGTCGAGATCGATGACCTTGGAGTCGTATGTCACGTTCGATAAGGCACGGTCCAACACAGCCGGTGACAATCCCTGTTCGAGCGCGCGCTTTCTGAAGGCGCGTGTCCAAGCCTGAAATCTGGCATTCGATCCGCTGGCCGTCATCTTATGTACCTTATCCGATGGGCGCGGCACGGGTCGGACAGATACGAATAGATCAGCCGACGCCGTTCTGAAACTATCTGACGCGTGTTTAGTTTGTGCCCCGGTCGAGGCTCCTGAAATGTCCGCGTGCACAGTGGATGCCCACAATGCAGCGGCCATAAGGCCACTTACGCATATACGCATTCCGGTTTTCCTGATTACTGCTCAACCACAAGGATATCGCAGTTTGCGGATTTTACAAAGCGCTCAGGTCCCGGCCTCGCGATCTTTTGCTTCCTGTTCAGCCCGGACACGGGCCAGCGCCTGTCGCAACAGGGGTACACGGTTGGGCCGAAAGCTCTCATCAGTGACGGACATGCCCTGCATCCGGTCCAGTCTGAACACACGGAAATCCTTGCGCAAATGGCACCAGCTCAACAATACGCTGGCGCGATCCATGTAGACGATGCTGAGTGGATTGACGCGGCGGACCGTACCCACGCCCTTTGCATCGGTATAGGCAAATTCCACCGCGCGTTCGTCCCATGTTGCCTGCCGCAAGGCGGCCACTTCGATTGACGGAGATATCGGGCGGTCAAATCGGGTCGCGGTAAGAACCGCATGGCTGAGGCGATGGGATTGGCGCTGAGGCAACCGCCCCTGCAGCTTACGCAAGACGGCGCTGGCTGCGTCGGACAGGGCGGGGTCACCAATCAACTGCACCTCTCGCAACCCAAGCACAAGGGCCTCCAACTCGTCGTCTGTAAAGCCAAGGGGTGGCAGAGTCGCATCCTCGATCAGAGTAAATCCGAACCCGGCCTCTCCATCAATCACGGCGCCCAAGCCGCGCAGGGCGTCGATATCCCTGTGGATCGTGCGCGGGGACACCCCCAGATCCTGCGCAAGCTCTGCCGACGTTCTGGGCGAAGGGCCAGAGCGCAGGGCTTGCATAAGTTGGAACAGGCGGGCGGTGCGGGACATGACGTAACCTAACCTAAACCTGATGACAGAAACTGTCATCAGGCGAGATTACATTGGATGCATCCCCACGATGGAGCCCAAAATGCTGACCCTACTGACCTACCCTTCCGCCTTTGGCCTGTTCAGCGCCAGCCCGTTCTGCGTCAAGGCTGCTTACATGTTGCAACTCTCGGGCCAAAGGTGGCAACGATCCGATCTGCTGGACCCGCGTAAGATGCCACACCGGAAACTACCGGTACTGCGCACGCCGGAACGGCTGGTTCCGGACAGCGACACCATCCGCAATTGGCTGGAAGCGCAGGGGACCGAGTTCGACAAGGGCCTGAGCGACATGCAAAAGGGTCAGTCCCGCGCCCTTATCCGCATGGCCGAAGAGCACCTGTATTTCCAGATCGTTCTGGATCGTTGGGGCAATGACGAAGTATGGCCGATATTGCGCGATACATTCTTTAATGAGGTGCCCGGGCTGATCCGCAGGCCGGTGACCAATGCAATCCGCAAATCCGTTCTGAAGGGGCTGGAGGCGCAGGGGGTGTCCCGTTTTGCTGAGGCCGAGCGTATGGACCGTATCGAACGCGACCTTGAGGCGATATCGGCGTTCCTGTGGCACGCGCCATTTCTGATGGGCGAGCGGCCGACCTCGGCTGACCTCAGTGTTGGCCCCATGCTGGCGGCCATGCGGTCTACCCCGGCAAAAACACCGCTGACCGAACGGATCAAAAGCGATAGGCTCCTTAGTGATTACATCGACCGGATGGACAATGCGATATCCTTGCCATGAGACCTTTTGACGATCCGGCAGTCGAGGCAGTGTTCGACGGGTTTTCCCCCGACACCCGCACAGGCGTCATGGCCTTGCGCGACCTGATCCTCGATACGGCTGACACATTGCCCAGCGCACAGCCATTGCAGGAGGCGTTACGCTGGGGACAGCCGGCCTATCTGGCCCCGCGCGGGTCCACCATTCGGCTGGGCACTCACAAATCCGCGGCCTTTGCCCTGTTCGTGCACTGTCAAAGCCGTCTGATGGGGGACTTCACATCGGCTTTTCCGAATGAAGACCAGATCGACGGCAGCCGCGCAATCCTGTTCGACAGTCCGGGACAGATAGATGAAACGCGCCACGGCTGGCTGATTGCCCGTGCGCTGACCTATCACCTCTGACGGCGCTTACGCTCGATCTTGCGTTTGATCTTGTCCTTCTTGCGTCGGGACGACATGGCCTTGCGCTTGGGAGCACGGCCTGCAGGGCCACGGCTGCGCGGCAAGGTCTGATCGTCTATGGACAGCAATTCCAGTTCCAGCCCACCTGTTACAGGCACCGCTTCGGTCAGGCGCACAGTCACGCGCTGACCAATGCCGATGACCATACCGGTATCCGAGCCCATCAGCGTTCCGGCCTCACGGTCAAAATGGAAATACTCACGCCCCAAAGACCGGACCGGGACCAGACCGTCCGCGCCGGTTTCGTCCATTTTCACAAACACGCCAAACCGGGCGATGCCGCTGATCCGGCCCGTAAACTCATTACCGACCCGCTCACTCAGATAAGCTGCCAGATAGCGATCGGTTGTGTCCCGCTCGGCCATCATCGAGCGGCGCTCGGTATCCGAAATGTGGTTCGCGGTTTCTTCCATCCGGTCGATTTCGCCCCCGGTCAACCCGTCATCGCCCCACCCATGGGCGGTGATCAGTGCGCGGTGCACGATCAGGTCGGAATAGCGGCGGATGGGAGAGGTGAAATGCGCATAATTGCGCAGCGCCAACCCGAAATGACCAAAATTCTCGGGGCTGTAATAGGCCTGCGCCATCGACCGCAATGTACTGAGGTTGATCAGTTCCGCATCCTCAGTTCCCGCCGCCGCATTCAGCAGCGCATTCAGGTGGCGCGTTTGCAGGACCTGCCCCTTGGCCAGATTCAACCCGGCCGCCTGTGCCGTTTCCCGCAGGCTTTCCAGCTTCTCCGGCGCAGGTTCTTCGTGCACGCGGAACAGCAGCGGGCGCCGCTTGGCAATGAGCGTCTCAGCCGCAGCGACATTGGCAAGGATCATGAACTCTTCAATCAGGCGATGGGCATCCAGTCGCTCGCGAAAGGCCACACTTTCGACATGTCCTTTTTCACTCAGGACAATTTTGCGCTCGGGCAGGTCCAGATCCAGCGGCTGCCGCGCCTCACGCGCCATTTTCAGCGCGTTATATGCCGCATAGAGCGGTTTCAGAACGGTGTCCAACAGCGGCCCGGTTCTGTCGTTGGGATTGCCGTCGATAGCGTCTTGCACTTCGGCATAGTGCAGGGACGCGGCAGAACGCATCAGACCACGCACGAACCGATGGCCAATCTTGTTGCCCTCAGCATCGATCTGCATCCGAACGGCAATACAGGCGCGCGGCACGCCTTCGTGCAACGAGCACAAATCGCCAGACAGCCGGTCCGGCAACATCGGCACGACCCGATCCGGGAAATAGCTGGAATTTCCACGCTTGCGCGCCTCGCGGTCCAATGCCGTGCCGGGGCGCACATAGGCGGCCACATCCGCAATGGCCACCCAGATCACATGCCCTCCGGGGTTTTTCGGATCATCGTCGGAATGGGCAAAACAGGCGTCGTCATGATCGCGCGCATCAGAGGGGTCGATGGTCAGCAACGGCATGTCGCGCAAGTCCTCGCGCCCGGACAGGCCGACAGGTTTGGCCTTGTCCGCCTCGTCAATCACCTTGTCCGGGAAATCGTCGGGAATGCCGTGCTGGTGAATGGCAATGAGTGAGACAGCTTTGGGTGCAGAGGGGTCGCCCAGCCGCTCGACGATACGGGCGCGCGGCAGGCCCATGCGGTTTTTCGGCCCCGCCTGTTCGGCCTCGACCAACTCACCATCCTTTGCCCCGTGCACCGCCCCGTCATGGACCAGCCACTCGGTCGAACCGGCTTTGTCGATGGGTACGATCCGTCCACCTTCGGCTCCTTTGCGAAAGACACCGACAATGCGGCGGGGGTTGGCCCCGATGCGGCGGATCAGCCGGGCCTCGTAGTTGTAATCCTCTTCATGTACCAGCGTCAGCCGCGCAAGGATGCGATCGCCCTCACCCAGCGCCGGATCGCTGGCGCGCGGAATGATCAGCACGACCGGCTCGATCCCTTCGCCGTGCCATTCCAGCGGGCGCGCAAACAGGTCGCCATCAGCGTTGGGTGCCTTGACCTGCAACACGCTGACTGGCGGCAGTCGATCCGGGTCGCGATAGCTGCGCTTGCGCTTCTCAAGATGCCCCTCGGCCTCAAGTTCCTTGAGGATGCGCTTGAGGTCGATCCGGTCCGCGCCCTTGATACCAAAGGCTTTGGCGATATCGCGCTTGGAGGTCAGGGTTGGGTTCGCCGAGATCCAGTCAAGGACCTCCTGCTTGGTGGGGATGCGTGTCATGCTTCCGCCCTAGCACGGCGACAGGACGGCGTCATGACCAAAAACGGCGGCGGCGATCAGCGCCGGGACGAGGATTGCAAATCCGCGACTGTATCCACGTCCCGCAAATGGTCAATGAAAGCCACCCGTCTGCCCGGAACCGAGGCCAGCGTATCCGTCAGCGCATATTCCGTAGACCAGCGCACGTCGTGAAACAGATCTGTGGGCAAAGCGCGATAGCGTTGCGCGCCCACCAGCCAGTAACCCCCATCAGGGGCGGGGCCAAACACCATCTGTGACCGGCCAAGTTCCCTGAACGCCTGCCAGACATGCCGTCGACCAATTCCGGGAATGTCGGCCCCGATCAGACAAACAGGCCCCTTCGGCATTTGCCGCAACATCCGCCCCATTCTTTGCCCAAGGTCGCCGTTGCCTTGCGCCGCGCGCGGCAGGTCAACAGGCCAAACCCGGCTGCACAGGCCCTGACGGTCCGGCGACACCGCAAGCACAATCTGCCAGCGCGGGTCGCGCAACCGGCGGATCAACGAACGTGTTTGATGCCGGAACCACCATGCCGCACCGACCATGCCAATATCACGCCCTAGCCGCGTCTTGACCCGTCCCGGACGCGGTTCCTTGACCATGATGACCAGAGTTCGCCGCATGGATCAGGCGAAATAGTCCCGGAGAATGCGGGAATAAACCGCTTTGAGCTGGTGAACATGATCAGTTTCGACGCATTCATCGACCTGATGCATGGTGCGCCCAACCAAGCCGAACTCAACCACCGGGCAATGATCCTTGATGAATCGCGCATCGGAGGTGCCGCCGGTTGTTGACAGCTCCGGCGTCACGCCGGTTTCCGCTTGGACTGCGCGAGCAACCAGATCCGAAAGGGCCCCGGGGGGCGTCAAAAAGCTTTCACCGGATATCTTGATCCGCGTTTCAACTTCGACACCGAATTCTGTGACGACCCTGTCAGCTTCGGCTTGCAGCCACCGGCTGAGGCTGGCGCCCGAATGCAGGTCATTGAAACGTATATTCACGGCGCCCCGGCACTGCGCAGGAATGACGTTTGTTGCAAGATTGCCGGTGTCGATATTGACGACAGCAAGAGTCGACGCGTCGAAATGATCGGTTCCCTGATCCAGCTCATGACTCGCCAGCCGATCCATCAGTCGGGCCATTGGCGGCAAGGGGTTTTTGGCACGGTGAGGATAGGCCGAATGGCCTTGCACACCCGTAACGGTAAACCATGCGGTCATCGAGCCCCTGCGGCCGATCTTTATCATCTCACCCATTCGCTCGGGGCAGGTCGGCTCACCCACAAGGCAAACCGACATTCGCTCATCCGCGCGTTCCATGTAATCGAGCAAAGCGGTTGTGCCATCCAGCGCATCACCTTCTTCATCGCCGGTGATCGCCAGAATGATTGCTCCGTCTGGCGGGGTATTCCGAACAAACTCCATCGCGGCGGCGGCAAATGCAGCCACCCCGGATTTCATGTCTGTCGCGCCGCGTCCGAACAGGACACCGTCCTTTATCTCAGCGCCGAAAGGATCGACGCTCCACGCCGCTTCATCGCCAACCGGCACCACATCGGTATGACCATTGAACCCAAAGCTCCGGTCATGACCCTTTTTTCCCCAACGGGCGAAAAGATTGCAGACCTTTCCCCGATCCGCGCGGGTGCATTCAAAACCGGCTTCCGACAGAACGCGCTCTAAAAGAACCAACGCCCCGCCCTCTTCAGGTGTGACCGATGGGCAACGGATCAGGTCGGCGGTCAATTGCACAGGATCGGTCATGGCGGATGTCGCTTTCTTTGCTTTGGCCCGGTTCGCGCACAGATTCAACGAATTGCATCGATTGCCAACCCCATTTGCGCAATTTCATACATGCGACTTTGGCGCCTGGCCCACCATACCGCCCTTCAAAACATTCCACTTTCCCCTGCGGCGAGCTTGCCGTTTCGTACGAATCTGCGTTAGAGGGCCGCGAAACAGGTAAATCGACCACGATGCGTGCATTCATTGCCTCTCTCTGCCTGACTTTCGCCGTTCTTGCACAGCAAAGCCAGGCCCAGTCTCTGACGGTTACGACCGTCACACGCCCTCCGTTTTCTTATGTTGAAGACGGGGCTCAGTCCGGCTTTTCCATGGACTTGCTGGAGGCGCTCTCGGACTCTCTGGGATGGGACTATTCGGTCCGCAGGGTCGAAGGTTTCGCGGACATGCTTGATATGGTGCAGGATGGCACTGCTGATTTGGCAATCGCCAATATCTCGATCACCGCCATGCGCGAAACCCAGATGGATTTCAGCCAGCCGATCTTTGAATCGGGCTTGCAGATCATGGTCCCGTCCGATGCCGCACGCAGCCCGTCCCTGCTGAACGCGTTGCTGTCACGTGAATTGTTCATCGCAATCGGACTGGCCTTTGGCATCTTGTTCAGTGGCGGGATGCTGATGTGGTATTTCGAACGCCGCGCACAGCCCTATTTCGACCGGACCCTGAACGAGGCTTGGTTTCCGTCTTTCTGGTGGGCACTGAACCTAGTCGTGAACGGCGGTTTCGAGGAACGGGTGCCCCGGACAGCCTTCGGCAGATTGTTCGGAGTCGTTCTGGTGATTTCGTCCCTGTTCATCGTCTCGGTCTTCACGGCCAATATCACGTCGGTCATGACGGTCGATGCGATCACCAGCAACGTCAACTCTGTCAACGATCTGTATGGCAAGCGGGTCGGAACGATTTCGGGTTCAACGGCGGCAAATTTTCTGGATCGCCGTGAAGTTCAGTATAGCGGCTTTACGGGGCTGGAAGAGATGTTGGTCGCGTTCAGGGCCGAAGAACTGGACGCCGTCGTTTTTGATGCGCCAATCCTGTCCTATTTTGCGTCCCATGAAGGACGTAACATCGCCACCATGACCGGAGGTGTTTTCCTGCGCGAAAACTACGGGATTGCCTTCCCGACGGGTTCGCCCCTAGTCGAGGATGTCAATCAGGCGCTATTGGCGCTGCGCGAAAACGGCACCTATGACGAGATTTACCGAAAGTGGTTCGGCGTGCGCAACTGACCGTCAGTTCGGATCGCCTTCGTCAAAGAATGGCGTCATCTGAGCGACGATAACCGCGTTTTCATCTAGCGCGCGTTGCATCAGGGCGCGTTCTTCCTCACCAATGTCATGCCCGGCATCCTCGCGTTCCTGCAAGGTGCCGTAACCTGTCACATCCAACGGCGCTGTATCGGCCTGCTTGAGGATGGCCACGGTTTCGCGCACGGCTTCGGCCTCGTCCACGCCACTGGCGTAACACATCAATACAGCACCCGTCGCATCGCCGGGCAAGCCGTCACCGTCTTTGCGGCCGATCTGAACCAACAGGGTAAAAACCTGTTGCCGTGAAGGTTTCTTTTTTTCCATGGCGCTGCCATACGCGCGGGACCTGAACCGGTCAACCAAATCCCGCAAAATTGCAATCGGTCCGGCATTCTCGTGTGAAACCGGTCCAATCGCCAGGCCAAACCGGACAGCCCGAATCACATCTGGCACTCTGGTCCGGCAAAATTAATTTGCCACTTCTTTTCAAAATTGATGCCATTCCGGGCGTTTAGCCCAAAAGTTGAAATCGGCAGATATTGGCGCATCGCCTTGTTTGTCGTGAGCCAACTTTGGCGCATGAAGATGCCCCCTCAACGTTTCGTTGCAGCTCGCGCGGCGCAGAATGGACACTGACCGGATTAGATAACCATCATTAAACATAAAGGAAAGAAAATGAGCACCCTGTCAAAATTTCTTACAATTTGTGCGAGTTTAATGGCGCTGGCGCTTGCCCCTGTGACAACTGTCCTGGCCGTACTTTATGCCGATGCTGCCTATGCTGAAGACGTCGGTGAAGGCGGCGAAGGTGAAGGCGAAGGCGAAGGCGAAGGCGAAGGCGAAGGCGAAGGCGAAGGCGAAGGCGAAGGCGAAGGCGAAGGCGAAGGCGAAGGCGAAGGCGGCGAAACTGAAGGCGACGACGACGGCGATGACGGCGACGGTGAAGGTGACGACGGTGACGGCGGCGACCCGGACGGTGACGACAACTCGGGTGAAAGTGAAGGCGCCTATAACAGGTGATGTAACCCGAATGGGATCAAGTAATCCGGGATTGGAACGAAATTACGCCCGATCAAAAAAGAGGCGGCATTCAAAGACCCGGATTACATTCCCGAACAAACTTCGCTCTTTGGAGCTATATAAACAAGGAAAGGCCGGGGTAGGTTCCCCGGCCTTTTCATTCGCCTCGGAAGGTAAGGGTCAATCCCGCAACAACTCGTTGATACCAGTCTTGGAGCGGGTTTTTTCATCCACACGCTTCACGATAACTGCGCAATACAGGTTGATCCCGTTCTTGGAGGGCATCGAACCGGATACAACCACCGAATAGGGCGGCACTTCACCATACATGACCTCACCGGTTTCCCTGTCGACGATCTTGGTCGATTTGCCGATATAGACACCCATTCCCAGAACCGATCCTTCGCGGACGATACATCCTTCGACCACTTCGGAACGGGCACCGATAAAGCAGTTGTCCTCGATGATGGTCGGACCGGCCTGCATCGGTTCCAGCACACCGCCGATGCCAACACCGCCCGACAGGTGTACGTTCTTGCCGATCTGGGCGCACGAGCCGACGGTGGCCCAGGTATCAACCATGGTACCCTCGTCAACATAAGCGCCAAGGTTCACAAAAGACGGCATCAGAACTACGCCGGGCGCGATATAGGCCGACTTGCGGACCACACAATTTGGAACGGCGCGGAACCCGGCGGCGCGCCACTGGCTTTCATCCCAGCCCGCGAACTTGCTGTCGACCTTGTCCCACCAGCCACCGGCCTGGGGACCACCAGACTGAATTTCCATATCTTTGATGCGGAAACCCAGCAGAACCGCTTTCTTGGCCCACTGGTTTACATGCCAGTCACCGCTTTCCAGCTTTTCCGCCACACGCAGCGAGCCGCCGTCCAGAGCATTCAGCGTATCTTCGATCGCTTCGCGTTGCTCGCCGGTGGTGGCGGGGGTTATCGTGTCACGCGCCTCCCAGGCGGCTTCGATGGCGGCTTCAAGTTGCGCGTTGGACATGGGGCTACTCCCTGCAGAATCTCGTCATGTTGATCTGGCCTATACGCAAGCGGCAGCCAAGGTGCAATGCGACGCAATTCGGACACTTTGCGGCTCAGTTAGGTCGCGATGCCTGTTATCAGCTTGCCCGGCGGATATGGCGGGACAGAATCGAACAGGCGGTGGCCGTATCCTTGCGTTTCATCGCCTGGATGATTGCGGCGTGATCGGCATCGGCGCGCTGCACCCAGCGTTGCTGCCAGTGCATGAACAGGTGTCGCGCGCTGGCGATATGCAGGTCGTCGATGGCATGCAAAAGCCGGGGCCGTCCGCAAGGAGTTAGGATGGTGCGGTGAAAGGCGCGGTTCCGGGCCTCCCACATGGGCATGTTCTGCGCTGCGTCGCAGGCAATTCGCGCGTCATCCGCCGCCCTAAGCGCCGTCGGGGTCAGGTTCTGTATCGAATATTGCAGCGCAAGGGATTCAAGCGCCACCCGCATATCGATCACTTCGCGCACCTCGGCCGGGTCCAGCGCCGTCACACGCATTCCGCGCCGGGGTTCACTTTTGGCAAGGCCGCGCGCCTCAAGTCGCAATAGCGCTTCGCGGACAGTTACCTGACTGGTCTCGAACGCGCGCGCGATATGGTCCTGCCGCAGTTTTTCACCCGCCGGTAGGTCGCCAGTGATAATCCGCTGACTCAGCTTGTCATAGATGGTATCGGCGATGGTCGCAGTCATGCGGTCATGGATAAAATCGAATTCCGCAACCCTCAAGGCGATAGTTCATTCCGGCAACGGATCGGGCGCGATATTCCCGCCACAGACCAATACGGCCACACGCTCATCCGGTTCCGGAGTATATGCGCCGGACATCAACGCCGCCAGCGCGGTTGCCCCTGCGGGTTCGACAAGGATGCGGTGCGATTGCCACAATGCCTGCTGAGCATCTGTAATCGCAGTATCCGGCACAAGCACCGATTCAATGCCCTGTGCCAAATCGAAACAGATGCCCCCGATGCGCCGCGCGCCCAGCGCGTTAGCAGCGACCCCGGATACAGGCACATCAATGGGCTCACCCGCTTTCAGAGCGGCGTTCAGGGCGCAGGATGTTTCGGGTTCGACCGCGACGACCTTGCGCGCACCCTGAAACCAGGCCAACGCGCCCGCGATCAGACCGCCACCACCGACGGCGATCAGCACAGTATCGGCCTGCAGACCCTGCGCATCCCACTCGGCGAAACAGGTCCCCTGACCTGCGACGGTTGCAGGGGCGTCATACGCATGAATCTGCATCGCACCCGTGGTGGTCTCATGCTCGTGCGCCATCGTCAGCGCATTGGCGTATTCGCCGGGCACAACACTCAGGTCCGCACCGATCCGCCGGATCAGGGAAATCTTGGAAGGCCCGGCCAGTTCCGGCACGAATATCTTGGCAGGATATCCCAACGACCTGGCTGCATAAGCAGCAGCCGCACCGTGGTTCCCCCCGGATGCCGCGACAATGCCTGCATCGGGCACATCGCCGCCCAGCAATGTGTTGAAAGCCCCCCGCGCCTTGAAACTGCCGGTATGCTGCATGTGCTCAAGCTTCATCTCGATCGGGTAATCCAGCCCGAAGCCGTTGACCCTGATGACCGGCGTGACTTGCGCATGGCCGTTGATGCGCTCGGCTGCGGCTGAAATTTCGGCTTTCCAGTTCATTCTTGTATTCCCGTGACTGGCACTCTGCCCGCGAACCCTATAGCTGTTTTAAAAACACGCAAGCAGGGATCACCCAGCAATGAAAGAAGACCGCCTCAGCCCGTTCCGCGATGCGCAAACCGATCGTTCAACCGCGAGCGAAGTACCGGACACGCCGCAGACCCGCTCGCCCGCGTATCGGTTGGCATTTGCTGACGACGATTTCCTGTGCCGAGATGAGTTGCGCCCGGTGCGGTTGCAACTGGAACTGCTGAAGCCCGAAATGATCATGACCGAGCGCGAGATCACCTCGACCATTGTCATGTTTGGTGGCGCGCGCATCCCCGAACCGGCGCAGAAACACACTGCACGCACCGAAACACTTGCCGGATTGTCCAGATATTACGACGAGGCGCGCGAATTCGCCCGGCTGATGACCGAAAGATCAAAAGACAGCGGATGCCGCGAAAACGTGATCGTCACCGGCGGCGGACCCGGTGTGATGGAGGCTGGCAATCGCGGCGCGCAGGACGCAGGTGGACATTCCATTGGTTTGAACATCGTTCTGCCACACGAGCAGGCGCCGAACCTTTATGTCACGCCCGAACTCAGCTTCAACTTTCATTACTTTGCCATTCGCAAGATGCATTTCCTGATGCGCGCCCGTGCGATCACGATCTTTCCGGGCGGGTTCGGTACGATGGACGAGTTGTTCGAGTCACTGACACTTATCCAGACCGGTCGCATGGAACGGGTTCCCTTCCTGCTGTTTGGCCGCGAATTCTGGGAAAAGGTCATCAACTGGGAAGCGCTGGCAGATGCCGGTACGATTTCTGACGAGGATCTGGATCTGTTCCGTTTTGTCGATACCGCGCAGGAAGCGGCAGAGATCATCGACAACTGGGAACCAGCGCCCCCGCGTGACCACATTCCGGGGCGCTGAGGCGATTCGTGCTACACTTGCTATCGATGAGATCTCAGGAGGCGTCGATGGCTTATGTAACGGTGTCCAGATGGACTTATGACGAATCTCTGGACGAGGCGGCGCTGATTGAAACAGCGCAGGAAAACCTTGCCCAGCTCAAGGCGATGGGGGCCAGCAGCGGCCACCTTGTACGCCTTGGCCCGACCGAAGGGATGGTCGTGCTCATCTATCCCGACGAAGGGGCGTGGAACAGGGTGCGCGAAACCGTCGAACATATGCGGCGCGACACGTCGGTCCGCAAAGGCGGCACCCTGACCGAGGCCGTCAGCGGTCCGGCTATCGTATCCACCTGACAGAGTGCTTTTCGCACGCCAGTTCCGATGCTAGACGGGCTAAAAGCGCGCCGCGACAGCGGCACCATCTGACCGGAGCTGCTGATGACCACACCACCGACCAAACTGCCGCAGACAGGCGAAATGCTTCACCTGCGTGGCAATTCGTTGGCCAAGGGCGAACCGGTCGCCTTGCCACTGACACAAAGCAGTATGTTCCATCTGCCCGGCGCTCCGGACGGCCATGCGAATTACGGGCGCGTCAACAATCCCACATGGGAACATCTGGAACATGTCCTGTCCCACCTCGAGGCTGCGCCCTGTTTGACCTTTCCATCCGGGATGGGCGCCATCGCCGCCGCACTTTTTGCCACGCTGAAATCGGGCTCGCGCATTCTGATCCCCTCGGACGGGTATTATGTCACCCGATTGCTAGCGGACCGTTTCCTTGCAGGTCTTGGTGTCGTCGTAGAAGAACGCCCGACAACCGGATTCAGCGACGGCGGATTTGACGGGTTTGACGTTGTTTTCGTCGAAAGCCCTTCGAACCCCGGCCTCGACATGATCGACCTTGCACAAGTTGCAAGGGACGTCCGCGCGGGCGGCGGTATAACAATCGCCGACAATACCACTCTGACACCATTGGGGCAGCGTCCGCTGGACTTGGGCATCGACGTTGTTGTCGCATCCGACACCAAGGCGATGGGCGGCCATTCCGATATGCTGATGGGCCACGTCGCCAGCCACCGTTCAGACATCATGGAACGGGTTGAGGAATGGCGGAAAGTGTCCGGCGCCATCCCCGGCCCACACGAAGCCTGGTTGCTGCATCGTGGCCTTGAAACACTGGATGTCCGGTTCGATCGAATGTGTACCTCGGCAGAAGCTCTGGCGACACGCCTTGCGGAACACCCTGCCGTAAGACAGGTTCGTTTCCCTGGTTTGCCAGGCGACCCGGCCCACAATCTGGCCCGGGCGCAAACCCTGCGCTTTGGGTTCCTTCTGTCCCTCACGCTGGAAAGCGAGGCGAAGGCCGAACAGTTCATAAACGACTGCCGGCTGATCCGGCCCGCCACATCCTTTGGCGGCGTTCATACGTCGGCCGAGCGGCGCGCCCGATGGGGGGATGCGGTCGACCCCGCGTTCATTCGCCTGTCTGTAGGCTGCGAACCTGTGGAAGAGCTGTGGCAGGCCATCGAGGCTGGCCTGAGCAAGCTTGGCTAGCGCTTACTTTTTGTTCTCGCGCAATTCCTTGAACACGTAGATCGGCAGAACAATCCCGGCAATCAGCGCCCCCAGCCAGACCAGCAGTGTCGCGGCCAGCAGGTTCGAGATGCCGCCAACCGTCAGCCCCGATGTGATAAGATCGGTGATCAGTAATCCCACAAATGTCACAACCAGCGCGACCCCACCCTTGAGGGCTGGAACGTTCTTTTCTCCAATCCGGGTGATCAGGGGTTCTGCGACAACCTGAACGAGCGTGAAAACCACGACGACAATAATCAGCGACAACGGCCTGATCGAGAACCCGCTGAGCAGCGCCGTCGCAAGCAGCAGGCCAACAGCATTTCCGGCCAGCAGCGCCAGAATGGACATAATTCTGCGGGACATTTCGAAAGAACTCCTTCAAACCTCAATTGCAATCATGCAGATATTACTCATTCTGCGGAAAATGGCGATAGACATTGCCGTCAAACTGCATTTTGACCCGTTGAAATCACGTGATAAAACAATCCCATAAGTTCCGACTGCTATTAGACCTCTGACAACAGCGAGGCTGGGATGAGCGACGACCCCTATTCGGTTCTGGGCGTTTCAAAGGATGCCACCGACGCCGAAATCAAGAAAGCCTATCGGCGCATTGCCAAGGAATGCCATCCGGATCTGAAGCCCGGTGACGCCGAGGCCGAAGCACGTTTCAAGGCTTCGGCAGCCGCTTATGATCTGCTGAAGGATGCCGAAACCCGCGCGCGATATGATCGGGGTGAGATTGACGCCTCGGGTCAGGAACGCCCGCAACAGCACTATTACCGCGACTATGCAGAAGCGGCGGGCAACCCCTATCGCTCTGGTCCCGGACCGGGTGATCAGGATGACATGTCCGACATTTTTGCCGAATTTATGCGTGGCCGGTCCGGACATGGGCAACGCGAAAGTTATGGATTTCATGCACCCGGCCACAACCGCCAGTATGCGCTGCAGATCAGTTTTCTGGATTCCGTCTTTGGCGCCAGCCAGAAGCTGACCCTGCCAGACGGAAACCGCATCGAGGTGAAAATTCCGGCGGGCATAACCGAGGGTCAGACCATCCGCCTGAAGGGCAAGGGCGATCCCGGATTCGGCGATGGTCCGCCGGGGGATGCTCTGGTCACGATCTCTGTCACCGACCACCCGGTTTTTCGCCGTGACGGAAATGACATTCACATCACTTTGCCGATAACAGTTGACGAGGCCATTCTGGGTGGAAAGGTTCCTGCGCCTACCATCGACGGAAAGGTCGGCGTGACCGTTCCTGCGGGAACCAGCAGCGGAAAGACGCTGCGCCTGCGCGGTAAAGGCGTGAAAAAGCGTGGCTCGTCCGAGCGTGGAGACCAGTTGATTGAACTGACTGTAACCATGCCTCCGGATATCGACACTGACCTGAAAGAATTCATGGAAACCTGGCGCGAAACGCACTCCTACGATCCCCGGAAAGGACTGTCGTCATGATCCGCTATTTCACCGAAGAGGAACTCGTCGCGACGGTTGTACGCCTGACCCCGGAACGTCTGACCGAATACCTTGCGGCGGAAATCGTGATACCCCAGCAATCAGAGCAGGGTATGGTCTATCAAAGTCTGGATGTAGCTCGGCTGGAGCTGGCCTGCGAGTTGCACGATCAGTACGAGATGGAGGCAGACGCGCTGTCGATGATGATCTCGCTGATCGACCAGATGCACTGCCTGCGCGCAGAGTTGCGAGAGGTCCTGAATGCTGTTGAGGCACAGCCAAACACGGTGCAGGAAAACCTAGCCAAGGCCATCGGGGCCGCGCGCTTCAGGCGATAGCGGCAATTACGAAAAGCAACTTCCTAGTTGCCAACCAGATATTCTTCGGGAACGAAGAAGGTATAATCCCGGTCGGCCACCGCCTCGTGACAATCGTGGCAGTAAGTTACTGCAGCGCTGCGGTTTCCGAGTGTATCGCCAAAAAGCGACCCGTCCGGCATAACCATGATGTAGCGCCAGTCAGCGGTATCCGGGCTTTCACCTTCGGGCAGTTTTTCCATGACAAACAACGCCCCGGGATGAACATGCCCTTCATCGGTAACAGTGATGCTGTCCTTGGCCAGAACTGTGCCCACCGGCAGCTTTTCACCCTCTTTCAGGGTTCCATAGTTGTGCGCGACCCGGTTTGCATAGCTGTTGACATAGCGTTGCCCGTGAGTGGCTGAGATGTAGGGTGCATCGTTGAACAGTGGCCAATTCTGATAGTTCGAAAGGATATCCAACCGGGCCGCCGCATACCCCCGGCCCATGCGCCCCATCAACTCATCATAGATTTTGAGGGCTTCGTCCTTTGACAACTCCGCCGGGTTCTCGATAGCGATATGGGCCTCGGGGACCTGTGATTGCGCGTTTGCGGTCGACCCAAGGGGTAACACAGCCAATAGAGTTGCAATGATCAGCCCGACAGAGTTCTTTCCGTTTACAATCATGTTTTGGCCCACCTGACCTTAGGTTCGCCCAATACTTTATGGCGCGCCATGACAGAACAATAGCGGCCACCACACACCTGACCATACGTCAGCCGAACGTCTCACCGCCTTGTGTGCACGAGTGATCCCCAGCGGCCGCAGGCCCTATACAAAATCAGATATACCAAAATGAGAGCTCAAAAGACACCTGTCTTCCCTCAGACAGAAAAATCTTAATGTTTTGCGCTCTCAAGCGTTTCGGATTTAACTTGAGACATGAATACCCTGCCACGCCTATGACGTTCTCGGGCCATTCGTGTCGCAGAATGATTCAGGTAAAACCCGAAACGCTCTAGTTGCTCAGCCCTGTCTCTGCCTCGATCTGCTTGCGGGACTTTCGCGCGCGCTCGGTGGCCGACTTCAACTGACCGCAGGCGGCCATGATATCCTCGCCCCGCGTTTTGCGGATGGGTGAGGCATAACCCGCCTGATAGATGATGTTCGCAAATGCCCGAATACGATTATTCGAGCTGCGCCTGTAAGGCGCGCCCGGCCACTCGTTGAACGGGATCAGGTTTATCTTGGCCGGGATGTTGTGCCGCTTGATATGTTCGATCAGGCGGTGGGCGTCCTCATCGCTGTCATTTACGCCATCCAGCATCACGTATTCAAAGGTGATCCTCTCGGAATTCGACGCGTTGGGATAGCTGGCCAGCGCCTGCAGCAGTTCTTCGATATTCCAGCGCTTGTTGATCGGTACCAGCACATCGCGAGTTTCATCCGTGGTCGCGTGAAACGAGATCGCCAGCAGGCAGCCGATCTCCTCAGCCGTGCGCGCAATCTCGGGCACGACGCCCGAGGTCGATAGTGTAATCCGACGGCGCGACAGGGAAATCCCCTCGGGGTCCATGGCGATCTTCATCGCGTCGCGCACATTTTCGAAATTGTACAGCGGCTCGCCCATGCCCATCAGGACGATGTTGGACAAAAGGCGGGTTTCGTTCTTGGGCGCGCCCGGTACGGGCCATTCCTCAAGATCGTCACGCGCCATCATGATCTGCCCCACAATTTCCGCAGATGTCAGGTTTCGTACAAGTTTCTGAGTGCCTGTATGACAGAACGAACAGGTCAGTGTGCACCCGACCTGCGACGAAATACATAGCGTACCGCGGCCGTCCTCGGGAATATAGACAACCTCGACCTCATGCCCGCCTGCGATGCGGACCAGATATTTGCGTGTACCGTCCTCAGAGACCTGACGGGTGATCACCTCGGGGATTTCGACCACAAACTGTTCGGCCAGCTGCGCGCGATACGCCTTGGCAAGGTTGGTCATTTCCGCAAAGTCGCGCACGCCCCATTGATAAATCCACTGCCAGATCTGACCCGTCCGCATTTTGGCCTGCTTCTCGGGCGTGCCATGTTCGATCAGCACCTCGCGCAGACGGTCCCGGGTCAGGCCGACGAGGTTGATTTTCCCCTCGGGCAATTTGCGGGGGATGGTCATGACATCTTGTGTGATCGGCGCTTTGGCAGACATGGCGAGACTCGAGGATTCTGGCTTGGGATGCGCCTCTATATAGGATCGCGCGCAAAGATCAAAAGAATTCGCACCTATTGCGCCAATTGCATCAGCTCTTTGACCCGCAACCGCCCCAGTTCGATCCTACAGGACGTTATGGCGATGCCCGTGCCCGACCCACCACCGTAAGATGCGCCCACGGCATCACATTGCGCATCTCGATACGCGGACCATGTGTTTTGGGCGGCATCCAGAGCAGGTAAGGCGGTTACACGTCCTGTCACCTCATCCAGTTCTTTCGCCGCAGCGACGGCGATTTCCAGCGCGATGCCCAAAGCGGCCTCCACACGTTCTTCTGCACGGCTCACACATTCACCAATCTCGACCTGAGAACCCGCATCGCTGCATTCAAGTGACGGATCGGCCTGCGCGGCCAATGGGAAAAAAACAAGCGGCAAAATGAAACGCATATCTGTAATCCTTTTGAATCTGAGGAGATCTAGTTCACGGCGACCAACAGCAAATATAACCTTTTTGGCACCAGGATGTATCTTATTAACCGGATCGAGACTTTGTTCACTGTGCGGTGTACGTAGGGTTTGAGCCCAAAGTGCTCCTTGATTAGACCACAGCGGGGGGACACCAATGTGCTGCATCATGTGATCATAGGAGACGGTAGGCCAGTTTTAATCCTGCACGGTTCCACTCTGGACCATCGCCACATGATGGAGAGCTTGGAGCCAGTCTTCGATGAACTCGACGGGTGGAAGCGAATATACGTGGACATGCCTGGTCATGGACTTAGCCCTCCCCAAGATAACATCGCCTCGCAGGACGATCTTCTCGATGCAATAATGGGCTTTGTGGAAGAAATCCTACCGGGAAAGAAATTTGCGATCGTAGGTGAGTCCCGCGGGAGCTACATCGCCCACGGAATGATCCACCTTAACCCCGCCCCGATATGCGGTGCAGCGCTGATTGCTCCGGGTGGAAGCCCAACGTCCGATATGGCCCGCTTGCCATCACATGAGATTTTGGTCGCAGACCCAGCCATTTACGATGACATGACCGAAGATGAAAAGACGCGTTTCGACAATTTTTATGTTGTGCAACGCCGCGACGCCTTGGAAAAAGCGCGCCGAAGCAAAAACCCGGCAAGAGAGCTTTGGGATGCAAAGCAGGCTTCCCGGGTCAACAGCGCGTTCGACTTCTCATTCCATACCAAGGGCGAGCTGAGGGACTTCGACGGCCCAAGCCTAATAGCGGCCGGTCGCCAAGACAGCATGTCTGGGTATCTGGATGCCGTTGATCTGCTTCCTCAATTTACCCGCGCCACTATCGCGGTACTGGACACGGCAGGGCACGGTTTGGCTTGGGAACGACCCGAAGTCTTTAACGCCCTTTTTCGGGACTGGTTAGATCGCGTCGCCAATCGATTTTGAAACCAAGGGATCGTCTAAAGTTATGTATTCAGCAGATAACTCGCCGTTATTCCACAAGCATCCCAGCGATCATTTCGCCAAAATTTCCAAGCCACGGACATAATCACCTTTTGACGAATTTGGTCACGCCACTCTTCGCACAACTCAACAAAATGCCCCGCCTCATTGGACGGGGCTTGCAACCTCAACCCGGTAAATACCTCAGTTGCTACAGCGCTTTTCGGCGTCCTCGATCGCGGCGGTGAAACCCAGCAGCGAGAAGGTGTCTTTGGTTTGCGTGCCACGCGCAGAGCGGGCGGTCAGGACGGCCTCGGTGCCGCGTTTCAGCGCTGTGACGATCTTGGCATCGTCGGCCGCCGTCGCAGGCCAGGCCCACTCGCCTTCGGTGAACAACTCGAATTCGCTGCCGTCAACGGCCAGATTGACGGTGGAACCCGGCGCAAAAGGGTAACCGCCGGTAAAGGTCACCTGCCCCTTCACTTCGGCCTTGGGCCGGTAAAAGACGAACAGCAGAATGTCACTGCGGCGCACCGAAACAACACGGCCGCCGCGCGTGTTCACGGTTTCCTTGGGGGCCGACACGCTCCAGCATTCGGTTGGGTCGTCTTCGACAAAGACGCTCCAGTCGGTTTTGGCCGCGACCCGATTGGTGCTTGTCGCCTGCTGTGCGATTGCAGTTGTGGCCATTCCGGCCATGCAAAGACCCGCGATCACACGGACTAGGTTCGATCCCATCTGTCCAGCCTCCTAGCTCGACCCATACCTCAAGATGCCAAGGTGCGCTTGCAGGCTCTGACTGACCCGTCTCATGTTGCGCATCCCATCGTTTGCCGACATACACACACTATCGCAGTTTTCGCCACCGGTGAAAGGGCGATTGGCAGAAATTCGCGCAACAAATGGGGGGACGACATGACGCAGCCGGTACCAATGACCGAGGTGTGGCGAGGACCACTGCTGGAGAGTCTGCATTTGGGTCATGCGGTGATATGCGATGACACCGGACAAGTCGTGCAAAGCTGGGGCGATCCGAACGCGACAATCTATCCCCGCTCGTCCGCCAAGATGATTCAGGCGCTGCCCCTGATCACCTCTGGTGCCGCCGCCAAATACGGATTGGGGACTGAGCATCTGGCGTTGGCCTGCGCCTCGCACAGCGGGGCTGCCATTCACACCGACCGTGTAACAGCCTGGCTGGATCATCTGGGTCTGCATGATGAAGATCTACGCTGCGGCCCGCAGGAGCCTTCGGACATGGCCGCGCGCGACGGGTTGATCCTGGCCGATGATACCCCCTGCCAGCTGCACAACAATTGCTCGGGCAAGCATTCGGGCTTTCTGACGGTGGCACAACATATGGGGGCTGGGCCGGAATATCTGGGGATCGATCATCCGGTCCAACAGGCCTGTCTGTCCGCTTTTGAAGAAACCACCGACGAGACCAGCCCCTGTTACGGGATCGACGGGTGTTCCGCGCCGAACTTTGCTACGTCTCTGACTGGGCTTGCGCGGTCGATGGCGTGGTTCGCCTCTGCCGCCAGTCGGTCGGATCGCCAGAGTGCCGCCGCAGAACAGCTGACAGCCGCGATGATGAAACACCCCGAACTGGTGGCTGGTGAAGGGCGCGCGTGCACAGAACTGATGCGCGCCATGAATGGCCGTGCGGCAATCAAAACCGGGGCCGAGGCGGTGTTCGTGGCCATCGTGCCTGAAAAACGGCTGGGCGTGGCGCTCAAAGTCACAGATGGAACAACCCGCGCCAGTGAGTGCGCGATAGCTGCGATACTTGTGAGTTTGGGTGT
Organism: Ruegeria sp. BJ6; assembly: GCF_056537885.1. Classification (NCBI taxonomy): domain Bacteria; kingdom Pseudomonadati; phylum Pseudomonadota; class Alphaproteobacteria; order Rhodobacterales; family Roseobacteraceae; genus Ruegeria; species Ruegeria sp. BJ6. The sequence goes on along the minus strand of NZ_JBQFSG010000007.1, from coordinate 66,788 downwards.
TCTGGACGCCGAACACCCCGCGACGCGGAAATTCATGAATGCACCGCTATACAGTCGGCGCGGCATTGAATGCGGGATGATCAAACCGGCTGCCGGGTTCTTGTAGCAGCCGGTCCAGGTCTTACATTTCCATGATTTCGGCCACTTCGACCGAACCGTTGCCCGACACGACCATCGGGCAACCTTTGGCCATTTCAGTCGCCGCTCCGATATCAGCGGCCTTGACCACCGAATAGCCCGAGATCGGATTGGCACCGCCATCATCGGCAACGCCGGTGGCACTGACAGTTTTTGACATGCCAACCGGGGCACCGGGGATCACCACCGCTTCGCCCATATTCTTGAACCATGCCTCCCAGGCGGCCATGACCTCTTTGCCCTCTTCCGGGCTCTCGGGCGCTTTGCCCCCGTGATATGCAAAAACGAATTCCGGCATTGTCTTACCTCCCTTGATGAAAATTTATGTGATTGCGGCCTCAAGTTTGCGCAGCGACGAGGTCCAGCCCATTTCATGATTTCTGCTGATCTCATCATCGCCCAGCTCGCGGTGATCCAGAACCAGTCGCGCGCCGTTGTCGGTTGCCTCAACTGTGAATGTCACGTGGCTTTCATCGCCGCGACTGTCGTTCTCGTCATGCCAGGCCCAGGTGAAACCGATCGATCTGGGCGCGTTCACATGCGTGACATGGCCAGACACCTTGAAACGCTGGCCTTCACCGTTTTCCATTACCGAATACCACGGCCCGGTACGCGAGAAATCCAGATCATGCTCGGGCACGTGCATCCCTTCGGGCCCCCACCATTGCAAAAGTTTCGGGCCATCGCTGACCCATGCAAACAGATGTTCGGGACTTACGGGAAACTCCCGCTCCATTCTCAGGTCGGCCACGTATTTTCCCCCTTAAGTATCGCACCCAAACGATCGAGGCTTGTTTCCCAAAACTCACGTTTGGAAATCGCCCAGTCAGCAATCGCGCGCAGCCCCTCGGGCTGGATTGAATACAGCCGCTGGGGCCCTTTGGCGCGCTGACGGACCAACCCCGCCTCACGCAGAACTTTCAGATGGCGCGAAACGGCAGCACCTGACATGCCTTTGCCTTCGATCAGATCACCCGCAGGCAGTTCACCATCAGCCATCAATTGTTCGACGATAGCCAGCCGCGTGGGGTCGGAGAGTGCCGAAAAGGCGGAAACAAGTTGAGTCATACCCATTATTTAACATCTACGTTAAATAATGGGAACCCTAAATTCCGCTATACCTACCGAAAAGAGCTTTTGCGGAAGAGGAGCTATCGCCCGACAAATTCGTCGCGAGTGTAGCCCTGCAAATACAAGAGAGCGGTCAGATCTCCATGATTGACCCGAACCTCACACTGCTCGGCAACCGAAGGCTTGGCATGCAGGGCGACCCCGGTACCTGCGCGGCCCAGCATGCCCAGATCGTTTGCCCCATCTCCGACTGCGATAACGTCTGATACCGAAATGCCGAGTCGGGCAGTAATCTGCTCCAACGCTTCGATCTTGGCTTGCCGCCCTAAAATCGGGCGCAGAACATCACCGTTCAGCTTTCCGTGTTCGACAAGCAGCGTGTTGGCCCTGTTTTCATCAAAACCCAAAGTACCCGCCACACTGGCCGTAAAGGCGGTGAACCCACCCGAAACCAAAGCCGCATACCCACCCTTGGTACGCATGGTCGCGACCAATTCTCGACCGCCGGGCATCAATGTGATTCTGTCGGAAATCACCCGGGCGATGACCGTCTCATCAAGCCCCTTGAGCAGACCAACCCGTTCGATCAAGGCACCTTCGAAATCCAGTTCTCCGTTCATCGCGCGCGCGGTGATGTCTTTCACATGATCGCCGACGCCCGCCTCGTCCGCCAGTTCGTCGATGCATTCCTGTTGAATCATGGTGCTGTCCATATCCGCCAGCAGCATTTGTTTGCGCCGGCCCCCTGCGGGCTGCACGATCAGATCAACCCCCAACTCCTGAAGGTCGGACCAAACATCCCATTGATTGGCTGGTGGGGCGTCCAGCGGGAATTCTGCCGCCTCATTGGCACTCAACCAAAGCACGTCACCACCACCCCATGCGTTACGGAGAGAGTCGACCAAAGCCGGGTCCAAAGAGGGTGCAGCGGGATCGGTCAGCAGGGTGGCGACATACATCGGGATTCTCCTGTTTCTTTGCCTGCGCATACCGCAGACGCAGAAAAACCGCCAGTATTTGAAATACAACCGCCTAGTAACTGAAAGACCGCCGGGAGTGGCCCAGCACCCCCTTTTCAGCAGAAGGGCAAATATTTGAACAAGAACGGTTTTATCCCGCGCAGAGGCTCAAAGAGCATCGAAACCGAAACCATTCACGGTCAGCCGGCACCCGGAACACAAGTTTCCGATGATAGTCACCCGCGTCGGATTTGAACGCCAAAGCGGCGAATTCTGTCCATTTCCGACTTGCGCGCCGCAACGCAGCGGCCTAGCTCTGGACGTGGGACACCCCTCCCCAACGAGGGGCGTGTATCTGGAAGGGTAATACAGATGACTATCGAACAACCGGCAACGCGGCCGGCCAATCCGCGTTTTTCTTCTGGCCCCTGTGCCAAACCCCCCACATTCGATTTGAGCAAACTGGCTGATGCCGCGCTGGGTCGTTCGCACCGCGCCGCTGTCGGCAAAGACAAGCTGAAGGCCGCCATCGAAGGCACGCGTGAGGTGCTGGGTATTCCGGCGGACTACAAGATCGGCATCGTTCCCGCCTCGGACACAGGAGCCGTCGAGATGGCGCTGTGGTCGATGCTGGGCGCGCGCAAGGTCGAGATGCTGGCCTGGGAAAGCTTTGGTGCGGGCTGGGTAACCGATGTGGTCAAGCAGTTGCAAATCGAAGCCGAGGTCAAAACCGCGGACTATGGGCAGATTATCGATCTTGCATCCGTCGATTTCACCAATGATGTGGTCTTTACCTGGAACGGCACCACGTCGGGCGTTCGCGTACCGAATGGCGACTGGATCGACGATGACCGTCAGGGGCTGACAATCTGCGATGCAACCAGCGCCGCATTTGCCATGGACCTGCCATGGGACAAACTGGATGTTACAACATTCAGCTGGCAAAAAGTACTGGGCGGAGAGGCCGCGCACGGCATGCTGATCCTCAGCCCGCGCGCAGTTGAACGACTGGAAAATTACACGCCCCCGTGGCCACTGCCCAAGATTTTCCGACTGACCAAAGGCGGCAAACTGATCGACGGTATCTTTACCGGCGCCACAATCAACACGCCTTCGATGCTGGCGGTCGAGGACTACCTGTTCGCATTGGATTGGGCGCGTTCAGTAGGCGGCCTGCAAGGATTGATCGCCCGCGCCGAAGCCAACGCAAATGCGATTCATTTGTTTTGTGAACGCCACGGCTGGATCGCCAATCTGGCCGAAGATGCCGCCACGCGCTCGAACACCTCCGTCTGTCTGAAATTCATCGATGATCGCATTCAGGACGGTGCCGCCTTTGCCAAGGCCGTCGCCAAACGGCTTGAGGCGGAAAATATCGCGCTTGATATCGGTGCCTATCGGGATGCACCTGCCGGATTGCGGGTCTGGTGTGGCGGTACGGTTGAGACCTCGGATATCGAGGCAATGCTGCCCTGGCTCGAATGGGCCTTCGAAGCCGAAATCGCAGCTCAGGCGGCGGCCGCCTGATCAAGAATTTTCGACGAAAATTCCGGGCCACATCAGGCCCGGATATCTCTCATTCATCAAGGACCAAATGAAATGGCCCCGAAAGTACTCGTATCCGACAAGCTCAGCGAAACCGCCGTTCAGATCTTTCGAGATCGCGGAATCGACGTGGATTTTCTGCCCGATGTCGGTAAGGACAAGGAAAAACTGGCCGAAATCATCGGCCAGTATGACGGCCTCGCCATCCGGTCGGCCACCAAGGTGACACCAACCATTCTGGACAAGGCGGACAACCTCAAGGTCATTGGCCGCGCGGGCATCGGCACAGACAATGTGGACAAGGACGCAGCCAGCAAGAAGGGCGTGATCGTCATGAACACGCCTTTCGGCAACATGATCACTACTGCCGAGCATGCCATTGCAATGATGTTCGCGGTTGCGCGGCAAATTCCCGAGGCCAGCACCTCGACCCAGGCGGGCAAGTGGGAAAAGTCCAAATTCATGGGGATCGAACTGACCAACAAGACCCTTGGCGTGATCGGCGCGGGCAATATCGGCGGTATCGTCTGTGAACGCGCGCAGGGGCTGAAGATGAAGGTCATCGCCTATGATCCCTATCTGGGCGAGGAGAAGGCGCAGCAGATGGGCGTCGAGAAAGTGGAACTGGATGAGTTGTTGGCACGCGCCGACTTCATCAGCCTGCACGTGCCACTGACCGACCAGACCCGCGACATTCTGAGCCGGGAAAATCTGGCAAAGACTAAAAAGGGCGTTCGGATCATAAATTGCGCCCGTGGCGGTCTGGTCGACGAAGCGGCACTGTCTGAGATGTTGAAATCGGGTCATGTGGCCGGTGCCGCCTTTGACGTCTTCAGCGAAGAACCGGCGCGGGAAAATCCGTTGTTCAATCTGCCGAATGTCGTCTGCACCCCACATCTGGGCGCCGCGACCACCGAGGCGCAGGAGAACGTTGCCCTGCAGGTAGCAGAGCAGATTTCCAACTATCTGCTCACCGGCGCGGTCGAAAATGCACTGAACATGCCGAGCGTCACCGCAGAAGAGGCCAAGATCATGGGGCCGTGGATCAAGCTGGCCGGCCACCTTGGCAGCTTTATCGGCCAAATGACCGATGAACCGATTCAGGCAATCAACATTCTGTACGATGGCGTTGCCGCCGAGATGAACCTTGCCGCGCTGAATTGCGCCGTGGTTGCCGGGATCATGAAAAAATCAAACCCCGAAGTGAACATGGTCTCGGCCCCGGTCGTGGCCAAGGAACGCGGGATAAAGATCTCGACGACCAATCAGGACAAATCCGGCGCGTTCGAAGGCTATGTCAAAGTCACCGTTGTGACCGACAAGCGCGAGAGGTCGATCGGTGGAACGGTGTTCAGCGACGGCAAGCCTCGCTTTATCCAGATCAAGGGTATCAATATCGATGCCGAGGTCGGAGCACACATGCTTTACACCACCAACGAGGATGTGCCCGGCATCATCGGTACGCTGGGTCAGACCATGGGCACACATGGAGTAAACATCGCGAACTTTACCCTTGGCCGCGCCGAAGCCGGTGGGGAGGCGATTGCGCTACTCTATGTGGACGAACCGGTTCCTGCGGAAGCTCGGGCAAAACTGGCCGAAACCGGCCTGTTCACACAAATCAAGCCGCTGGAGTTCGACGTGATTTGAACTGTGTGTTGAAAATCCGGAACACAACTTTGCCCGCGCTGCATTTGGTGCGGGCAAAGTCTTTTTTGGCCGGTGTTTTTCCGACACAAAGGCTGCATCCACAAAGGCCATGGTGACCTCATGACATCCCCCATCTACGCAGTCGGCGATATTCACGGACAAAAGGACATGCTGGAGGAGGCGTTGCGCCGGATCGAAGCCGATGGCGGCCCGGATGCACGGGTGGTTTTTCTGGGTGATTATACGGATCGGGGTCCGGACAGCCGCGGTGTTCTGGATTTACTGATCGAAGGCCAGCAGGCCAAAAGAAACTGGATCACCCTGTTGGGCAATCATGACCGGATGTTTTCCATGTTCATGCGCGACTATCCCGTCAACGACGCCTGCTTGCTGGTTGGATACCACTGGCTTCACGAACGTATCGGCGGGATCGAAACTCTGGCCTCATACGGCGTCCATGTGACAGATAAGGACCGCATATTTCAAATCCACCAACAGGCACGTGAGGCTGTGCCCGCGAACCATGTCGAATTCCTGAACGGGCTGCGGACCTTTCATCAGGAAGGTGATTTGCTGTTCGTACATGCAGGCATTCGCCCTGGAGTACCGTTGGAGGCGCAGACTGAAAACGATCTGGTCTGGATCAGACATGAATTTCTAGATCACATCCGTCCGCACCCCTGGCTGGTCGTTCACGGGCATACCCCTGCAAGGCATGCGGAACACTGCGGAAACCGCGTGAACCTGGATGCCGGTGCGGGCTATGGTCGACCCCTGGCGACAGCCGTGTTCGAGGGGCGGGATTGCTGGCTATTAACCCCAAAAGGGCGTGTACCCTTGGGGTTCAGCCGTTCCTGAACAGATCCTTGTAGGTTTCGCGCAGGACATTTTTCTGCACTTTTCCCATGGTGTTTCGGGGCAGTTCATCAAGCAGGATCAGCTTGCGCGGATGTTTGAACCGGGCAAGGCGTTGTTGAACGGCCGCCATGACAGTATCAACATCCGGCGACTGTCCTTTTGCAGGCACCAGAATACCCAGAACAGTCTCGCCAAAATCGGCATGCGGAACGCCGATCACGGCGCTTTCTAACACGCCGGGCTGTTCGTCCAGCAGCAACTCGATCTCTTTGGGATAGATGTTGTATCCGCCCGAAATGATCAGGTCTTTGCCGCGCCCGACAATGTGGACATAGCCGTCCTCGTCCACGCGGCCCAGATCGCCGGTGATAAAGAATCCGTCCTCGCGCAACTCATCCGCTGTCTTTTCCGGCATTTGCCAATAGCCTTTGAAAACGTTCGGGCCGCGCACCTCGATCATACCAATCTCGCCCGGCGGAAGAGTTTCGCCGGTCTCGGGATTGGTGACTTTCAGTTCGACGTCTGGCAGGGGGAAACCCACCGTCCCTGCCCTGCGCTCGCCCTCATACGGGTTTGACGTGTTCATGTTGGTTTCGGTCATGCCATATCGCTCAAGGATACGATGCCCGGTACGTTCTTCAAACTGGATGTGCGTCTCGGCCAAAAGTGGCGCGGAACCGGAAATGAACAAACGCATGTGTGCCGACAATTCCTTGTCGAAACGATCATCCCCCAACAGGCGGGTATAGAAAGTCGGCACGCCCATCATGGACGTAGCCTTTGGCAACAGGCGCAGAACATCCTCCTGATCGAATTTCGGCAGAAAGATCATCGAACCGCCCGAGGCCAGAACCACGTTGGTTGCAACGAACAAACCGTGGGTGTGAAAGATCGGCAAGGCGTGCAGCAGCACGTCGTCTTTGGTAAAGCGCCATTCTTTGACCAGAGTGTCCGCATTCGACAACAGGTTGGCCTGTGTCAGCATCGCCCCCTTGGACCGGCCCGTGGTTCCCGAGGTATAAAGGAAGGCGGCCAGATCATCCTCATCGCGTTTGACCGGGGCAAAAGCGGGCAACATGCCCAGCGCGCGACGCATCAGGCTGCCCGATCCATCGGCGTTCAGCGTGACAATCTGGGCTCCAAGCGTTTTGGCGACGGGTGACAGCCCTGCTTCTTGTGCCTCATCACAGACCACCAGAGATGCACCGCTGTTTTCTATGAAATAAGTCAGTTCATCGACGGTATAAGCTGTATTCAGCGGCAGAAAGATCAGGCCCGACAGGGCGCAGGCCGCATAGAGCGCCAGTGCTTCTGGTGATTTTTCGACCTGCACCGCAACCCTGTCCCCGGCATCCAGTTCCAAACCCGACAGGGCATTGGCAATGCGGGCCACAGTATCCAGAAACTGGGCATGAGTGATGACCTGACCATCGGGCAGATGCAGAAACGGTGTTTCCCTGCCGGAGTGAACTCCGAAGAGACGGTCGTAAAGCGGGTTGCTCATCCCGTTTTCCTTTCTCAAAGCCCGGCCGATTATACCGGTTCAATTTGCTTTGAAAGTGTCGCGGTTTTTCGGGGTGGTAAAGACCCTGCGCCAATAAAACCCGGGGCGAACTCAGATTTGAGTCGTCATCCGGTATCCGGCGGCAAAATAGAATTTGGCAAACGTGACCGGCTGGTCTTGCAGCCAGGTGATACGTTCGGCCGTAAAAACCGGCTCACCTTCGGGAACGTCAAGGAAACCGGCCAGATTGGCGTCAGCACGGCTGGCCAGAAAAGCCAGTTCGACATTGGTAAATGGCACTGTCTGCACCAGCCAGTCGTTGGGTCCTGTTTCGGTGAAATCCGCCGCGGCCACTTCGGGAACGCTGTCTACCACGATCCAGCGGTCTTCGTACTGGAATGGCGTGTTTCCCGAATAATGCATACAGCGCACGTGCATAACCTGCTGCCCTGCACTCAGCACTAGTCGTGCGCTCAGCCACTCGGGCGCATCCTGCGTTTCCGCCGCCACGAGGGCATATCGGTAGGTGCCGCCTGCGGCTTCGACCTCATCGCGGACCAATGGGATAGTGAACCGGGCCTGACGCTGCGGAGAGCTGAGAACGCGAGTCCCCGCTTTTCGGCGCCGCTCAAGATACCCTTCCTCAGCTAGTTCACGCAGGGCCCGATTGACCGTTGTGCGAGTGCAGGAGAACTCGACCGCAAGCTCCTGTTCGTTGGGCAGAAGGGAGTCCGGGCGCCATTCCCCCGAACGGATACGATCAAGAGCGATCCGCTTGATGTCGCGATAGCTTGTGGTTTCGTTCGCCTGTGTCATGGGGTCCGCCTTTGCCCTAGATGTCTCGCAGCAGGTCAGCAACTGCCGAGCGATAGGCAGGGATGATCGTATCCCGCGCGATATGCCGGCCTTCCCGCACCATGTGACGGCCTGCGGCCCAGACGTCGGTGACAACAGTATCAGGCGCGGCAAAGGAAATCCCATCCAGAATCTGGTGATCAGCCAAAGCGCAAAGCGATGGGTGATCCCGGTCTATGGCCACAAGATCAGCCAGATTGCCCACCGATATCTCGCCTGCCCGCCGCCCCAACGCCTGCGCCCCACCCTTTGCGGAACCAGTGTAAAGCGTGTGACCGACCGACCCTTCACCGGGCACCAGAACGTTGCGCGCCTTGTCCCGAAGACGTTGCGAGTATTCCAGTGTTCGCAGCTCTTCGGTCAGCGATATTCGCACATTCGAGTCTGAGCCGACACCAAACGCACCATTGCTTTCGACATATACCGAACCGTTGAAGATGCCGTCACCCAGATTGGCCTCGGTAATCGGACACAGGCCTGCAACGGCGCCCGAGCGGGCCATCGCAATTGTCTCATCATCGGTCATGTGGGTTGCATGAATCAGACACCATCTGGCGTTCACATCCGCATTGTCCAACAGCCACGCCACCGGGCGCTGCCCGAGCTTGGCTTTTACATCGGAAACTTCTTTTACCTGTTCCGAAATGTGGATGTGAACCGGCCCGTCTGGAACCTGTGCCAGTACCTGCCTCAGATCGTCCGGAGATGTGGCGCGCAGGGAATGGGGCGCAATGCCGACAGCCGTATCCGTGTTCGCAGTGGACAGCGCAGAGCGGCATTCATCAACCAGCCGCAGGAACCGATCCACATCGTTGCTGAACCGTAGTTGCCCACCTGCAAGCGGCTCCTGATTCACGCCACCATAGGTATAGAGCACCGGCAAATGGGTCAGGCCAATTCCGGTTGTTTCCGCCGCGCCAAAGATACGCTGGCTCAGTTCCGACAGATGCGTGTAAGGCGCGCCACCCGGTTGATGGTGGACATAGTGAAATTCACCAACCGAGGCATATCCGGCCTCAAGCATCTCCATATAGACCAGCGCAGCTATGGCCTGAATCTGGTCAGGGGTAAGGCGATCAAGAAACCGATACATCAACGTTCGCCAGGTCCAGAAGCTTTCCTTACCTGCTGCACGAACCTCGGTCATTCCGGCCATGGCGCGCTGAAAGGCGTGACTGTGCAGGTTCGCCAGCGCTGGCAACAACACGTCAACGCAGGTGTCATCGGGCTGGGCCGTCACTCCGGTTTCAAGATCAGCGATGTGCCCGTCCACAACACTGACGCACAGGTCCTTAACCCAAGCAGATCCTATCAGGCCGGTTTTTGCATAGATCGCCATCGCATTTCCATTTTGTGTAGACTTTAAATTTATACCCGTATACGAAAAAACCACACGCAGGGGGAGCCCAAAAGAATCGCCATGACAAAAAAATCTGTTCTTTGCGGTGCCCGCATCGCGACATTTGCCAGCACATCTCTGCCTTACGGGATGATCGAGGACGCAGCGATTGCGATAAACGACGGGCGAATCGTCTGGGTCGGTGCGCAGAGCGAACTGCCTGAAGAGTATGACCAGTGGGATCGCGAGGATGTGGGCGGGCGGCTGGTAACGCCGGCGCTTATTGATGCACATACGCATGTCGTTTTCGGCGGTAATCGCGCGGTAGAATTTGAAATGCGTCTGAACGGCGCATCTTACGAGGAAATCGCCCGGGCAGGCGGCGGCATCCTGTCCACCGTCAATGGCACCCGCGCCGCCAGCGAAGATGAGTTGCTTGAAGACGCCCTGAGAAGGGTCGACGCCCTGCTGGCCGAAGGGGTGAGCTGTATCGAGGTCAAGTCGGGCTACGGGCTGGATCAGGAAACCGAACTGCGCATGCTGCGTGCCGCCCGGCGCATTCCCGCGGTTCGGCCCGTGCGTGTAAAAACCAGCTTTTTGGGCGCCCACGCTGTACCACCGGAATACAAGGGGCAGGCGGACGCCTATATCGATGCGGTTTGTATCCCCACCCTGCGCGCCGCCCATGCCGAAGGGCTGGTCGATGCGGTGGACGGGTTCTGCGAAGGGATCGCTTTTGATCCGACACAGATTGCGCGCGTTTTTGACGTGGCGAAAGAGCTCGGCCTGCCCGTCAAGCTTCATGCCGAACAGCTTTCGAACCTCGGCGGAGCAAAACTGGCGGCATCGTATGGTGCATTGTCTGCCGATCACATCGAATATCTGGACGAGGACGGCGTGCGGGCGATGGCCGATGCGGGCACCGTTGCGGTAATCCTGCCGGGCGCGTTCTACACGTTGCGCGAAACGCAGGTGCCACCCGTTGATCTGCTGCGCCGCCACAAGGTAGCGATGGCGCTTGCAACCGATTGCAATCCGGGTTCGTCGCCTATGACCTCGCTTTTGCTGACGATGAACATGGCCTGCACCCTGTTCCGCATGACACCCGAAGAAGCGCTGGCCGGGGTAACCCGCGAAGCCGCCCAGGCGCTGGGCCTGACCGATACCGGGGTCATCGCCGCAGGCAAACGGGCCGATTTGGCGGTCTGGGATATCGAACACCCGGCCGAGCTGTCCTATCGCATCGGCTTTAACCCTCTGCACAAACGTATTTTTGGAGGCATGTAATGAGCCCTCTTTCGCTCACTCCGGGCAATGTCACTCTGCCTCAGCTTGCCGGGATTTATTGGGACGAAACGCCGATCATTCTGGACGGCAGCTGCAAACCGCGCGTTCAGGCAGCAGCGGACCGGATTGCCGAGGCCGCTGCAGGCGAAACAGCGGTTTATGGCGTGAACACCGGGTTCGGCAAACTTGCCAGCCACAAGATCGCGCCCGAAGATACCTCGACCCTGCAACGCAACCTGATCCTCAGCCATTGTTGTGGCGTGGGCGAAGCCGTGCCCCGGAGGCTGGCCCGGTTGATGATGTCGCTGAAACTGCTGTCGTTCGGACGGGGTGCATCCGGCGTGCGCTGGGAGCTGATCGAACTGCTTCAGGACATGCTGGCACGTGGCGTGACTCCGGTGATCCCGGCACAGGGCTCCGTGGGCGCATCGGGCGATCTTGCCCCGCTTGCCCATATGACCGCTGTGGTCATCGGCGCTGGAGAGGCTGAAGTTGACGGCAAAGTCCTGCCCGGGGCAGAGGCATTGAAATCAGTTGGGTTAGAGCCGATTCCGCTGGGTCCGAAAGAAGGCCTGGCCTTTATCAACGGCACCCAGTTTTCGACCGCGTTTGCACTGGCCGGGTTGTTCGAAGCATGGCGCGCCGCCCAGAACGCGCTGGTCATTTCTGCAACGTCGACCGATGCCATCATGGGATCGACCGCGCCCCTGCAGCCCGAAATTCACTCTCTGCGCGGCCATCGCGGGCAGATCGAAGCCGCCGGCACCATGCGGGCGACACTGGACGGCTCGGTGATCCGTGAAAGCCACCGTGATGGCGATACACGGGTACAGGACCCTTATTGCATTCGCTGCCAGCCGCAGGTCACTGGCGCGGCAATGGATGTCATACGGCAGGCCGCAGCCACTTTGACGGTCGAGGCCAATGCCGCCACCGACAACCCCTTGGTTCTGACCGATCCCGAAGCCATTGTTTCGGGAGGCAATTTCCACGCAGAACCCGTTGGTTTTGCCGCCGACATGATCGCCCTTGCGGTGTCCGAGATCGGCGCCATCGCCCAGCGCCGCATCGCCTTAATGGTGGACCCGGCGCTGAGCTTTGATCTGCCACCCTTCCTGACCCCCGATCCCGGATTGAATTCGGGGCTGATGATCGCTGAAGTGACCACTGCAGCCCTGATGAGCGAGAACAAGCATCTGGCCAATCCCTGTGTCACAGACAGCACGCCGACCTCAGCCAATCAGGAAGATCACGTTTCCATGGCCGCCCATGGTGCGCGCCGGTTGTCGAGGATGGTAAATAATCTGAACTACATTCTTGGCATCGAACTGATGTGCGCCGCGCAAGGCGTAGAATTCCGTGCGCCACTGACCACCAGCGCACCTCTGCAACGGGTCATCGCCCGGTTGAGGGCCGATATCCCGGCACTGGCCGAAGACCGCTATCTGGCCCCAGAACTGGAAACCGCACGGCGTCTGGTTGGTGAAGGCGCAATCCTGCAGGCCGCCGGAATTCCCATGCCGGAGCTCGCGTGATGCAGCTGTTCAATGTTCTTCGCGGTGATAGCCCCATCGTGCTGGGGCAACCGCATGGCGGCACCTATGTGCCCGATGCAATCGCCGCGCGCCTGAACGAAAACGGGCGCGGTCTGGCGGATACGGACTGGCACATAAACAGGCTCTATCAAGGGCTTTTACCTGATGTGACCGTAGTGCAGTCGCATATCCATCGCTACGTGATCGACGCCAACCGCGACCCGGCGGGCGTGTCGCTTTATCCCGGCCAAAATACCACGACACTGGTTCCGATCACCGATTTCGATGGAACGCCGATCTGGACCGAAGGTCAGGAGCCATCGGAAGATGAGATCGAGGAACGCCGCGCGGCTTATCACGCACCCTATCACACTGCGCTGGAACAGGAGCTGGAGCGGGTGCGATCAAGGCATGGAGTGGCGATCCTGTTCGATTGTCACTCGATCCGCTCGCTGATCCCTTTTCTCTTCGATGGCGAGTTGCCGGTCTTCAACACCGGTACCAACAATGGCACAACTTGCAACCCGGCCATCGAACAGGCTGTGCACGGCGTAGCCGGTAAAGCGGCAGACATGCCTTCAGTTCTCAATGGCCGTTTCAAGGGTGGCTGGACCACCCGTCACTATGGCCGCCCTGATCAAGGTGTACACGCGATCCAGATGGAGATCGCGCAACGCGCCTATATGGACGAAACCCCACCCTGGAATTGGCGGGAGGACTGCGCAACAGCCCTCCGCCCGCATTTGCAGACGATGCTTGAACGCCTTCGCGACCTGGCCCTGTCGGGCGCATTGACCGAAAAAGGAGCCCCGAAATGAGCGACCCGCGCAAAAACACCCGTGATGTCTTTCCGCCCACCGGCCCAGAGCTGAATGCCAAAAGCTGGGTGACCGAGGCGCCCTTGCGGATGATGATGAACAACCTGCACCCCGATGTGGCCGAGAACCCGCACGAGCTGGTGGTTTACGGCGGCATTGGCCGCGCAGCGCGCACGTGGAACGATTTTGACACCATCGTCGCCAGCCTGAAGGATCTGGAAGAAGACGAAACCCTGATCGTGCAGTCTGGTAAGCCAGTGGCGATCATTCGCACTCACAAAGATGCGCCGCGCGTGCTTATAGCCAATTCCAACATCGTGCCGCATTGGGCCAACTGGGATCACTTCAACGAGCTCGATAAAAAGGGTTTGATGATGTACGGCCAGATGACGGCCGGTTCTTGGATCTATATCGGGACGCAGGGCATCGTTCAGGGTACCTACGAGACCTTCGCCGAAGCCGGGCGCCAGCATTATGACGGCAACCTGACCGGCAAATGGATTCTGACGGGTGGTCTGGGCGGCATGGGCGGGGCTCAGCCACTGGCCGCTGTGTTTGCCGGGGCGTGCTGTCTGGCCGTGGAATGTAACCCGGAGTCGATTGATTTCCGCCTGCGCACCAAGTACCTCGACGAAAAGGCCGAGACACTGGACGAAGCGCTTGAGATGATCGACCGCTGGACCAAGGCAGGCGAGGCCAAATCGGTTGGTCTGCTGGGTAACGCCGCCGAAATCTTCCCTGAAATCTACCGTCGCATGCAGGCCGGAGGTATGCGCCCGGATATCGTCACCGACCAGACCTCGGCCCATGATCCGGTCAATGGCTATCTGCCACTGGGATGGACCATGGGGGAATGGCGCGAGAAACGGGAAACAGACCCCAAGGCGGTGGAAAAGGCCGCGCGCGCTTCGATGAAACAGCACGTCGCGTCGATGGTCGATTTTTGGAATGCGGGCGTGCCCACGCTGGATTACGGTAACAATATTCGTCAGGTTGCGCTTGACGAAGGGTTGGAGAACGCGTTCGACTTTCCCGGTTTTGTGCCCGCATATATCCGCCCGCTGTTCTGCCAGGGCATCGGACCGTTCCGTTGGTGCGCCCTATCGGGCGATCCCGAGGATATCTACAAGACTGATGCCAAGATGAAGGAATTGTTCCCAGAGAATGAACACCTGCATCGCTGGCTCGACATGGCACAGGAGCGTATCGCGTTCCAGGGCCTGCCTGCGCGCATTTGCTGGATCGGACTGGGCGACCGGCACCGTGCCGGTCTGGCCTTCAACGAAATGGTTGCCAATGGCGAGTTGAAAGCCCCTGTGGTGATCGGCCGCGACCATCTGGATTCGGGTTCGGTCGCAAGCCCCAACCGCGAGACCGAGGCGATGCTGGATGGCTCGGACGCTGTGTCGGACTGGCCGCTGCTGAACGCGCTGATCAACACCGCGTCGGGTGCGACATGGGTATCGCTGCATCACGGCGGCGGCGTCGGCATGGGCTTCAGCCAGCACGCGGGCGTCGTGATCTGCGCCGATGGCACCGAAGATGCCGCACGACGGCTGGAGCGCGTTCTGTGGAATGACCCGGCCTCGGGCGTATGGCGTCACGCGGATGCGGGATACGACATCGCCAAGGACTGTGCCCGTGCGAATGGCCTGCGCTTGCCAGGTATCTTGGGATAACGAAAAGGGGCAGAGTTCAGACTCTGCCCGCCCCATACGTGACCGCTTTTTCCATCTTGGATGGAATGTTCTGCTTTAACCGGACGAGCGCGATCTGATCCGCGTAAACGACGCCAGCATGAAGATCGCAGAAAGGCCGCCAAGCAAAGACCAGAGGCCCGCCGGTAGCGGAACCGGAGCGATCGTGTTCACGACGATATTGTCCACGTCGAAATGCAGGTCTGGCCCAAATCCCGTCGCCAGCGTCGCCGGAATGTTTGTGTTGATCAACAGACGATCGATCGCCGAAAACGCCGCCCCGAAATTCAGAGTCCCCGGCAATCCCGAACCACCGGTCAGAGAGGCAACGACAGAATTGTTGCGATAGCCGGTGAACGAGATGAAATGTTCATCCTGCGGGATAAAGCTTGCGCCCGAATAAAACAGCAGGTCCAGCGACGACAGGGAAAACAGACTTCCGGCGATATTGCTCAGGTTAATCCCGCTTGAAAAAGGGCCACAACAAACATCCATGTGCACCCCGTTCCCTACGAAGCTTCCGAAACTTGCCGACGTTGTCGGCGTCACTTCGTACCCGGATTCCTGATAGACCAGTGGTTGGCCGACTACCATATAAGGAAGGCTGTCAAAGGTAATCGTTGTTGCGGTCGCTTTAGAAGGTGCGGAAAAGACAAAAAGCGCCAAGGCAATAAGCGCGAAAGAAGCAGAACGAATTAATCTCATTTCACTACCTTTTTTTCAGGGTGAAAACTCACATCTTTCGATTGTACCACAAATCCTGAATTCCCCAAGCTTGATTTCCGCCACACCCGTCAGTTCCAGTCCAGCACGACCTTTCCTGACAGTCCGGACTTCATTGCCTTGAAGCCTTCCGCAAACTCGTCCACGCCGAAACGATGCGTTATCACCCGGCTCACATCCAGACCGTTTTGCAGCATGGCAATCATCTTGTACCACGTCTCGAACATCTCGCGGCCATAGACGCCCTTGATGGTGATCGCCTTGAACACGATGCGGGACCAGTCCACCGGAGATTTGCCCGGTGGGATACCGAGCAAGGCGATCTTGCCGCCCATCACCAGTGCCTCGACCATCTGATCAAGCGCGGCCTGCGAACCTGACATTTCCAGCCCGACGTCAAAGCCCTGCGTCATTTCGAGCTCGGTTATCACATCCTGCAGATCTTCTCGGGTCACGTCGACCGTACGCGCCGTCGGCACCACGTGTTCAGCCAGTTTCAGGCGGTCTGCGTTGATATCGGTGATTACGACATGGCGGGCACCCGCATGTCGAACGACCGCAGCAGCCATGATACCGATAGGGCCTGCGCCCGTGATCAGAACATCCTCACCCAGCAGATCAAAGCTGAGCGCAGTGTGAACGGCATTGCCCAACGGGTCGAGAATGGCGCCGATCTCGTCCGGGATATCATCCGGCAGGGGCACCACATTGAAGGCAGGCAGTTTCAGGTATTCAGCAAAAGCACCCTGTTCATTCACACCGATCCCGCGCGTGCCGGGGTCAAGATGGAACTTGCCCGCACGGCTCTGACGGCTGTCGGTGGTGATCAGATGCCCTTCGCCCGAACACCGCTGGCCGATGCCCAGACCGGTCACGTTGCGCCCGATCTCGACGATTTCACCGGCGAATTCATGGCCAGTAATCATCGGGACAGGAACGGTTGAGGCAGCCCAGTCATCCCAGTTCCAGATGTGGATGTCCGTGCCGCAAATACCGGTCTTGTTGATACGGATCAGAACTTCATCCGGCCCGATTTCGGGGACCGGAGCCTGCACCATCCACAGGCCTTCCTGAGGTTTGGACTTTTCCAGCGCCTTCATCGTGTTCGCACGCATCAGATCACTCCCAATTCCTTGCCGACCTTGCCAAAGGCTGCCAGCGCGCGGTCCAGTTCATCCTTTGTCAGGGCCGCATTCATCTGCGTTCTGATCCGCGCCTGACCGCGCGGGACAACGGGGAAGAAAAAGCCCGAGACATAGACGCCTTCGTCAAACAGGCGGCTAGCCATGTCTTGCGCCAGCGTGGCCTCGCCCAGCATGACCGGGATGATCGGATGCTCACCCGGCAGCAGGTCAAAACCAAGCTTCTCCAATCCGGCCCGCCAGTATTTTGCGTTACCGAACAGCTGGTTGCGCAGCATGTCACCTTCTTCGACCAGACGTATGGCCTCGAGACCTGCAGCGACGATTGAAGGCGGCAGCGAGTTCGAGAACAGATAGGGCCGCGCCCGCTGCCGCAGCAGGTCGATCACTGGCTGCGGCCCGGCGATGTAACCGCCGATTGCCCCCCCAAGTGCCTTGCCCAAGGTTCCCGTCAGAATGTCTACATCGACACCGAAGTGATCCGGTGTGCCCGCGCCATTTGGTCCCATGAAGCCAGTGGCGTGGCAGTCGTCGACCATGACAATGGCATCGTACTTGTCCGCAAGTTCCCGGATTTTCGGCAGGTTGGCCAGATAGCCGTCCATCGAAAACACGCCATCCGTTGCGATCATGATATGCCGCGCGCCATCCTCGCGTGCCTGTTTCAACCAGGCTTCTAGGTCGTTCATGTCGTTGTTCAGATAGCGATAGCGTTTTGCCTTGCACAGCCGCACCCCGTCGATGATCGAAGCGTGGTTCAGACTGTCAGAGATAATAGCGTCTTCCGGCCCCAGCAGAGGCTCAAACAAACCGCCATTGGCATCGAAACAGGCAGCGAACAGGATCGCGTCATCCTTGTTCAGGAAATTTGCCAATCGCTGCTCCAGTTCGCGGTGAATGTCCTGCGTGCCGCAGATGAACCGGACCGAAGCCATTCCAAACCCCTTGGGCTCCATCGCGCCTTTGGCGGCGTCGATCAGCGCCGGGTGATCCGCAAGTCCAAGATAGTTGTTGGCGCACAGATTGATGACCTGCCTGCCGCCCACCGTGATCTCACCGCCCTGAGGCGAGGTGATCATTCGCTCACGCTTATAAAGACCTTCCGCTTCGATCTGCGCGAGGGTGTCCGTGATGTGGGACAGGAATGCATCTGCCATGGCGATCTCCTTTGCTGAGTCGCATGTCTAACATAACGGACAAGAATCCGAAATAGGAGATTTTCACTATATTGGAAAACCGTCCGTGGTGGCGGAAAATTGCTGACTTCGACTGTGCGTGCTTAATGACAGATCGGTTGGCAACCTCGGTCCATACTGACCTGCTGAGGCCACGGCAGATGGTTCTGCGTCGGGCCACTCCCGAAAACTGAAATTCACGAGGTGGTCAGGCGTTTTTGACAATCAAAAATACGCGCGCAGGACCATCCGTGGCCTGAATTGCGTGGGGAATGTCCGCGGCATAGCGTGCCGTGTCACCGACGTTCAGATTGCTGACGGCAGAGCCCGATCTGACCTGCACGGCACCCTCCAGAACAGTAAGCTGCTCGCGTGCACCACGGGCATGGGGCTGGCTGTTCAGCGCACCGTCTTTTTCAAAGCTGATGTCGTAAACCTCGTGTCCCCCGGCCTCTTCCGGAGGAGAAAGGATAAGGATTCGACACCCCTGCCCCATATTGTCGATGCCCGGCGCCTCGGAACTCCGCAAAACTTCGATCCGGTCAACCGCATCGCCATCTTCAAGTAGACCCGCAAAATCCACTTGCAACGCTCGGGTGAGGTTCCACAGGGTTGCGATGGTGGGGCTGCTTTCGCCCCTCTCGATCTGGCTGACCATCGATCGGGAAACGCCGCTGAGGTTTGCCACCGCTTCCAGCGAAAGCCCCTGCGAACGGCGCGCCTCTTTCAGGCGGGCGGGCAGACGCGTCAGGATTTCATCAGAGCTTTCCGTCATGACGGATTCTCTGCCTTTTAAACGGAGGTTTGTCAATTCCGGGTGTGACGGTACGTCCCGAGAGACAGGTTTATGCCGCAGGTGCATAATGCACCCAACCTCAGGAGGAGTGTATTATGAACGATATCGTAATTCTGGACGGGGCACGTACCGCAATCGGTACCTTTGGCGGTGCTCTGGCATCCACCGCACCCATTGATCTGGCAACTGTGGCGACCGAAGCGGCCCTAGAACGTTCGGGCGTTGAAGGTGGTCAGATCGGCAATGTGGTCTTTGGGCACGTCATTAATACGGAACCGAGGGACATGTATCTGTCGCGCGTCGCTGCGATGCAGGCAGGCATCCCGAACGGAACCCCGGCGATGAATGTGAACCGTCTTTGCGGTTCCGGCGCGCAGGCCATTGTATCGGCGGTCCAGTCGCTGATGCTGGGCGACGCCGAGTTTGCCGTGGCTGGTGGTGCCGAAAGCATGTCGCGCAGCCCGTACATCATGACGCAGTCGCGCTGGGGCGCGAAGATGGGTGATGTGACGTCGCTGGACATGATGCTTGGTGCGCTGAATTGTCCGTTCGGGACCGGACACATGGGGGTCACGGCCGAAAACGTTGCCGACGAACACCAGATCAGCCGCGAGCAGATGGATGAGTTTGCCCTGACCAGCCAGACCCGCGCGGCAGCAGCGACCGAGGCAGGTTACTTTGACAGTCAGATCACGCCGGTTCAGGTCAAGGTCAAACGGGATATGGTTGATTTCAAGGTCGACGAACACCCCAAGGCAACGACTGCTCAGGCATTGGCTGGTCTGAGGCCGGTTTTCAAGAAAGACGGTCGGGTGACGGCAGGAAATGCGTCGGGCATCAACGATGGTGCCGCCGCTATGGTTCTGGCGACAGCAGAAGCGGCGGAAAAGGCCGGTCTGAAACCCAAAGCGCGCGTTTTGGGATATGCCCATGCGGGCGTTCGACCCGAGGTCATGGGCATCGGACCGGTTCCGGCCGTGCAGAATCTGCTAGCCAAAACAGGAATGACCGTTGGCGATTTCGACGTGATTGAAAGCAACGAGGCCTTTGCTTCTCAGGCTCTGGCCGTAAATCAGGAGCTTGGGCTTGATCCGTCCAAGGTGAACCCGAATGGCGGCGCCATCGCACTGGGTCATCCGGTGGGGGCGACAGGCGCGATCATCACACTCAAAGCCCTGTACGAACTGGAACGCATCGGTGGTTCAAAGGGCCTGATCACGATGTGCATAGGCGGCGGTCAGGGTATCGCGATTGCCATCGAACGGCTGTGACCCTGAAGTCGCAAAGGGGGGCTGTCTGCCCCCCCTACGCGCGGTTCGCGCAATTCCCCCCGAGAGTATATCTGGCCAGATGAAGGGGCGGATCAGAACGCCATTCCGGCCAGCAGAACAATCCCCCCGCCAAACACTGCGCCCGCCAGAGCGGTCCAGACGCCCACCGGAATTTTGGAGGGGGTCTCTTCGGTTTTGTGCGTTTGCGCGATCAGGGCGTTCTCCACCAGACTGGGAAGGCGCGGACCAAAGCGGGCCAGAACCAGTGCCGTCTTGCTGAAATCCCGGATGGCGGCGCGAGGACCGATGGATTGCTTGATATAATCCTCGACCACGGGCCGGGCCACTTCCCAGATATTGATATGTGAATCCAAGGATCTCGCCACGCCTTCGACGACAACCATTGTGCGTTGCAGCAGAATCAGCTCGGTCCGGGTTTCCATACCGAAGCGTTCGGTCACTTCGAACAGATAGTTCAACAGGCGGCCCATCGAGATGTGTGAGGCATCCATGCCAAAGATCGGTTCGCCCACGGCGCGCAGGGCACGGGCGAATTCATCCACATCTCTGTCGGCGGGTACGTATCCTGCCTCAAAATGCACCTCGGCCACGCGTTTGTAGTCGCGCCGGATGAAACCGAACAGGATTTCCGCATAGACCCGGCGCGTGTATTCGTCGATATGCCCCATGATGCCAAAGTCGTAGGCGATGATGTCGCCGTTGGCCGCAACCTTGAGGTTGCCCTGGTGCATGTCAGCGTGGAAATACCCGTCGCGCAGGGCGTGCAGCAGGAACAGGCGCAGCACGCGCTCTCCCAGATCGCGGCGGTCATGGTTTGCTGCATCCAGGGCGGCGTTGTCGCCCAGCGCAATTCCGTCAGCCCAGCTAAGCGTCATGACCCGGCGGGCGCAGAGCGGCCAGATCACCGGTGGCAGCCAGAACCCACTGTCATCCTTGGTGTTGGCGGCATATTCGGATGCTGCCGCACTTTCCAGACGCAGATCCAACTCGCCCCGTACAACGCCGTCGAAATGCTCGATCACGTCCATGGGACGCAGGCGGCGCGCGCCCGGAGCAAAGAGATCGACAATGCGGGCCGCGAAGTAGAAGGCGTCGACATCCTTGCGAAAGGCGCGCTCAATCCCCGGGCGGAGAACCTTGACCGCAACGTATTCACCGGTGCCTGACAGTTTTGCGCGGTGCACCTGAGCTATCGAGGCTGCTGCTATCGGCTCGCTGAATTCTTCGAACATGTCATCGACGGGCTGGCCGAGTTCCTTTTCGACCTCGGCCATGGCTTCCGCTTTGGAAAACGGCGGAAGCTTGTCCTGCAGCACGCGCAACTGCTCGGCCAGTTCGTCACCAACCACATCGGGACGGGTGGACAGCACTTGCCCGAACTTGATGTATGCCGGGCCAAGGGCGGTCAGGGCGCGGGTTGCGGGCGGCATCTCCGGATCGCCCTTGTAGCCCAGCCACTGGAAAGGCTTGCCCAGCGCGTGGGCAAGGATGCGAATGGCGCGTGGGGCTTCGAAAGCGTCGAGCACTACGTTCATGGCGCCCGTACGCTCCAGCGTGGCGCCCGTCCGGATCAGACGGATGATGTTGTGGGGTCCGCGCATCCGTCAGATCTTCCAACCGGAATGCAGGGCCGCGATGCCCATACTGAGGTTGCGGTATTTGGCGTTTTCGAAACCCGCCTGCCGGACCATGCCCAGGAACGTATCCTGATCCGGGAAATTGCGGATGGATTCCACAAGGTACTGATAACTGTCGCGATCCCCGGCAATCATCTGACCCATGCGCGGGATCACGTTGAAGCTGTAAAGGTCATAAAGTTTTTGCAGCCCGTCATTCGGTAGCTGGCTGAACTCAAGCACCATCAGGCGACCGCCGGGTTTGAGTACACGGAACGCCTCGTTCAAAGCCTCTTGCGGGCGGGTCACGTTCCGGATGCCAAACGAGATCGTGTAGACGTCAAAGGTATTGTCTTCGAACGGCAGCGCCATCGCGTCGCCCACCACCCAGTCTAGACTGTCGGCGCGCTGTTCGGCATCGGCGCGTTTTCGGCCTTCGATCAGCATCGGCTCGGTCAGGTCCAGAACGGTGGCGTGGCCATGGCCCGCACGTTTCAGAAACCGGAACGAGATATCCCCGGTGCCGCCCGCGACGTCCAGCAGGCGCTGACCGGGGCGTGGGGCCAGCCAGTCCATCATCGCGTCTTTCCAGACCCGGTGGATGCCCATCGACATGACATCGTTCATCACATCGTATTTCGAGGCCACGGAATTGAAAACGCCCTGAACCCGGCCCGCCTTTTCGGCCTCGCGCACGGTTTCGAAACCGAAATGTGTGGTCTTGTCGTTGTTGTCGGACATTGGCCTTGCCGTTTCTTGAATTTCGCCTCTGTTATAGGGCGCTGGAACCGGGGCACAATGCGGCCCATTGGAATAGGAGCCGTGTAATGCCGGAATTGCCCGAGGTCGAGACAGTAAGACGCGGCCTGACCCCTGCCATGGAGGGCGTCTTGATCGAGCGGGCCGAAGTGAATCGCCCCGATCTGCGCTGGCCGTTTCCCGAACGGATGGCGGAGCGGCTGACCGGGCAGCGGGTAGAAAGGTTGCGCAGGCGGTCGAAATACATTCTGGCGGATCTGAGCAGCGGTGAGACGTTGCTGATCCATCTGGGCATGTCCGGACGCATGACCGTGTCCGGAGACCCGCTGGGGCAATTCGTTCATGACCATCCGCAACCCGCCAAACACGACCACGTTGTGTTTCATATGGCCAACGGTTCTCGCGTGACCTTTAACGACCCGCGCCGCTTTGGGGCGATGGATCTGCTGCAGACGGCGACAGCCGAGGCGCACCGGCTGCTGGCCGTTCTGGGGCCAGAGCCTCTGGGAAACGAATTTGACGAAAACCACCTGATTGATGCGTTCCGGGGCAGAAATACTCCGGTCAAGTCTGCGCTTCTGGATCAGGGAATCGTTGCCGGTCTGGGCAATATCTACGTTTGCGAGGCCCTTTATCGTGCCGGAGTGTCGCCACGTCGCAAGGCCGGACAGATTTCCGAACACCGTGTCGCCAATATGGTTCCGATCATCCGGCAGGTGTTGCAGGACGCCATTAATGCGGGGGGCTCGTCTCTGCGTGATTTCCGGCAAGCGGATGGAGAACTTGGATATTTTCAGCACAGCTTTGATGTTTATGGCCGCGAGGGAGAGCCCTGCCGAACCGCCGGGTGCACCGGAACGGTGAAGAGAATCACTCAGTCCGGTCGCTCATCCTTCTATTGCGCGCAATGCCAAAGATAGCTTGATCCAACTTTTTCCCGTGATAAGGAATCGTACCTGAACGGAACAACCGAAAGCTAAGACCCCATGGCCTTTGAGACGATCATCGTCAACATTGAAGACCACGTAGCCCTAATCAAACTGAACCGGCCGGATGCGTTGAACGCACTCAACACTCAGCTTCTGGGTGAACTGTGCACCGCACTGGAAGAGGCTGACCAAAACGACAAAGTGCGCTGCATCGTCATCACCGGATCGGACAAGGCTTTTGCTGCGGGCGCTGACATCAAGGAGATGTCCGAAAAAAGCTTTGTTGAGGTGTTCAACGAAAACCTCTTTGCGGACGTCAACGACCGGATTGCGGCGATCCGCAAGCCGATCATTGCTGCGGTAGGTGGCTATGCACTGGGTGGCGGATGCGAACTGGCGATGATGTGTGATTTCATCATTGCTGCCGACACTGCCAAATTCGGTCAGCCCGAAATCAATCTTGGCGTCATTGCCGGAATGGGCGGCAGTCAGCGATTGACCCGCTTTGTCGGCAAATCCAAGTCGATGGATATGAACCTGACCGGGCGCCACATGGACGCGGAAGAAGCAGAACGCTCGGGTCTGGTCAGCCGCGTCGTACCTGCCAAGAAACTGGTGGACGAGGCAGTTGGTGAAGCTCAGAAGATTGCCGAGAAATCTCTGATCACCGCTATGGCCGCAAAAGAAGCCGTAAATCGCAGCTTTGAGCTGCCGCTGAGCGAAGGCATGCTTTTTGAGCGCCGCGTGTTCCATTCGATGTTCGCAACCGAGGACCAGAAAGAAGGTATGGCAGCCTTTCTGGAAAAACGGGCGGCCCAGTTCCGCGACAAGTAATCCGGATCGGATGGCTGGAAACAGGGCGGGCATTGGCCCGCCTTTTTCATGCCGTATCCGGGTTAGAAAAGAATCAGCTTGGCAATCTTCCCAAACTTGGCTAATCAGCGCCGCTATACATGCGCGTGCGGCCCGCTTTGGCCAGAATCACACCCGTGATCCCTGATCCGGTGCGGCCTTGTCCGTCACGCGAACCGAAGACAACCGAACCGAACACAAACAAAGGTCAGAGACACAATGGCAAATTCGCCCCAGGCAAAGAAGCGCGCCCGTCAGAACGAGAAGCGTTTCGCCGTCAACAAAGCACGTCGTTCGCGCATCCGTACCTTCCTGCGCAAAGTTGAAGAAGCAATCGAATCCGGCGACAAGGAAGCAGCAACCGCTGCCCTGCGTGCGGCACAGCCCGAACTGATGCGCGGCGTAACCAAAGGTGTGTTCCACAAGAACACGGCATCTCGCAAGGTGTCGCGTCTGGCAGCCCGCGTGAAAGCACTGGGTTGACCTAGGGTCAATTGACTCAAAACCGATTCTGAATAAAAAAGGCGTTGCATCAGGCAGCGCCTTTTTTGCTGTTGCCAGAATGCCGCGCCTTCACAAAGGCGAGAGATTCTTTCCCGGAAAGACCCGAGTCAACATCAGAGTTTCGTTGCCGCGCCGTGCCGGGTCTTGCTACCACTGTCTCAGCGATTCACTCGCTTGGGGGGACAGGCTGTCCTTGGATCATCCTGACGGGCATCGGGTAGTTCAGGGACGAATGTCGTCAGCCGGTACAAACCGGTTTGCCGATCTGCTGCGGGTTTCGGGATATCCCGATTACCTTGGCCCTGTCGAAAATTGAGATTGTCGTGTGCAACTCGGATTCCGGGTGCGCCCTGATTTATTTCGGGGAATGCTATGGATTTCGGAATGCAGCACGAAACCAGAGATGACACCGCCAAAACCGCGTTTTGGTGAACCGTTATCTATGTGTGAGTGAATCCCAACCGGGTAACCGGAAGCCAGTAATAAGGCCAAAGGCCAAAATGAATGGGATGCGTGAGGCGCTAGATGACACAAGAGAAATGGGGACAGCTTCGTAACAAGTTGCTCAAGACCGTTGGTCGCAACAATTACACCACCTGGATTGAACCACTCGAATTTCAGGAACTTCAGGATGGTGTGGCCGTATTTTCGGTTCCGACCAATTTTATGGGCAACTATGTAAGTCAGAACTTTGCGGACCTGATTCTCTATGAACTGAATACAGCTGGCGAGACGGTACAGCGTCTGGCGTTTCGGGTCGCGGCCAATTCTCCGGTGCGTCCAGCCAAATCTGCAAACCCCACACCAGTGGAAGAACCGGCAAATTCCGTTGCCGCGCCTGCTGAGGTTGCGAATGGAGCCCTTGAGTCGCTACAGGCTGCGCCTCTGGATTCGCGTTTTACGTTCGAATCATTCGTCGTAGGTAAGCCCAACGAACTGGCACATGCAGCTGCGCGGCGCGTCTCCGAAGGCGGACCGGTCACTTTCAATCCGCTGGTTCTCTATGGTGGCGTAGGTCTGGGTAAAACCCACCTGATGCATGCGATTGCGTGGGAGCTGAAGACGAAGCGACCGGAGCTGAACGTCCTGTACCTGTCGGCGGAACAGTTCATGTACCGCTTTGTTCAGGCCCTGCGTGAACGCCGAATGATGGATTTCAAGCATCTGTTCCGTTCGGTCGACGTTCTGATGGTTGATGACGTTCAGTTCATCGCAGGCAAGGATTCGACGCAGGAAGAGTTCTTTCACACGTTCAATGCGCTGGTTGACCAGAACAAGCAGATCATCATTTCGGCTGACCGCGCCCCGGGCGAGATCAAGGATCTGGAAGACCGCGTTAAGTCCCGCCTGCAATGCGGTCTGGTCGTGGATCTGCATCCGACGGACTACGAATTGCGGCTCGGCATTCTGCAAAACAAGGTGCAACAATATGGCAGCACCTATCCGGACCTGAAAATCGCCGATGGCGTACTGGAGTTTCTGGCCCACCGCATCTCAACCAATGTCCGCGTTCTGGAAGGTGCCCTGACCCGCCTGTTCGCTTTTGCGTCGCTGGTTGGCCGCGAGATCGACATGGAACTGACGCAGGATTGTCTGGCGGACGTGTTGCGCGCATCTGAGCGCAAGATCACCGTCGAGGAGATTCAGCGCAAGGTATCAGAATATTATAACATCCGTCTTTCCGATATCATTGGCCCCAAACGCCTGCGGTCCTACGCGCGTCCCCGGCAGGTCGCGATGTATCTGTGCAAGCAACTGACAAGCCGGTCCCTGCCGGAAATCGGTCGCCGATTTGGTGGACGCGACCACACCACGGTCATGCATGGCGTCAAACGCATTGAGGAACTCAAGCTGACCGACGGCCAGATCGCCGAAGACGTAGAGATGCTGCGTCGCGCGCTGGAAGCCTGACGGCACCGCATCAAACCCCAATCGCCCCGAGCACTGCGTTCGGGGCTTTTTCATGTGCGCTAATGCCCACGGTTACCTCAGAACTGTGCCCCATGGGCCACGTGCCCCTTGACGGTTTGCGCATTCCGACCCAGAAATCCGTAAAAAATCCTTGTGCCTCAGGGCTGAACCGCTAACTTGCCAGTCCCGCCCATGTAAGCACTCATGTCAGAGGAATTGAGGGTATGAAGATCAGCATCGAACGCGGCACCCTTCTCAAGGCCGTGTCGCAGGCCCAATCCGTTGTGGAGCGCCGCAACACGATCCCGATACTGGCCAATGTGCTTATTGAAGCCGAAGGCGATCAGGTGCAGTTCCGGGCGACCGATCTGGATATCGAAGTCGTCGACAAGGCACCGGCCCAAGTCGAACGCGCCGGTGCCACGACGGTGGCGGCGACCACGCTGCATGAAATTGTGCGCAAACTGCCGGATGGCGCTTTGGTCACACTGAATGCCGACACCGCCGCGGGCCGGGTGACTGTTGAAGCAGGACGGTCGAATTTCTCTCTGGCGACTTTGCCGAAAGAGGATTTCCCGGTCATGGCGTCCTCGGAATATCAGTCGAACTTCACCGCTTCCGCAGCCCTGCTGCGGCGCCTGTTCGACAAATCGAAATTCGCCATCTCGACCGAAGAGACCCGGTATTACCTGAACGGCGTCTATATGCATGTGGCTGACGGTTCTGAAGGCGGCAAGGTTCTGCGCTGTGTGGCGACGGATGGACACCGGCTGGCCCGGATTGACGCCGATCTTCCGGATGGTGCGGCAGATATGCCAGGTGTGATCGTTCCCCGCAAAACCGTGGGAGAGCTGCGCAAGCTGCTGGATGACGATGAAATGGACATCGCCGTTTCGGTCAGCGAAACAAAAGTACGCTTTGCTACCCCAGACATTACACTGACATCCAAGGTGATCGACGGAACCTTCCCCGACTACACACGCGTTATCCCGCAGGGCAATACCCGTAAACTCGAGGTAGATGCGGCTGAATTCGCTCAGGCCGTGGATCGCGTTGCGACCGTTTCGTCCGAGCGGTCGCGGGCGGTCAAGCTGCAGCTGGAAGGTGACAAGTTGGTGCTGTCGGTAAATGCGCCCGACAGCGGTGCAGCTGAGGAAGAGTTGGCCGTGGCCTATGGGGATGAGCGGCTGGAAATCGGTTTCAACGCCAAGTATCTGCTCGAGATCGCCTCGCAGGTGGACCGTGAGAACGCGGTATTCCTGTTCAATTCGGCGGGTGATCCGACCCTGATGCGTGAAGGTAACGACCAGAGCGCCGTCTATGTGGTCATGCCGATGCGCGTTTGATCGCCTGACGGCGATGCCTCCGGCGGGGATATTTCTGGCAAGAGGAAAAGAGGTATGTTGGCGCTTACCTCTTTGACCATCTCTCACTTTCGCTCGCATAAGATGGCGCGGCTTTCTCTGGATCACCGTCCGGTGGCCATCCATGGCCCGAACGGGGCCGGAAAGACCAACATTCTGGAAGCGGTTTCCCTGTTTTCACCAGGTCGGGGTATGCGGCGGGCAAGTGCTGCCGAAATGACCCGGCGACCGGAAACTGTGGGCTGGAAGCTAACCGGGTTGCTGAATGCGCAAGGCCAGCAATACGAAATCGAAACCTGGTCCGAAGGCGGTGCTGCGCGGCAGGTTCGGATCGACGGCAAAGCAGCAAGCCAGATTGATTTGGGAAGACTGGCCCGCGTTGTCTGGTTGATCCCGTCAATGGACAGACTTTGGATCGAAGGGGCGGAAGGACGTCGACGGTTTCTGGACAGAATTGCGCTGAGCTTTGATCCGGCACATGCCGAGGCATCGCTGACTTATGAAAAGGCCATGCGTGAACGTAACCGTTTGCTGAAGGAACAGGTGCGCGATGCGCATTGGTACAGCGCGCTGGAAACTCAGATGGCTGAAGCGGGCAATCGAATCCACACATCCCGCGTTGCGGCGCTGACCCACCTGAGGGCCGCGCAGGATCAGGCCGAAACAGCGTTTCCCTCGGCTGAACTGGAATTGATGCAGACCGAAGGTACGATGCCCGAAACCGCGGACGATCTGCGGGAAGCGCTGGCAGAGAGCCGGTTTCGCGATCTTGCTGCCGGGCGGAGTCTGGTCGGGCCTCATCGTTCGGACCTTTATGGTGTGTTTGCCGCGAAGGGAATTCCTGCAAAGGACTGTTCGACCGGCGAGCAAAAAGCGCTGTTAGTCTCGCTGATCCTGTCCAATGCTCGGGCTTTGGCGCAGATGCAGGGCGCGCCGCCGATCGTGTTGCTGGATGAGGTCGCTGCCCATCTGGACGCAGGGCGACGGGCGGCGCTGTATGACGAAATCTGCGCATTGGGTGCGCAGGCCTGGATGACGGGAACCGGGCCTGAACTGTTTTCAGAATTGGCTGATCGGGCTCAGGTTCTAGAGGTTACGGAAGCCTCTGGCACGTCGCAGGTTTCGCCTATCTGATTTCCGTCTGAAATTGCACGCCTGAACACACAAAATCTGGGGGGATCGCGTGACAATCCCCACCAGAGAACGTATAAGTTACCAAAATAATATAGGTACTGACGGCATGTCCGACGACACACAGGCACACCAGGAATACGGTGCTGATTCCATCAAGGTTCTCAAAGGGTTGGAGGCGGTTCGCAAACGCCCCGGCATGTACATCGGAGATACCGACGATGGCTCGGGCCTGCACCACATGGTCTATGAGGTGGTCGATAACGGCATTGACGAGGCTCTGGCCGGCCATGCCGATCATGTGACCGTCAAAATTCACGCCGATTCCAGCGTATCCGTCAGCGACAACGGACGCGGGATTCCAGTGGATATCCATGCCGAAGAGGGTGTCAGCGCCGCCGAAGTCATCATGACCCAGCTGCATGCCGGCGGGAAATTCGACAGCAACTCGTACAAGGTCTCGGGCGGCCTGCACGGTGTGGGTGTCTCGGTCGTCAACGCGCTTTCCGACTGGCTGGAATTGCGCATCTGGCGCAACGGCAATGAACATGTCGCACGGTTTGAAGGCGGCGAGACCGCGGAACACCTCAAGATCGTCGGAGAATGCGGCACACGAACCGGCACCGAAGTGCGGTTTCTGGCATCGACCGATACGTTCTCGAATCTGGAATATTCGTTCGAAACGCTCGAAAAACGTTTGCGGGAGCTGGCCTTCCTGAACTCGGGCGTCCGGATCATCCTGATTGACGAGCGCCCTGCCGAACGGCTTGAGACCGAGCTGTTCTATGAGGGCGGGGTCAAGGAATTCGTCAAATATCTCGATCGTTCCAAAACCGCAGCGATGCCCGAGCCGATCTATATCAAGGGTGAGCGCGACGACATCGGCGTTGAAATCGCCATGTGGTGGAATGACAGCTATCATGAGACGGTTCTGCCCTTTACCAACAACATCCCTCAGCGCGATGGCGGGACACATGTGGCCGGATTCCGGGGCGCATTGACCCGAACGATCAACAATTATGCGCAATCAAGCGGCATCGCCAAGAAGGAAAAGGTGAATTTCACCGGCGACGACGCGCGCGAAGGCCTGACCTGCGTGCTGTCCGTCAAGGTACCTGATCCAAAATTCTCGTCCCAGACCAAGGACAAGTTGGTCTCGTCCGAAGTACGCCCGGCGGTCGAGGGGTTGATGAACGAAAAGCTGGCTGAATGGTTCGAGGAAAATCCCAACGAAGCTAAGACCATCGTCGGCAAGATCATCGAAGCCGCACTGGCGCGCGAGGCCGCGCGCAAAGCCCGGGAGCTGACACGCCGCAAAACGGCAATGGATGTGAATTATCTGGCGGGCAAGCTTAAGGATTGTTCGGAAAAGGACCCCTCCAAAACCGAAGTCTTTCTGGTCGAGGGGGATTCGGCGGGCGGTTCGGCGCAAACGGGCCGTGACCGGCGGACGCAGGCCGTTCTGCCGTTGCGGGGTAAAATCCTGAACGTGGAACGCGCCCGGTTTGACCGGATGCTGTCGAGTCAGGAGATTGGCAACCTGGTTATGGCGCTGGGCACCGGGATCGGGCGCGACGAATTCAACATCGAAAAACTGCGCTACCACAAGATCGTCATCATGACCGATGCAGACGTGGATGGCGCGCATATTCGTACGCTGTTGTTGACGTTCTTCTACCGACAGATGCCCGAGCTTATCGAAGGCGGATACCTTTATATCGCGCAGCCGCCCCTGTACAAAGTTTCGCGCGGCAAGTCCGAAGTTTATCTGAAGGACCAGATGGCACTGGATGACTACCTGATTCATCAGGGGGTCGAGGGTGCAGTGTTAAAGCTCGGTTCAGGCGAAGAGATCGTTGGTCAGGATCTGACACGTGTCGTAGAGGAAGCGCGGCAGCTCAAGCGTGTGCTGGACGCCTTCCCGACCCACTATCCGCGTCATATTCTGGAACAGGCGGCTGTTGCAGGTGCATTCGTGCCTGGCGCCGTGGATGCGGACCTGCAGGGTGTGGCGGACAAGGTTGCCGCACGGCTGGATTTGATTGCGCTGGAATATGAACGCGGATGGCAAGGCCGGATCACTCAGGATCACGGTATTCGGCTGGCGCGTATTCTGCGAGGCGTGGAAGAAGTCCGCACATTGGATGGACCGATGTTGCGGTCCGGTGAGGCCCGCAAGACAGGCAGCTTCACCCAAAGCCTGCAAGAGGTTTATAACAACCCGGCAACTCTGATCCGCCGTGACCGCACCCAGATCATCCATGGCCCTCTGTCCTTGCTCAAATCGATCCTGGACGAAGGCGAAAAAGGCTTGTCCCTGCAGCGCTACAAGGGCCTGGGCGAAATGAACCCCGACCAGCTGTGGGAAACTACACTGGACCCGGATGCGCGGACACTGCTTCAGGTGCGCGTGGACGATATGGTCGATGCCGATGACCTGTTCACCAAACTGATGGGCGATGTGGTCGAACCGCGCCGTGAGTTTATCCAGAAAAACGCTCTAAGTGTGGAAAATCTGGATTTTTAAGCAGGTGTAGGTGTGCGCATATCCCGTCGCACACCCCATAAGTTTGCGTAGTGCACCCATAGTTTGCGCTATGCGATTGTCTGCCGTACCGATGAATTGGATCAGTTTATGGCGTAGTCGTTGCGGTTAGCGAACGCGTTCATAATTCAGTGGTTCCTTGGATTTGGTTGAAGCACTGTATTTTGCGTCCGAGTTACAGAACTGCCTCGGCAGATCTATGTCGGCTTAGCCCGCGTTTTGGAACCTGCAAAGTCTAGTTTTGAATGTCCGCTTGGGACTGCTCCGGGTTTCCTGACATAGTCAATAGACTGTGGAACGTTGGGCATAGCTGGCGATGATTGACCAAAGCTTTGCTGAGGTGTGATGGTCCCAAAATGATTGACCGAAGAAAATTCGCAACCGCGTCTCTGGCGTTTGTGGCAACAAGCCCAACTGTCTTGCGAGCTCGCCAACCCAAACGCGTAATTGTTGTAGGGGCTGGTGCCGCTGGGATGACGGCGGCATATCATCTGAAGAGCGCTGGTATCGATGTGCAGCTTCTTGAAGCCTCAAACCGCTGGGGAGGTAGAATCCGACGCCTCTCGAATTTTGCTGATGTCCCGTTGGACCTTGGTGCAGAATGGATCCACGATGAACCTACGGTCTTAGGTGAAATCATTGGCCGAGGCCCAGACACGCTTGGTGTTGGTACACTTGAGTATCGGCCCGAAACCTACCAATTCTGGCACAATGGGCGGTTGCGCGATTTTAACTTGCTTCGGCATGCCTACGCCGAGGTCAAGTTCTACGATACGACTTGGTACGGGTTCTTTGAACGCTTTGTTTTAGCGAGGGTCAAAAACAATATTCGATTGAACACGCCAGTTAGCTATGTCGATTTGAATGGCGACGGCATCACAGTTCGAACACATCGCGGGCAGACATTCCAAGCAGATAAAGTGCTTGTCACAGCGCCAATCTCCATGTTGCGACAGGGGCAAATCGTGACCTCCTCAGCCGAGGTCAACGCAAGGATCGAGAAGTTGCGTGATTTTCAATTTGGCGTCGGGTTCAAGGTCTTCATGAAGTTCCGCGAGCGGTTTTACCCCGACATACTGTTTGAAGGATCCCGAAGGAGCGTGCTTTCCAATGGATGGTCCGAAAAGACCTACTACGACGCTGCTTTTGGAAAACCGACGGATGAGAACCTGCTGGGGTTGTTTACGGCTTGGGACACAGCAATTCCGCGCTCTGAAATGAACCACTCGGAATTGGTGCAAGACGTCCTGCGAGAATTGACTGAGATCTTCGGTAAAGTCGTACGCGACAGCTTCGTTTCGGCACAAGCGCTCAACTGGTCCAAAGAGCCGTTCATTGGAGGTAGCTATTCTATGTCCAATCAAAGTGCTTCGGACATAGATGAAATTCTCCGGCCTGTTTTGAACAAACTCTTCTTTGCAGGAGAGGCACTTGGCGGCGATGCTCAGTCAACAGTTCACGGTGCAGCATTCTCCGCGATCAACGCCGTGTCGCTCCTTCTTCAGACATAGTTAATTCTTCGGCCTTAATTAAGTTTCCGTTTCATAACGCGACTTGAAATCTGGAATGTCGGGTTTAGGCTGGGATGCCAGCCAATCGAGTTGAACACCAAGAACGGTCACACCGAACGCTAAGCGCGCAGTTTGTCACACTCGCAAAGCGTCAACACGGAACATCATACCCAGAATTTTTGCAAAGCTGGCGCAGTGGCATGCGGAATGCGGTATAGTCTTATTACGTTATTCCAAGATGCTTGCCGGTGGCTCCCATGAGCGAGAATGATATCGCGGTTAAACCCTCCACAGTTCAAATTGGTGATCTACGTTTCGATGTGCAATCTCACGATCTGTTGGACGCGTCTGGCAATCGGGTCAAACTACGGAACAAGAGCTTGGAAGTTCTCGCATGTCTTGCCAAAAGACGCGGCCAAGTCCTGACCAAGTCGGAAATTCTCGAATCCGTGTGGCCGGATGTGACTGTGTCGGATGAGAACCTGACACAGTGTATTGCAGAAATCCGGCGCGCCATTCGGGACCGTGAGCAAACTCTCCTGACAACACATATTGGAAGGGGATACTGCCTAGAAGCAGACCAGCCAACCTTTCGGCAGCACCACTATCGGATACAGGTCGCAGCGGCGGGCACGGTGATTGCAGCCGTTTTTGCGGTTGTAGTTTGGCTTATGTGGCCAACATCTCAGGCTGATGGACCACCGAGGATCGCAGTGCTGGCATTTGATGATTTGAGTGCCAGTGAAGACAGCGGATATCTTGGAGATGGTGTTGCAGAAGGTCTCTTGACGGAGTTGTCGCGATACCGCGAGCTCGCGATCATTGCCAGAAACTCCAGTTTCAGCTTCCGCGACAGCGGGCTTGGCATTTCGGAAATAGCTGACAAGCTGCGCGCCGACTACGTGATCGAAGGCAGCAAGCAAAAGGCAGGCAATCGGCTCAAGATTACAGTCCAACTCATAAACGGGCACGATGGGACGCATGTCTGGGCTGAAGATTATGAATCGGACATCGGCGATCTGTTTGATGTGCAAAATCGGATTGTACGCGAAGTCACCAACAAAGTCGGACGCGAAGTTACCCGCAAGCCCCCTTTGAGAGGTGGGCGCGAAGCGGTCGGGGCACTTCACAGCTACATCAAGGGCATGCAGCACTTTCAACAGGACACGATTGCCGGAACACTGGCAGCGCGTGATCTGTTCGACGAAGCCGTCAAAAATGACCCAACTGCGCCTTTTGGATATATTGGCCTGACTTGGGTACACTGGCGCGACCTCTGGTCAAATGAGGTTGATCCAGATTTGCCGAGGAGCGAAAAATTAGCGCGAGCCGAGGACCTTGCCGAAAAGGCTCTGTCGCTCGACCCAGAATATCATTTGGCCCATGTTGCGCGGGCAGATGTGCATATCGCCGCAGGGGAACTGGAAGAAGCGGTTGTACGATATTCGGTCGCGGGTGAATTGAACCCAAACGACGTTCTGGTCATGGTTGGCGCGACGGATGCATTGGTGTTCTTGGGTCGGGAAGAAGAAGCTATCGCGCTTCTTGAGAAAGCAATCGATCTCGATCCGGTTACCCCTGGTTGGTATTTCCACCAGCTCGGCTGGGCTCAGTGGAGTGCCGGGCAGTGTGATGATGGCCTGGAAACGATGACGCGGATGCCGAGCATACCAAATAACGCCCTCAGAGTCCTGGCAGCGCTTCAGATTTGCAGTGGGGATACCGAGGCTGCGAAAAAAACGATGCAACGTTTCAGGAAAGCAAATCCCGGACGGACGGTTACCGAAGAGATTGAATTTTTTGGTGAGAGTTGGCGGGACCCGGCCAAGATGGAGCGGTGGGCTGACGCTATGCGTTTGGCTGGCATGCCCTACGGCTCTTGATCACCTTTGAGAAACTAACCCGAAAGCGGTACTTCCCCCATTTCTCATACAAATTTCAGACCAATTTCACTCTGATCTCACGACACTCTCGATCGTCGAACCTATTGGTTGCGGGTATCCGCGATCATAAACGCGACGTTGCTTAAGCATGGCGCAGCTTCATTGCAGGTCGCGAAAGCAGATGATCTGCGGGGGACTGTCATGGGTAGGTTTGGAAAGAAAGTTGTATTTCTGGCAGCTATTTTGGTCATGGTTTCGATTATGCCTCATGGTGGCAAAGGTCAGTCAATATTGCCGTCCGATCTTGTTGAAGCACTGGAATCGTGGATTGACCGTGAGACAGATTTGCCACGGCGTAATATCGCGCCGAACATAAAATTTGCTGACAGCCATTCGGCAGTAGACGCTAGTGAGCCAGCAATGGCTATAGGGCGCAGAACTCGTGGGCTCTATGATCCCGCCACTGCAACGATCACTCTGATAAATCCCTGGAGCGTCGAAAATCTAAACGACCAGTCTGTTCTTCTGCATGAGTTAGTACACCACCGACAGTCGGCAGCGAACTGGACGTGCTTAGGTGCAATGGAACATCCAGCATACAAGCTACAGGAAAAGTGGCTGAACCAGTTCAATCTAGCGCTGGATGTGAATTGGATCGCTATCGTGCTTGCGGCAAACTGCGCACCACGCGACTTCCATCCCGACTGACTTCGCGAAACATTTTCTGCATTAAACAGGGAAATTTGGAAGTCGACGAGCAGCCGATTTGTCAGCACTATGCCTCATCTAGGAAAATGGGGGCATCCATGGTCAAGACGCGCAAAATAGTCATAGTGCGAGAGCACATAATGTCTGATGCCTTCGGTGAGCCATGTGAGGCGGTGTGCCGTGTTGCGGCTGCGGCAGTTTTTCCGAATCCGATGGCAGGTCGTTTCGACGCTGACCTCACTCCGCTTTTTGAAATCGGGGTCGAGCTTGGTCAACAACTCGCTGAACAAGCAGTGTCGCAGCTTAACGGTCCACCAGTATCTTATGGAAAGGCTGCGATTGTTGGAGTTTCCGGAGATATGGAGCACGGCGGCGCAGTCATACATCCCAGGCTCGGCGCTCCGATGCGTGCTGCAGCGGGTGGTGGCGAAGCAGTCATTCCATCCAACGTCAAAATTGGGGCGGCTGGGACTTCAATCGATTTGCCACTAGGTCACAAGGACAACCCCTGGTCCTTCGATCATTTCGATACAATGACACTTTGTGTGCCGGATGGGCCTCGTCCCGATGAAATAGTCATGTTTTTGGCGTATGCTGATCGCGGCCGTCCTATCCCGAGATGCGGAAGCGGACCCGTCAAGTCATAGTAATTTTGTGGTCATTCGCTTCCGATGAGTGGCCTTCGAAGTATCGGCGCGCGCGTGTGCACACTTTCCGGACTTAGATGAGAGGTATCAAAGTTTTGCACCCCACAGAGAAAGTAGTTCGGCAATTTCATGAGTCCTGGGATTTGCGTGACCCCGACCGAGGCGCAGCTGTAATTGCCGAGGATTGTGACTTTGAGGACATCGCGCGTGGCGAGAAACTTCTGGGAAAGGAAGCATACAAAGCAGATTACCACCGCTGGCGTGAGGCATTCCCCGATGGGCTGTGCAAGGTTGAGAATGTCGTGGTTAGCCAATGCGGCGAGTGGGCTACTGTCGAGTTCCGAAACACGGGCACCCACACCGGGACGCTGCATTCAAGCCTCGGAGATTTCCCGCCAACAGGAAGGCGGGCCGAAGTCCGCTATTGCTCGGTGATGCGCGTTAAGGACGGGATGGTGGTGGAGGGACGAGATTACTATGACAGCGCCACGATTGCGCGACAACTTGGTCTGGTTGAATAGCGCATTGGATCAAGCTGCGGTTAAATCCACACTCAAATGTCGCTCCGCTCAGATAACTACTTTGTCCGAATATCGGCATCTGCAAAGCTGTTATTATAATGTCCGCTAAGGGCTGACCTCGTTCACCTGGCAAAGGCATCCGCTTCGGTTATTGACGGCTCGCGGGAAGCATCCAGTGAAACACGTAGGGGATCACAGGAGTGGGTTCGGCACTTCGCCGATTCCCTGAACGTCGCGCAGCCTCAGTTTGTTGCGCTTGCAGTAGTAGCAGATGTGCACCGCGAGCCGCGCAAGCTTATGCGCAAATGCTGCGTACGATTTCTAGCGAGCACACTGTGAAATTACTTAGGCAGAGACAACTCTGTCTGTTGTATGAGGATAGCCGATAGGCATTGCCCGCACGTTTCGAGGCAGGCGTGATTTTGAATCTAAGACGCTACTCAAACCGGTATATGCACGCATCGATATCGGTACTGGCAACGGTGACACTTCGCCGTTCCTTAAATTCGAAAGTTCTGGTCAAACGTGACGCAAAATCCTCCGAAACCTGAACTGTACCGGGAACGCCGGTACTTTCCATCCTCACCGCTACATTTACCGTTTCGCCCCAAATATCATAAGCAAACTTTGCTTTTCCGATAACGCCAGCGACGGCAGGTCCGGAATGCAACCCGATCCGGACGACAAGAGGGTTACCGGTGTCAGGTCGACCAAAGTTCTTTGCAGCGGCCAGTATGTCGCGCGCAAGATCCATGGCCCCGTCTTCCGGGTTGGGATGAGGTTTCGGCGCACCGACTGTGATCATAATCGCGTCACCGATAGTCTTAATCTTTTCAGCGTTGTGTTGTTCGATGAGATCATCAACCGCCACGAAGAACTTGTTCAGAAAATCGACGATCTTTGCCGGTGCCTGTCCTCGGCTCATTTCAGTAAAGCCAACGATGTCGACAAACATAACGGCAACACGCGAATGTTCGTCTGCAATCTGATCTTCTCCGGCCTTTAACCTGTCAGCGACAGTCACGGGCAGAATGTTGTGTAATAGGCGCTCGCTTTCGCCATGCGCAATCTCAAGCTCTTTTTCCGCCTTTGAGGCCGCTCGAATGAATGGCACCACCATCGCCAGCATCAACATCGGCCATGTCACGACCCGCATAGCGAGATCCCCGGGCGTGACCTGAAAATGGGGATAAAGGGGCGCATGGGTCAGCATGTACTCCTGTGTGAACACGGCCGCCGTCAAAACGAGAGCAGAAAGAACCAGGGATAATATCAACGGATAAAAAGGCTGCACATAAAGCAGAACCAGAATCAGCAAAATTGCATCCAGAGCACCGAACTCGGTGCCGACAGAAATCGTCGCAGCTATCGCGTGGGATACAAGCTCGGCCAGTGCGAACCAATAGGCCGAACGGAACCACCCCCGATACAAAAGCAGCATGCATGTTGTGAACACGATGACGCTGCCAACGTTGAACCAGGCCATGAGCCAAACTTCCCGGTCCAGGAAAAACAGTATCGACAGGCCATGAGTGACACCCGCAAGGAAATAAAAAATGCGCCATTAAACGAAATATCTGGCGACTTCCCTGGAAACCCAAACAGGAGCTGTGGTTACAGCGTTAAGTCCGCGCTGGATTTTGGGAGTGCCCCGGCCAGCAAAGCTGGGGACACTCCTTCTTAGCAGATTCAATTGACCGCTTTCTTTCACAAACCGATCTGCTCTTTGATACCACCGATGAAGGTAGCATCGTCAGCAGCCTTCCGATTGGTCAGCAGGAAATCGGCATCCTGCCCTGCGCGATATCGTAGAGTTTTGGTGCCATCGGTCACTGCCGCCCAGATCACTTCTGCCACTACTTCAGGAGGGGACGGCGGGAACGCCTGATTTGCGAAAGACCCCATAACGGCGGTTACGACACCTTGATACTCCTCAATGGCTGGCTCATTGGCAAAATCAAAGCTACGCCCGGAGAAGTCCGTTGCAATCATGCCCGGTTCCACGATCTTCACTTTTACGCCGATGGCCTCCAGCTCGTAATGCAGAGCCTCAGAGATGCCTTCAACGGCAAACTTGGTACCGTGATAGAGCGTGCCAAGCGGAAAGGTCATTTGCCCACCGATGGAGCTGATATTGACGATGGTGCCGGATTTCCGGGCGCGCATATGAGGCAGAACCGCTTTGGTCACTTCCAGTAGACCGATGACGTTTGTATCGAACTGGCGGCGGATACGGTCCATGTCGAAGTTTTCCAGCGGACCGTAAGCTCCGTAGCCCGCATTGTTCAGAAGAACATCAACTCCGCCAAACTTGTCGAGCGTGACTGCAACCGCGGCTTCGATGGACGCCGGATCGGTTACGTCAAGACGCGTCACCAGAACGTTGTCCAGAGCGGCCAGTTCTGCACCATCGTCGGGTTTCCGCATGGTGGCGACGACATTCCAGCCCTGAGCTTGGAAGTGCTTTGCGGTTGCCTTGCCAATGCCGGTTGAAGCACCGGTAATCAAAATTGTCTGGGCCATTTTCGTTTCCGTTTGTTCACGTGAGTTGAGTTCTGCGCGTATGGGTGGTGCTTGGATTATGCGGGGAAGTGGGCGTTTGCGCCGCCGCGATGGCGGTTTTGCCTTCATAGCCTCGTAGTTGAGAACCGGCTTCCTCCGCTTGTTCCTGGGTCGCGCCGGTCATAAAGGCGCGACGTTGCAGATTTGTGTTTTCAGTTTCGTCGGACACAACTTTCTCCTTCAGGCGCGAAGCCTGTTGTTTGGTTGGTCAGTTTAGAGGGGAGTGGCTGGCGGGCTACAGGAGCCCGCTAGCTGGAGGAGGCAATATCAGACGAAGGATACTCCATTGGCTGACATGGGAAGGTGCGTTACGCGCGTTCCGGAAGCCGCCGCAATCGCATTGGCGAGCGCAGGAGCAGCGGGCGGGGTGCCGGGTTCACCGACGCCTGTTGGGGCTTCGGCGGAGGGAACGATATGCACCTCGATTGCTCCGATATCGCTGATGCGAAGCGGCTCGTAATCCGGGAAGTTGGACTGATCCACCGCGCCACCGGTCAGGGTGATTTGGTCGCGCATCACGTGACCGATGCCATAGCCAGCGCCGCCCTGAATCTGAGCTTTTACGACGTCCGGGTTTACCGCAATGCCGCAGTCTACGGCACAGGTGACCTTTTCGATCTTGATGCCACTGTCTGCATCGCCAGACACTTCAACCACTTCAGCTACGTACGAGCCAAAGGACTTGTGTACCGCGATACCCTGAGCGCGACCGGCGGGCGCATTTCCCCATTTGGCCTTCTCCATCGCCAGTTTCAGAACGCCCGCTTTACGCTTTTGATCAGCGTTGCTGTCATCGGCCAGATGGGCCAGACGAAACTCGACCGGATCGCGGCCAGCAGCTTCGGCGGCTTTGCTCATCATGGTTTCCATCACGTAGGCCGTGTGGGTGTGACCCACCGAACGCCACCACAGAACTGTCGTTGCCTTGGGCGTATCCGTCAAACCCAGCGCCATGCCGGGGATCGAATAGGGGCTGTCTGCAATACCTTCGACCGAGCTGTGGTCGACGCCATCGTGTACAGAGAACGCTTCGAATGCGGTGCCCTTCATGATCGACTGACCGGCCACCTGATGCTGCCATCCAACGATGTTGCCCTGACCATCCAGGCCTACACGGACCTTGTGGCCAAAGGCTGGGCGGTAATAACCACTGCGGATGTCGTCTTCGCGAGTCCATACCAGTTTCACCGGGCGGCTCCGGTCGGTGATGACAAAGGCCAGCGCGGCCTCGACCTGATAGTCGGCTTCCGGAGTTGCACGGCGCCCAAACGACCCACCGGCCAGCAACGTGTTGATCTCGATCTGCTCGGCTGGAAGTTGGAATATCTGTTGCAGGGCGTAATGAACGCCAGTCGGTATCTGGCAGGCGTCGTGCATTACGATTTTGCCATCTGCCGTCTGCTCGATGGTGCAGTTCATCGGCTCCATCGGGGCGTGAGCCAACAGAGGGAAGTAGAAGTTCTCTTCCAATATCGTGTCCGCACCGTCAATCTTCGCCGCGACCGCTGCTGCATCCGCTTTGTTCACATTGTACTGAGGCTCGGTGTCCAGAGCGGCGCGAATTTCAGCCTCGATCTGATCCGAGTCACGTGTCTCGGCCGCAGACAGATCCCATTGGACTTCCAACGCCTCACGCGCCTGAATGGCTGCCCATGTGTTTTCAGCATAAACTGCAACACCGGCCTGATTGGGTAGAGTGGCTGCGTTGATGAAGCCCTTGATCTCCTTCGAGGCGCTGTCGTCGAATCCTACGACGACGCCGCCACGCGATTCCGGACGTTTGATCATGACGACCATCTGGTTCGGCAGGTGCATGTCCATACCGTATTTCGCCTGACCATTGCCCTTGATCGGAGAATCCTTGCGGCGCACAGATTCGTTGCCGATCAGGCGGAACTCAGACGGATCTTTCAGACGCGGCTCGGTAGGGGCATCAAGTTGGGCAGCCGCTGCAACGAACTCGGCGATCGGAGCCGACTGTTCGCCTGCTTTGACGACCCCTTCCTCAATGGTGATACCCGACGCGCCCACACCCCAGGTCTGAGCCGCCGCAGCGATCAGCATCTCGCGTGCAGCAGCGCCAGCCTGACGGTATTGCTGCCACGAGTTTGCCATGGCGGTTGACCCACCAGAGCCTTGGACCTGACCGAAGAGCAGGTTGTTGTAGAGCTGTGGGTTCGATGGGGCGAATTCGTATTCAATCTGATCCATGTTTGCGCCGATTTCTTCGGCGACCAGAGTCGGCAAGCCGGTTGCGGGCCCCTGACCCATCTCAAAGTGCTTGACGATCACGGTCACGGTACCGTCGGCATCGATCTTCACAAACGGGTTGAATTGAGCGCTTTCCAAAGGCGCGGCAGCGAGTGCGCCATCAGGGCGTGCACCGACCAGAAGAACGGCACCAGCGGCGGCTGCGCCTTTCAGGAAACCACGGCGGGAGGTGTTGACGGTCATGAATCAGGCCTCCAGAATTTCAGATGCGCGTTGGATACCGGCGCGGATGCGTTGATAGGTGGCGCAGCGGCAGGCATTGCCCCACATGTATTCGTCGATCTCTTCGACGTTCGGCTTGGGGTTTCCCGACAACAGGCCGACAGCAGACATGATCTGCCCTGACTGGCAATAGCCGCACTGGACCACGTCCAGTTCAACCCACGCTTGCTGAACAGCCGCACCGATTTTGTCTTCGTTCATCGCCTCGATTGTAGTGATCTCGGCACCTTCGACGTCTTCGATATAGGTTTGGCAGGACCGTACCGGCTCACCGTCCAGATGCACGGTGCAGGCGCCACAAGACGCGACACCACACCCAAATTTGGTTCCGGTCAGCTTCAACTCGTCTCGGATCACCCACAGAAGTGGTGTGCCCTCCGGCGCTTGAATATCGCGCATTTGACCATTGATCTTCAAGCTAGTTGGCATGTCGGCTGTCTCCCTTTTGGATTCGCAAAGCATCGGCATTTCTTGACTGGAATGGACAGGTAGACTCAAATACTACTTTTGTCAACTTGTGCTTTACAAGTAGACGTCTCGGGTCTAGATCGGTCACATGACGATGAACGAGAAGAACCTGAAAATCGTAGAGGCTGCGTTTGGTCTATTCGCCCATTATGGCGTGGCGAAAACGTCTATGACTGAGATCGCTGCCGCATCGAAAGTGTCGCGCCAAACGCTGTACAAAGCATATGAAAGCAAAGAAGATTTGATCTTCGCAGCCCTTCTTCACTACGCTGAGAAAACAAAGGCTGAAATCGAAAGTGACTGCGCAACAGCAACTGATCTTGAAGATCGGCTCGACATACTCTTCAGGCATATGTGCGCCGCCCCTTTCGACGCCATGCAAAGGTTACCGCACCTCGACGAGATAATGGAAATTGGCGCCAACCTCTCACCAGAGCGTGTGAAACAGATCAAGGGCAACTACCTTGGAGCAATCGGCGTTGTGTTGGCGCCCTTCGAAAAGGATTTGAACAGCGC
This sequence comes from Ruegeria sp. BJ6, assembly GCF_056537885.1. NCBI lineage: Bacteria > Pseudomonadati > Pseudomonadota > Alphaproteobacteria > Rhodobacterales > Roseobacteraceae > Ruegeria > Ruegeria sp. BJ6. The sequence continues at coordinate 23,484 of NZ_JBQFSG010000007.1, read as the reverse complement.
GGGTGTCGACCTGTCGCAACTTCAGAACATGATCAAGAGCATGTTTACACAGATCAAGCGTGACGCAAGCGACGCTGAACATCTCAAAGACCTTTTTGATCCTTTACAAGCAATGATAGCTTTCTGTGTTCGGGGCAGGCCTTAACGGCGCACTTGGGGTGCCAGGCGAACCAAATTGGTGTGGGTAGTATCAACTGCGTCAGCCCACGCGATCAATCTCTGTAAAAGCGATCACAAGCTTAAAATTGGCCAATGGTCATTTTTAGTGAAATTAGGCTGAGGTGCCGCTGCCTCACACATCCGGCAGGGTCGGGAAGATGAATACATCACCGATCGGCACAAATCCCGACTATCGATACGTCGGGCGGCATCCCCGATACAAGCAGCCGCTCTGATTGCACTCATTACCATGCCGGGCGAAATACAGACTTTCTCTGCGGCGGCAAGATTATTGCCCACCAGATGACAAAGCGGATTTTTCAGCTAACCGACCGAAAAAATCCTGTTGTCGGCCACATTCCGGACCGACCATTCCAAAAAAGCCTTACCGGTGTCTTGAATTTCTGGACCAACCATTCCACATCTTGCTCATGAGCAATGAAACCCTCTCAGTTGGCGACATCAGATCACCTGCAGGCCCAGGTCGGCCTCGTGCCTTTGACGAAGCGGAGGCTTTGGAAAAAGCCTTGTGCGTTTTTTGGCACAAGGGCTACGAGACTGCGTCTGTCGACGATCTGACCAAGGCCATGAGTTTGAGCCGGTCCAGCTTCTATGGAGCGTTCGGCAACAAGCAGGCTTTGTTTCACAAAGCCCTCAGCCACTATTCAAGGCGGGCCTTGAAAAATCTGCGTGCTGTTGCAGACGCTGGCGGGAATGATCCTGTTGGAGCGATGATGGAAGCATTGGCGAACCCGCAGGGCGGTCGTGACGGCTGCATGCTGATCAACTGCCTTACGGAGCTTGCCCCTCATGATGATGAGGTGGCGGCTCTTGGGCGGCATCACTTGGAGAGCATTGACGAAATTATTGCGGGAGCGCTTGAGCCTTCAGATCCGGATCAGGCCCTCGACAAGGCGCGCGCCTATGCCTCCCTTGCAATTGGCACGCTGGCCCTGCGTAAGGCGGGCGTTCCTGCTGAGCAGATATCGCAAACCCTGAAACAAGCCCGGTTGGTGATTTCGCCTTAACGCCCTCCCCGACCATAAGGATTTGAAACCCAACACAAACTCCAGCAAGAAACGTGGCCCCAATATTGGACTATTTAGTCCAAAACTTTCTGAACGAAGTTGACCAAAAAAGGAAACAGCAATGGCTGATGAAAAACTATTCTCAGGCACCAAAGCCGGTGCAATCGAGCTGAAAAACCGCGTTGTCATGGCGCCACTGACCCGCAACCGGGCAAGGGCAGAAGATGACAGCGTTCATGAATTGCAGGCCGAATACTACGCCCAGCGGGCGGGCGCTGGACTGATCATCACAGAAGCTTCGCAAATCTCGCCCCAAGGCAAAGGCTATGCCTGGACGCCCGGCATTTATTCCGAAACACAGATCGAAGGCTGGAAAAAAGTGACCGAGGCCGTCCATGCAAAGGGTGGCAAGATCGTGATCCAGCTTTGGCATGTAGGTCGGATTTCACATACCAGCTTGCAGCAGGACGGCCGCGCCCCGGTTGCACCATCTGCAATTGGTGCCAAGGCGATGACTTTTGATGGCGAACAGTTTGTCGAAACATCGGAGCCGCGAGCGCTGGGCATCGAAGAAATTGCAGGCATTGTAGCCGACTACCGGCAGGCCGCAGAAAACGCCAAAAAGGCGGGGTTCGATGGTATCGAGGTCCATGCGGCCAATGGATATCTGATCGATCAGTTCCTGCGGGACGAGTCCAACAAGCGTGAAGACGAATACGGCGGGTCTGTTGAGAACAGGGCGCGATTCCTGAAAGAGGTCATGGACGCGGTTGTCGACGTGTGGGGCGCCGCCCGCGTTGGTGTCCGCCTCAGCCCATTCTCGAGCGCCAATAACATCTCCGACAGCGACCCACAGGGGACATTCTCCCATGCGGTCAAGTTGCTGAATGGTTATGGTCTGGCCTATCTCCATCTCGTTGAAGGACAAACCGGTGGCCCGCGCGAAATTCCGGAAGGGGGCGATCTGAAGGCGCTCTATGACCTGTTTGACGGCGCGAAAATGGGCAACAACGCTTATGACCGAGAAATGGCGATTGAAGCGGTCAAAATCGGATCCCTGGATCTGGTGGCCTTCGGTCGACCGTTCATTTCCAACCCGGACCTGGTCAATCGGTTGGAGAAAGACACGACACTGAATGAGTTGGATTCAACCACCCTCTATGGTGGTAATGAAAAGGGATACACCGATTATCCGGCACTGGAAGAGGAAACGGTTGCAGCGGAGTAAAACCACTGCTCTACCAGCTAGATTAACTCGGTTTTGACACACAAAATCAAAATAGTGAGCGCGCCTGTTTAGACGCGCTCACCTTGCGGTTACAACAATCTCGATCGTTGAAGCGGGGAGAAAAATGGCTCCTGGAGACGTTCAGAACCGCGTTTTTCTATTGCAAGAGCATGACTTACTTTAGGATGGTAACTCGCCGTCGACACCTTGCACAAACCAGTTCATTTCATGAACTTGCTTGTCGGTCAGCGCTTCTCCTTCGCCGATTATAAGTTCGCCACTTGCATTCGTGATAGGTCCGGCAAACGGGTTCAGTGTTCCATCTTGCAGCGCTTGCTCGACATCAGTTGCGGCTGATTTTACCTCATTCGGTAGCGCTTCGTTGTACGGAGCCAGCATGACCAATCCACCACTGATTCCGTCCCAGGTGTGATCGGTTTCCCAAGAGCCGTCCAAGACATCTTGAACGCGGCGTATATAATACGGCCCCCAATTGTTCACGATTCCTGTGAGGTGCGCCTTTTTAGCGAATTGAGACATGTCCGCATCCTGACCGAAGCAGTATACACCTGCCTCCTCGGCTCTTTGGCAGGGCGCCGGGCTGTTTGTGTGCTGGGTAATGAAGTCAGCACCTTGATCGAGCAACACCTGTGCGGCGTCTGCTTCCAGTGCAGGGTTATACCAAGTATTGACCCAGACCACTTTCACTTCAACATCCGGGTTTACCTTTTGTGCCGCCAGCGTGAAGGCGTTTATGCCCATGATGACTTCGGGGATTGGGAAGGAGGCGATATATCCCACTGTATTTGTTTCAGTCATCATCCCGGCGATTGTTCCAAAGACAACCCGACCTTCGTGGAAACGCGCATTGTACACACTGACATTGGGTGCGGTCTTGAAGCCTGTATTGTTTTCGAAGTGGACGTCCGGAAACTTTCCGGCAACTTGCAGCGTCGGCTCCATAAAACCAAATGAAGCCGTAAAAATCAGCTCATGGCCAGTCAAGGCAAGCTGGGTGATGACGCGGGTGGCGTCAGGACCTTCGGCTACACTTTCAACGAATGTTGTTTCGATCTGATCGCCAAAATGAGCAATGACGTCCTGTCGTCCGACCTCATGTCGATAGGACCAGCCGTTGTCACCAATCGGAGTCGGATATACAAATCCAACTTTTAGTTTTTCTTCAGCAAAACTTGGTCCTGAACCCAAGACCATTGACGCAGCCGCGCAAATCCCGCTTGCAACAAGCGTTTTGAACTTGAGCTTGTTTTCCATCGAATATCCTCCCTGTTCATCCACTGGATGCAACGGACCGAGTTTGGCGTGGCACCGTTCTCGCGATTTGCTGCAAGGAGCGGGTGACAACACGCATTGCGACGTTGCACGAAGCCTCACACCGTTTCGGCTTCCTTTTCGGATTTGGTGAGGAAAATTATTGATCAGCCACCGATACATTCAAGCGCATACATTCGCTTATTGTGTGCGCAAAATAAGTACACTTTAGTGGGCTTTTCTGTCTTCGATCATATATCAAAAACTACCTTCAGGCAGTGTTTCACTGAAGCACAAAGCTTGTCACTTGCGCGGCAAGCAGTCAGAAGCCGAGCAAATTCCTGTCACGCATCCGTGGTTTTTGCCCCGGCATCAATTTTCTCCAAGGTCTGCACCAATATTTGCGCCAGAGCTTGAGTTGTCTCAGACATTTGCGCGGGGTTGCGACCACTGAGCGTCAGAATTTCGTACATATTTTGGCCTTCGATCTGGCAGAACACCAAGTCGCCTCTGGTCACTTCATCGCGCACATCCGCCCAGGTCAAAAAGCTGACCCCAGCCCCCTGAATGACAAGCTGTTTTATCGCGCTAACCGAGTTGGATTTTGCTATGGCCTGCGAATTCAAGCCCATACGCTGGATCATGGATTTCACGGTTGCATTTAATGACAAGGAACGATCTGGAAGCACCAATTGCTGCCCTTGTAGTTCCTCTTTTCCAATCACACCCTTTGACCGAAGCTCTGGTGTAGGTTTCATTACAGCACCGATATCCAGCCTTGTTTCATAATGACAACGGAAACCGAGATCTCCTGGCATGTTAAATGCAACAACCAGATCAAGTTCGCCTGCAAGCATCTGCTGAACCAGTTGAGATGTCCCGGCCACGACAACATCAATGGCCACGGACCCGTGTTTTTGTCTCACCTCGTCATAAACTGTCGCCAGAAAGCCTTCGGCAAAGCATTCCATGATCCCCAGGCGCACATGACCAACACGCCCCTTCAGGACTTCGATTTCGCTTCTGAGAGTCTGATCCCGGATTTGAAAGTCCCGGATGTATTCGACGACCAGCTTTCCAGCTTCGGTCAAATTCATTCCTTTGGCATGGCGCAGGAACAACGGGGTCCCTAACTCCCGCTCCAGATTTAGAACATGTCGATTTATGGCAGACGGGGCCAGATTGACTCTTTCCGAGGCCTTCCGGATCGAGCCTGAGCTAGCAACAATTTCGAGAACGTGGGCAGCCTGAGTGAGCAGTGGCATCATTGCGTCCTAATTTTTAGTCCTGATTGTCCAATTTATTATCATAGATTGGAACACCACTTCCTCCTAGCCTTAACAAAAATTCTTAAAGGGTAGAGAAGAAATGACACGTGATGTCCTGCTTTGCGCACCGCACGTACTGACAATGGATACGCAGAATACTGTCTTAATCGACGCCGCGGTTCTCGTGCGTGGAAATGAAATCGTTGCCGTCGGGTCGCGCGAGCAGCTGGTACGCGAAAACCCGCAAGCAAAGATTCAGGAATTTCGTGATAGCTTGCTCATGCCCGGCCTCGTCAACGCACATTGCCATTCGGGCATTCTGCGTGGAACGGCCGAGGGATTGCCCGTCTGGGATTGGTTGCGCATGTATATCGATCCCATGCACCGAGTGCTCAATGCGCGTGAAGCAGAAGCAGCATCATGGCTTTGCTATGCGGAATCGGCTTTGTCCGGGACGACGACAATTGTTGACATGTGGCGGTACATGCATGGCAGCGCGAAGGCCGCGGATACAATCGGCACACGGGCTGTGCTTGTGCCATATGTCGGTGAACACCCGGACTACAACTATTTTGAAACTCTGGCATCCAACGAACAGCTTCTGGATGACTGGCATCGCAAGTCGGAGGGTCGGATCAATGTTTGGGTGGGGCTTGAGCACTTGTTTTATGCGTCGCCCGAAAAGCACCGGGACTTCATTGATCTCGCGCTGAAATATGACACTGGATTCCATACGCACAGCAACGAAGCCGAGATTGAATTGCGGGAAATGGACCGCCGCTATGGCAAGCGTTCGGTTCATGTTCTCAAGGACCTGGGTTTCTTCGAACCTCGAAATACTCTGCTGGCACATTGTGTCTGGTTGGACGATTCCGAGATCGAGATCATCGCCGAAAATGGTGTTGGCGTCGCCCACAACCCGGTCAGCAATATGAAGCTGGCAAGTGGCATCGCGCCGGTGGAAAAACTGCTCACGGCAGGAGTGGCAGTCGGTATCGGCACAGATGGCGAAAAAGAGAACAACAATCTCGATATGTTCGATGACATGAAGTGCACGTCTCTTCTTGGAAAGTTGAACAATCTGGACGCTAGCGCATTGGATGCGTGGGAGGTCCTGCGAATGGGCACAATCGACGGCGCAAGAAGCATCGGTCTGGAGAATGAGATCGGTTCTCTGGAGGTCGGCAAGAAGGCCGACATCATTGCGGTACGCACTGACACGCCGCGCATGACGCCATTGATCAGCGAAGGTGAATTCTTCAACCTACACTATAATCTGGTGCATTCGGCGCGGGGCTCGGACGTTGTCATGACAATGGTGGACGGAAACCAGATCGCGAGTGATGGACGGCTTTTAACCGCTGCCATGTCTGACCTGATCGGTGAGGTTCACGACGTGCTTCCAGGGCTGTTTGAGCGCCGTGCAGCCTTTCTTGCTGAAAACACCGATGGTGCGGTGAGCCCTGTTTGAAGGTTGGCACCGCTTCTGAAAAGCTACGTAAGTCATAAGGAAAACCTTTTGGCGGGCTCCAAATGGCAAAATAGGAAAATCTGATGTGCGATGATCTGAAATATCTGCGGCAAACCATCAAGATCGCCAAAGAGTGCCGAGAATCCGGCAATCATCCTTTCGGGGCCATTCTGGTCGGCCCACAAGGTGATATTTTGCTTAGTGCTGGAAACTCCTACTCGTATGAAAAAGGCGTTGGACACGCCGAGTTGAATGTTGCCCGAGCGGCAAGCCGAAAATACCAACCGGAGTACTTGGAGAAGTGTACACTGTACACATCGGTGGAGCCGTGCTGCATGTGCGCCGGGGCCTGCTACTGGGCAGGGATTGGAACGGTTGTATACGGGATGACTGAAAAGCGATTGGCTGTACTAACCGGCGACAACGAGGAAAACCTCACACTGGACCTGCCGTGTGAAACCGTATTTGCAGCCGGCCAGCGGACTGTAGAAACCCGCGGGCCATTTGCCGAAATCGAAGAAGAAGTTGCCGAGGGTCATATGGGTTTTTGGTAGTTTGATGCAAGCCACGAGAGACTTTTGAAAAGCCGATCTTCCAAATTTCAACTGAAATAACAGGTTGGTAACGCTCTCTGGTTGTTAAGACATCACGCCCAGAACACGAACTTCCTTGGCTGTCCTCTTGAGGTGGCACAAGATTCATAGCTCCAGTCCACGACATGTTGGCCAATTAGCTCCGCGCCCTCGAGCGAAATACTGAGATTCCTCTGAATTCACGACTGCAGTAGCTCAATTCTGCGCCTGCTCGATTGAGAAAATGGCATCACCGTTTGATGTCGTTTCGTGGCGCAGCTTACGATCCTTACCAGGAACGGGTCGGAAGGGCCGTTGGAAGAGTGCTTGATGGTGGCTACTCGAGTGCGCGCGGGTAAAACCAGTCCGCGCTTAACGCTGAACCCCGGAGTATGTGATCCAATTCCGGCTGGAGCCCGGTGATCTGATCGCCTTCGACAATCGCCTGATGCTGCATGCCCGGTCGAAGTTCGATCTGCAGGGCGGCATGCGGCGTCTACGAAATGCAGGGGCTGAAGACGGCCACGGACTATTGTCTTGAACAGGTCGCTATCATGGGTGCCAATCCGGTGCCGGAATACGAGGCGTTATCGAACTCAACCGTCTAATAAGGGCTGAAAGCAACTTTGAAAGAGGCAAATGCCCGCTACGAAGGGTTGGATTGACCCTGCGATCTGCCGGTTTCCTTTCGATCGACTGGCTACTGCATTTGATACGCCCTGCGCAGCCCGGAAGCCGATGAAAAAGCCGCAAAGCATGGCGATTTCTTCAATGCTCAGTCTGGTGCGCGCGTTCAGATTGCGCGCACACGTCAGGCGCAGATATCAGATGCACACGCCCCCTTCGTGTTGCCTGAACGGGTTGCTTTCCGTAATTTATCAGTCGCAAAAACGCCTGCTGATCTAGCCCTGACCAGCAATCCAATCGAGGAATTTGCCAGCTGAATTGCGGTCCGCTGCGCGAGGCATCAGGCAACCAAAATAGCCACGATGTGTCTTGATGCGCCGGTCGGTGATCGGCGTTAGCAACCCAAGATCGAAATGATCCTGGAGCAGTGTCTCCCAACCAAGGATGACGCCATCACCGTTCAAGGCAGCCTGAAGATAGACCATGAAACTGGTAAATTTCCGCTCGGAGGCCGGGGCGGATGGAACAAGCTCTGTCCCGTCGAAGAACGTGGTCCAATCGTCGGTGTGAAGGCCCATTGTCAGATAGAGCAGCGCGTGCTCTGAAAGCGCTTTTAGGTCGTCTCCAATCGATGCGGCCACGTCCGGCCGGGCCACTGCGACCATACTCTCTTCAAACACCAAAACCTTTCGCATTCCCGGCAAACGGTCAGGATTGTCGAAAGCGACCACGATATCGCTCTCAAAATCGTAGGCGTCATTCTGGTCTCGCGAGATCAACTCAATCGAAATTTCGGGATGCATTGCCCGAAATTCGGGCAGGCGCTTCATCAGATAGCAACTGGCAAAGCCGATGGTGGTGTTGACGGTCAAGCGCGCTCGGTTCGGGTGCTGGCGTACCAATTCCAGCGCACTGCGGACCTGCGTGATGCCACCCGAGATTGCCCGATAAAGCACTTCGCCTTCCCGCGTGAGTGTCGCAAAGGGCCGTGTCCTGTTCAAAAGCTTCACGCCCAGCTCCGCCTCCAACTCGGCCACACGGCGGCTGGCCGCCGGTTGCTGTACGTTCAATTCTTGCGCCGCTCGGGTGAAATTACGATGCCGAGCCACGGCCTCGAACGCGGTCAGACGTTTCCAGTTCAGTGCCGCCATCCCATTCCTCCACGGAATGAAAGGTATAAGCGTTTCGGGCCTTCTAACAATGGATAAGGCGAATTAGGGTTCCGTTGAAAGCAAATGCATTCAGAAAGGTGCACGCCATGCCGCCTCGCAAATCGAGCCGGTCCGACGGATTTAACGGAACCTTCCTGTCATGAAGACACAAGCCGCTGTGATGTACAGCACGAAAGAACCGCTTGTGGTGGAAGAGCTGGACCTCGATACGCCGCGTGCTGGCGAGGTTTTGATCCGCATGGGGGCAGCTGGCGTCTGTCATTCCGACTATCATGTGATCTCGGGTCAGGCGGATCATGATCTGCCCGTCGTGCTGGGCCATGAAGGCGCGGGCGAGGTGATCGGATTGGGCAAAGGCGTCACCGATCTGTCCATCGGGGATCATGTCGTCCTGAGCTGGATTCCCTTTTGCGGCGACTGTTTCTTTTGCGCTCACGAGCAAACCCATTTGTGCCAGACATACAAAACCCCACTCTGGGATGGAACCATGCTGGACGGGACGTGCCGGTTGACCAACGCCAAGGGCCCTGTACGGCACCTGTCCATGCTGGCGTGCTGGGCCGATCACGCTGTGGTCCCGCAGGAAAGCTGCATTAAGATCAGCAAGGCCTTACCGTTCGATGTCGCCGCGCTTTTAGGTTGCGCCGTAACCACAGGCGTTGGCGCAGTTCTGAACCGCGCCAAAGTAGCGCCAGGGTCAACCATTGTGGTGATCGGTGCGGGTGGTGTGGGTTTGTCTATCATCATGGGGGCAAAGCTGGCGGGTGCGCACAGGATCATCGCCATTGATGCGGCGCCGGGAACGGAGGCCAAGGCGCGTGAATTGGGAGCCACGGATTTTATTCCGGCGAGCGAGGATGTCAGGACTCGAATCCATGAGATGACTGAGCACGGCGCCGACCATGTGTTCGAAGCCGTCGGAAAACGCGCCTTGCAGCGGGCGGCGATCGAGTACTGCCGCCCCGGGGGGCAGGTGACTTTTGTCGGGATGGACGGAAATGACGCTACGATAGACCTGCCCTCAACAGGAATTACGCGCGCCGAGATTATTGTTACTGGATCGATCTTTGGATCAGCCTGCACATCGCGCGACTTTGTGGCCTATGCGCAGCACTACATCGAGGGTAACCTGCCCATCGACCAGCTGATAGGACGGCGCTACAGGCTTGACCAGATCAACGAAGCTCTGGATGACATGCTCGCTGGAAAACCTGGGCGCGGCGTGATCCTGTTTGACGAGCCGGCCCTTTGACCCAATCGGCGCTGATCCGTCTGGCCCGCTTTGTTGCCGAAGACCCGCTGAATGCGGATGCCGCTGCACTGTCGGTTCTGCGCGACGGCGTGATCGACACACTTGGTTGTATTCACGCTGGCGCATGCACTGATGTCGCGATCAGGTCGCGAGACGGCGTGCTGGCAATGGGTTCGGATGGCCCTGCACAGGTGATCGGCACTGAGATGAAAACCTCGCGTCCGCAAGCTGCATTCCTGAACGCTGTCGCGGGTCATGCCCTGGACTTCGACGATTGGGAAATCCCAGGCAACACGCACCCGACCGTGGTGCTCTTGCCTGCCGTGCTGGCCGTTTCGGGGCCACAAACCCACGGCGCCGACGTCGCCTGCGCCTATCTCGCCGGATTTGAAGTGATCGCCCGATTGGGGGAGGCGATGAATTTCGAGCATTACGATGCAGGCTGGCATTCCACCGCCACGCTCGGTGCATCCGCAGCCGCCGCGGCCTGCTCGCGGGTTATGGGGTTGTCCGCTGAAGAAACAGCGAATGCGATGTCCTTAGCGATCAGTACGGCAAGTGGGTATACCTGTCAGTTCGGGTCTCATGCCAAACCGATCCAAGCGGGATTTGCTGCGCGGGCCGGTGTCGAATCCGCCTGCTTGGCGCAAGCTGGACTGACAGGCCAGGAGCATGTTCTCGACCATCCGCGAGGCATGTCCGAGTTGATGGGCGGGCCGGGCGCTCAACGTTTTGACGTGGCCTTGGGCAAGTTGGGCTTGGGGTATGCCTTGACGCAGCACGGGCTTGTTTTCAAACCATGGCCAAGCTGTGGATACACGCATCGGATCATGACCTGCGCGTTGCGCCTGCGTGATCGCCTACCTCTGGGTGAAATTGCACGCATCGATCTGCATCTTCCCGATTTCCACGCCGCCGTGCTGCCCTTTTGTCAGCCAACGAACCGGCCCGAGGCCCTCTTCAGCCTGCCTTTCGTGGCCGCGATTGGGTTGATCCGAGGTGGATTGACGCTGTGCGACCTTGAGGCCGAGCAATGGAATTCGCCAGAGGTGATGAACCTGATCACCAAGATACACGTACATCCATTCCCTCCAGCACGACCGGACCTGAACTATGCAAAAGAAGATCCCGACCGCATGGTTATCACTCGGACTGACGGGACGATCCTTGAGGAAAGCTGCACCTATCCCTTGGGTGCGCCTCAACAGCCCATGAGCGATGACCGGCTCTGGCAAAAGTTCAATGCAAATGTCGGGCTTGTCCCCGACGCATGGGCGGCGAAGCTTCGTAACTGGCCTGAACAATCAGGCATTCTCGCCCTTTTGACACAGCAGGTATCCCACTAATGAGCAGAATACGATCAGGCCGCGCCGCACGGCGAGCGGGACGTCAGGGTGGTGCTGGATCTGGCCCCAGCGCAGCAATCTGGCCCGGCATTGAGGGCGGTCAATACCAGGTGATCTCTCCCGAAGGCGTCCTTGGTATTCATCGGACGGTCCTGCGTATCCTTGCCGAAATCGGGCTCGTCGGTGCAACACCACGCTGTATCGAGACGATCACGGCTGCGGGCGGGTCTGTCTCTGACGCTGGCAGGTTGCTCTTTCCGCCTCAGATGGTGGAACGTGTACTTCAAACAGCGGGCCGTGGGTTCATGCTTCATGGCCAGAAGCCTGAGTACGACCTTAACCCAAGCGGCACACGCATCCACCTTGGTACCTCTGGTGCGGCTGTACACATTGTGGACAGCGAGACCGGCAAGGTACGTGACAGCACCCTGTCTGATCTCCACGACATGGCCCGTCTTGCCCAGGCGCTACCGAATATCCACATGTTCCAGCGCACGGTCGTGGCGCGCGACATCAAAGACACCCATGCAATGGAGTTAAACACTGCCTATGCCTGCGCAGCGGGCACGGCAAAGCCTATCGGCACGTCATTTACCTCCGCAGACACGATGCGGGATGCAGTCGAGATGTTCCACATGATCGCGGGCAGTGAAGAAGCCTGGCGCGCACGCCCGTTTTGTTGTGTCTCGACGTGTTTCGTCGTGCCGCCCCTGACGTTCGCCGAAGAAGCGCTTAGCATCATCGAATGCGCTGCAGAGACCGGCACGCCCCTAAAGCTCGTCTCTGCCGGGCAAGCCGGGGCCACCAGCCCAGCGCCGCTAGCCGGTGCAGTCGCACAGCAAACGGCCGAAGTGGTGGCGGGATTGGTCTATGTGAATCTTCTAAATCCCGGCCATCCGGCGCTGTTCGGTGCCCTGCCCTTTGTCAGCGATCTGCGCACCGGCGCGATGTCGGGCGGCAGCGCCGAGCAAGGCGTGCTTATGGCGGCCTGCGCCCAGATGGCACAGCACTACGGCATCCCCTGCGCCGTCAGTGCCGGTATGACAGACAGTAAAATGCCCGACTTTCAGGCGGGTTACGAGAAGGGCATAACCGAGCTTCTCAGTGCTCTGGCAGGCGCGAACCTGATCTATGAAGCTGCGGGCATGTATGGATCGCTTTTGGCCGCCAGCAAAGAAAGCTTCGTTCTGGACAACGACCTGATCGGATCGGTCCTGCGCGCCACGCGCGGTTTTCAGATCAACGAGGACGCTTTGGCTTTCGACGTGATCCGCGAGGTTTGCCTTGCCGGGCCGGGACATTTCCTTGGCAGTGGGCAGACGCTGCAACGAATGCAAAGCGACTATTACTATCCTGACCTCGCCGACCGCACCACACCGCAGGCCTGGGCAGATGCCGGGGCGCCATCGACCCTTCAAGCAGCACGCACACGAGCCAAAGAGATCCTTGCGAGAGATGATGCTGCGGTCTTCGGGGCCGAGACCGCCGCCGCCATCTACCAACGCTTTCCCGAGATAGCGGCAAACTGGAAATGACCTGTTTCAGAGAAGCCAGCGTTATTTGGGACGTTAATCGGTCGCGCAGCATTGGCTGCATTGGGTTGTCTCCGGCAATCGCTGAGGTCCTCAACAACGGCGGCTGCGATGCCGAAATATATCCGGTCTCGCATATGGTTCGGCGGCTAGCCAATTTTTGTCCAACTTTGGCATCTAGTATCGACGATGCACCCTCTTTTCAGTGATCACGTTCCGCTTCTTTTGACGCTCACGTAAAAAGACAAACATTCCCGACCCCAAAATCAATGCGATACCAATTGCGACAGGCAGGTTGGGCAATTCTCCCCAGATTACCCAGCCCCAGAAAATTGCCATCGGAAGGCCAACATATTCAAACGGTGCCACCGTAGCGGCATCCGCCATACGGTATGCCTGACCAAGACAATAACCGATGATTGCAGAATTGAACCCGAGCCCAACAAACAGCCAGCGGTCAGTCCCTTCGGGCCAAACCCAAGCGCGTAGTAAGAAAATCAGACTCTCGTTTTCAAACTCATTCGCAAAGCGCCCGTCCCCGGCTATCGACCAGAACACCAGACTGACGACGATAAAGCACGCCTGAATGTAAACGGCCATCGCCGATGCCTTGGACTTTGCGCCAAGAAAGCGGGTGAGCACGTTGTTAAGGGCATAGGTGAAGGCCGCAAGAACCGGCAGAGCATACATCAGCAGACCAACTTCACGCTCACCGCCGGCTTCCCACGGACGAGTCATGATCACCACGCCCAAGAAACCCACAAGCACTGCGCCAATCCGCATGGGGCCAACCTTTTCACCTAGCAATGGGATGCTCAGCAAAGTGATCATCAAGGGTGCAACGAAGAACACCGCGGTGGCTTCCGCCAGGGGCATTACTGCAAGAGCGGTAAAGAACGTCAGATTGGCAACGACAATAAGCAAACCGCGCAGGAGGTGAAGTCCCGGCTGATCTGTCTTCAGGATACGCCAACCCCCTTCCATTTGTACCAAGGCAAAGCTGAACCCGATCCCGATCAACGATCTCGTAAAGACCATCTGATGCAAGGGATAACCGCCAGACAGGAATTTGATCAGCATATCATTGACAGAAATCGCCAATATTCCGATCAGTACGAACGCGATACCAGCTGTCGGGTTTTGCAGTTTTTGTTCCGCTGTCATGGAGTACCCTTTCCAAATGGCCACTAACACGGACCATTGAGCAGGTCACCTCACTTGCGATGCCTTTTTGGAACAAGGCAATCGACCCCAAGCCGGTGTCGGGCTGAGTTTGAGAGCAAGGTTGTTGTGTTGATCTGGCAGCAAGAGCAAAACTGCCGGTCTATTAAGATCCAAGGCCAATAACTCTTGGCGTATCGGCTGCAATTACACGGTAGTTTTACCTCTAACATCTGGATAGGCGGATGCCTGGCTTAGACGCGCTGGTATAGTTTATGGGTTGCAAAAAAGATCACCCGCTATCACCAGGTCTATTCCGATCACTCATTGTTCAAGGTATCTCCTGAAAGCCAATCCAAGTCGGAAGCGAGGTTAACCAGATGTCAGATCTCTTCGATCTCAGCAAAGAACAAGGCAAACAGCCGCTTGCCGCAGCTTTGCGACCACGCTCACTTGACGAAGTTATCGGACAGGATGCTCTCACGGCGAAAGGGTCGATCCTGCAGCGCAGGATTGCCGCGGATCAACTCGGCAGCATTGTTCTTTACGGTCCGCCGGGTATCGGAAAGACGTCCATCGCGCGGGCCGTGGGCAACATGCTCAATAAGGATTTCCGCCCGCTTCATGCAACGCGCGCCGGTGTGAAGGAAATCCGCCAACTTGCGGACGAAGCGCGGATGCGCCCCCTTCTTATTTTTGTCGATGAAGTTCACCGGTTCTCCGCCACACAAGCAGACGATCTTCTTGCGATCTGCGAAGACGGCACCGCTGATTTCATGGGGGCGACAACTCAGAATCCCTACACTGCGTTACCCAAAGCTCTTATTTCACGCTCAACGATCCTGAAACTTGAACCCATTTCTCTCCAGGACATGGAAAAGGTCGTTGCACGAGGCCTCGATCATCTGGCGAGCACCGGTATCAAGGTAGCCTTATCCGCCGAACAAATGCGGCTCATCGCGGGGCGTTCTGGCGGTGATGCACGCCGGGCTTTGACGACCCTTGAAAGTCTTGCTGTTGGTCATATGCCGGGCGAACCCGTTACCGTTACAGAGGAAATGATCGAAGAAGCCTATATGGCCTCGCCGGTTAACCATGATCGTTCCGGTGACCAGCATTACGACATTATTTCCGCGTTTATCAAATCGATGCGCGGAGGAGCAGCAGCGGACGCCGTGCTTTACTGGCTTGCGCGGCTTATCCATGCAGGTGAAGACCCGCGTTTCATCGCCCGCCGCATCATGATTCAGGCGTCCGAAGACGTGGGGCTTGCCGACAACAGTGCCCTGCAGACTGCTGTTGCCGCTGCTCAGGCAGTGGAATTGGTCGGATATCCCGAGGCAAGAATTATCCTTGCCCATGCCGCCCTTCATGTTGCCCGTGCGCCCAAGTCCGGATCCGCCAATCATGGTATTTCGGCAGCCCTTGCGGCAGTTGCGAGCGAGCCGCCTTTGCCGGTTCCGTTGCATTTGCGCGATACGCACTATCAAGGCAGCGAAAAGCTTGGCCATGGCGGCTACCGGAGCCCACACAAGGATCCGCGAGGCTGGGTTGATCAACAATACGCACCTGGCATCGAGCCGGGACGCTTCTACAAAAGCGAAGCTCGGGACGCACCTACATTTGAAAAGCGCGCTGACGAATACTGGGAGAGGATCACCGGCCGACCGTCACCCAGACGGTTCGATTAGGGTGCTTTCGTCCGTAGGAACTTCCACTCTCTAGACCGGCGCAACATCAGAAACTCGGGAAACTTTGACAACTATAGTAGCTCAAAGTTGCCAGGGCGCTTCTCCAAACTCCTGCTTCAGCGAATCCCTCAGGTCGTTACGTCAGAATGCCATGTGCCGTGACGTTGCAGGTGACACTTTACCTACAGCAGCATTCCCTTAGGGCAAGAACATGCCGGGAGGGAAGTTTATGACCGTTGAAATCGAAAAAACCGAAGACGTTTGGACCATATTGCATGACAGGCCAGAGGCGCGGAACGCCGTGGATACCGATCACGCGCGGGCGCTGGTAGATGCTTTTCTGGAATTTGAGCAAGGACCGGCCAAGGTCGCGGTCTTCTGGGGAATGGGCGACAATTTTTGCGCAGGCTGGGATCTGAAGCTGGCGGCGTCGTTGTCTGACCCTGAACTGCGTGAAGCCTATTTTGATATGCTTGCATTTCCGGTCGGGTCGGCCCCTTCGCTGACTGGTCCTCTGGGCCCCTCGCGGCTGGAATTATCGAAACCGGTCATCGGCGCGATAGAAGGCGCCGCCGTCGCCGGTGGAATGGAGCTTGCGCTGTGGTGCGACATCCGGGTGATGGCCGAGACGGCATACCTTGGCGTTTACTGCCGTCGCTGGGGGATAACTCTGATGGATGGGGGCTCGGTCCGTTTGCCAAGGCTGGTCGGTCAGGGCAAAGCGCTTGAGATTGCCCTGACCGGCCGCAAGGTCGAAGCAGAGGAATGCTATCGCATCGGCCTTGCGGAAAAGGTGGTACCACATGGCACGGCCCGGACTGCAGCCGAGGCTATGGCCCGGGAAATTGCTCGGTTCCCGCAGGAAGCCGTGCGGGCGGATCGCCGGTCGATCATCGAAACCCGTGGCATGCCCGTGCGCGAGGCGCTCAAGGTAGAATGGGCCAACGGCCTTGAGGCAATCCGCCGGGAAGGAACAGCCGGGGCTGGACGATTTCGGGATGGCGCTGGCCGGCATGGCGACTTTTCGAATATCTGAGCCATCGATCCGGATGTAGCCACGTGAAACGACTGTCGCGCCTTGACTCTGCTGGCGCTGCGCGCGACAGACGCCTCATGCTTTCTTGGAGTGGTGTGGATATGTGGCTCACGCGGGCGCGTCGTGAATGGATGGGGGTTTTCCCATGACTGGCGTGCAGATGATCACGGTTGAAAACGGCGACGGAGATCAGCGCCTGGACCGCTGGTTGCGGCGCCTGTTTCCGCATGTCAGTCAGGGTCGCATCGAAAAGATGTGCCGCAAGGGAGAGTTGCGTGTGGACGGTGGTCGGGTAAAGGCCTCGACCCGGCTCGAACCCGGTCAGGTCGTGCGTGTGCCACCGCTGCCCGACGCAGATCACAAACCGGCCGAGGTTAAACGCCGCGTGTCCGACGCGGATGCAAAGATGATCCAGTCCTGCGTGATCTACCGGGATGATCATGTTCTTGCCCTGAACAAGCCCGCAGGACTGCCGGTTCAGGGGGGAAGCGGTCAAACCCGCCATGTGGACGGCCTGTCCGAAGCTCTGCGCTTTGGCTTTGATGAAAATCCGCGCCTTGTGCACCGATTGGACAAGGATACCTCGGGTGTATTGCTGCTGGCGCGGACCCGTGAAGCGGCCAAAGGATTGACGGCTGCCTTCCGACACCGCAACACCCGCAAGATTTATTGGGCGCTGGTTGCCGGTGTGCCGACACCCTATCTGGGCGAGATCAAGACCGGGCTGGTCAAGGCGCCCGGCCATGGCAAGCACGGCGAAGGCGAAAAAATGATCCCTGTCCATCTGAACGAGGTGGACATTACGCCGGGCGCCAAGCGGGCGCACACCCAATACGCGACCCTTTACCGGGTGGCGGGACGGGCCTCGTGGGTTGCGATGGAGCCGATTACTGGCCGCACGCATCAATTGCGTGCGCATATGGCCGCCATCGGGCACCCCATTATTGGCGACGGTAAATATGGCGGATCAGGGCAGGAGAATCTGGGCGATGGCTGGGGCGCGCAACTGGGCGGCATCATCAGCAAAAAGCTGCATCTGCATGCCCGGCGATTGTCGTTCGAACACCCGCTGACACGAAAAACCGTGACCGTTACCGCAGCGTTGCCGGATCATATGAAAGAGAGTTGGGACACTCTTGGCTGGACCGAAGACCTGGCCGCCGACGATCCCTTTGAGGACCTGCAATGAGCGCGCCCCTGCGGCTGGTTCTGTTCGACGTCGATGGCACTCTGGTTGATAGTCAGAGAAGCATCGTCTCGGCCATGACCGCATCGTTTCAGGCTGCATCGCTGCCGGTGCCCGATCGGTCGGCGATTTTGTCCATTGTGGGCTTGTCCCTGCCTCACGCAATGGCGCGTCTGGCGCCCGAACAAAGCGACACCGTTCAGCATGATCTGGTCGAAGGATACAAGGCGGCCTATCACGCCCAGCGGCTGGAACAGGGGGCGGCAAGCTCTCCGCTCTACCCCGGCGCATTTGAGATATTGCAGGCATTGCATGCAATTCCCGAAGTACTGCTTGGGGTCGCTACCGGAAAGTCGCAGCGCGGTCTGGATGCGCTGCTTGAGGCCCACGCGCTGGAGCGGTTTTTCGTAACCCGGCAGGTTGCGGATCATCACCCGTCCAAACCGCATCCTTCGATGATTGATACCGCGCGATCCGATACCGGTGTTGCGGCTTCGGATACGGTGATGGTCGGGGATACCAGCTTTGACATGGAAATGGCCAAGGCCGCCGGTGTTGCGGGGATTGGGGTTTCATGGGGATATCATCACAGGAACGCCCTGAAGGATGCACATTGCGTGGTGGAGACCTTCGACCAGCTTCCGGGCGTGCTGACCAAAATCTGGGACTAAACGTATGAGCGATTGGAAACCGAAACGGTTCTGGACATCTAGCGCTGTGGTGCCAGTTGATGGGGCATACACGGTCGAATTGGATGGCCGTCGGGTGAAAACCCCGGCCAAAGCCACCCTTATCCTGCCAACGCAGGCCATGGCGCAGGCCGTTGCAGCCGAATGGGACGCGCAGGAAAAAGAGGTCGATCCGGCCACGATGCCCTTCACCCGGTCTGCCAATGCAGCCATCGACAAGGTGCGTCATCAACATGCCGAAGTGGCCGACATGCTGGCCGCATATGGTGATTCGGATTTGCTGTGCTATCGGGCAGCGCACCCCGAAGCACTTGTTCGGCGGCAGTCGGAACAATGGGATCCAGTGCTTGATTGGGCGGCAGAAACACTCGGCACCCGGTTGTTGCCGGTCACCGGCGTTGTTCACCAGCCACAGTCAGCATCGGTTCTGGAACTGCTGAAACAACAGGTGCGGGAACTGGACGAATTCCGTCTGGCAGCGTTTCACGATCTGGTCGGTCTGTCGGGATCTCTGATTCTTGGCTTTGCCGCAGCGCAGGATTGGCGGAAAGCAGACCAGATCTGGCGGATTTCGCGTTTGGATGAAATCTGGCAGGAAGAGCAGTGGGGCATCGACGAAGAAGCGCAGCGGGAAACCGAGTTGAAAAAGATCGCCTTCTTGCACGCTAAACGGTTCTACGATCTATCGGTTTGAGCCTTTGTTTTAGGCGGCTGCGGGTGACCCAGGGTCACCCTGCACATGCCGTCCATCTATTTCCCTGATACGACCCTTGACGTTTTCTAATGAATGCGACCAAACTTGTGCCCACTAAAGGGGAGACACCTTTGGGGTAACCTTTCCGGTATCTTGATGCCGGACAAAACCGTTTCGTCTGGGGACGGAAAATCAGGAAGAGGTAAAAATGAAAAAATCCGTAATCTTGGGCGCGGCCACCGTTGCCGCTCTGGCAGCAGGTGCTGCTGCAGCGGGTACCGCGGACGACGTCAAGGCGCGCGGCAAGCTGAACTGTGGTGTTGCAACCGGCGTACCCGGCTTTGCGAGCCCGGATGCCAATGGCGAATGGCAGGGCTTTGACGTAGCCGTCTGCCGCGCAGTTGCAGCCGCCGTACTGGATGATCCGACCGCTGTTGAGTTCATTCCCACCACCGGCAAGACACGCTTCACTGCGCTGGCTTCGGGTGAGATTGACATGCTGGCCCGTAACACCACATGGACCTTCAGCCGCGACGTCGACCTGAAGTTCGAATTCGTCGGCATCAACTACTATGACGGTCAGGGCTTCATGGTGCCAAAGGCGCTGGGCGTAAGCTCGGCAAAGGAACTGGATGGCGCAACCGTCTGCATCCAGACCGGCACCACCACCGAACTGAACCTGGCGGATTTCTTCCGTGTCAACAACATGAGCTACGAGCCGGTTCCGATCGAAACCAACGCCGAAGCGCAGCAGCAGTATCTGGCTGGCGCCTGTGACGTCTACACCACCGACGCTTCCGGCCTGGCCGCAACCCGCGCCACCTTCGAGAACGCTGCAGATCACGTGATCCTGCCCGAAATCATCTCGAAAGAGCCGCTAGGTCCGCTGGTCCGTCACGGCGACAACGAGTGGGGCGACATCGTCCGCTGGACTCTGAACGCGCTGATCGCGGCCGAAGAGCTGGGCATCACCTCGGCGAACATCGACGAGATGTCGGCCGGTACTGACAACCCCGAAGTGAACCGCCTGCTGGGTTCCGAAGGCACCCTGGGCGAGATGCTGGGTCTGGACGCAACCTGGGCACAGCGCGCGATCAAAGTGGGTGGCAACTATGGTGAAGTGTTTGCCAAGAACATCGGTGAAGAAACGCCGATTGGTCTGGCACGCGGCCTGAACGCACAGTGGACCGATGGCGGCCTGCTGTACGCACCGCCGTTCCGCTAAAAGCCACGGAAAAGGGCGCAGGGCAACCTGCGCCCTTTTTCCATCCACAAGAAACACGCCCGGACAGTTCCGAGCAGAGATCAACTCTGCCGACAGAAAACCGGGATTCACGGGGATATACATAGGTCATGACGACTCTCACTGACCCGCCGAAGGAGCAGTTCCGGCTGTCCATGCTCCTTTACGATACGCGGTACCGATCTGCGACCATTCAGGTCATTGCAATGATCGGTTTCATGCTTCTGGCAGCCTGGCTTATCAACAATACTATTCAGAACCTTGAGGCATTGGGCAAAACGGTCGAGTTCTCGTTTTTCGGTGAACCGGCCAGTTATGATATCAACCAACGTCTGCTGGAATACGACTCGCGCGATACCCATCTGCGCGCCGCGCTGATCGGGCTGCTGAACACGCTGGTTGTCGCGGTGCTGGGCTGTATCACTGCCACGATCGTTGGCGTTATGGTCGGCGTCCTGCGCCTGTCCAACAACTGGTTGGTCGCCCGGATCATGACCGTTTACGTCGAGATGTTCCGCAACGTGCCGGTGCTGCTGTGGATCGTATTGGCCATGGCTATCCTGATCGAGGGTCTGCCTGCACCGCGTGCATTCCGGGGCGAAGATCCCGAAGCAACGATGAAGCTGTTTGACTCGGTCGCCATTACCAACCGCGGGGTCTATATCCCCGAGTTCCTGTTCTCACGCAGTTTGGGCGATATCCACCTGTTTGGAACATCAAGCCTGCGCTTTGATGTTTCGCTGGACCTGATCGCGTTCCTGATCGTGCTTGGCGGCAGCATCTTTGCAATGCGCAAAGTGTCGGCCTGGGCCAATGCCACACAGGAAAAGACCGGCGACCGCCCGACCATCTGGCACATCCAGCTGGGTCTGCTGGTCGTTCCGTCGGCCATCCTGCTGGGCGCGCTAGGCTTCCATTTGGGTTTCCCTGAGCTGAAGGGGTTCAACTTCAGCGGCGGCACCCATCTGCGGAACTCATTGATCGCCCTGTGGCTGGCGCTGTCACTTTATACAGCGGCCTTCATCGCCGAGATCGTCCGTGCTGGTATTCTGGCGATTTCGAAAGGTCAGACCGAGGCCGCATCCGCGCTGGGTATGCGCCCGGGCCGCACGATGCGTCTGGTGATCCTGCCGCAGGCGCTGCGGGTGATTATCCCGCCGATGATCTCGAACTATCTGAACCTGACCAAGAACTCGTCACTGGCGATTGCGGTCGGATATATGGACATCACGGGTACCCTTGGTGGCATCACCATGAACCAGACCGGGCGTGAGCTGGAATGTGTTCTGCTGCTGATGCTGATCTACCTGTCCATCTCGCTGAGCATCTCGGCGGTGATGAACTGGTACAACAACCGTGTCAAACTGGTGGAGCGGTAATATGACTGATGTTTCATTTGTCCGCACGGAAATGTTGCCGGAACAGACACCACCCGCTTCAGAGGTGGGGGTGCTGGGCTGGATCAGACATAACCTGTTCTCAAGCTGGCTCAACGCTATCCTGACCGTAATCTCGCTGGTCTTCATCTACTACGTGCTGTCCAACGTTCTGACATGGACGTTCGAATCCGTCTGGAACGCGAATTCACTGTCAGAATGTCGTGAGATCATGATGGCAACGTGGGGCGATACCCATGGTCATGCCTGCTGGGGCGTGATCAAGGATCGCTGGTTGCAGCTACTTTACGGCTTCTACCCGCCGTATCCTGAGTACCCGAATGCAACATGGTCAAACCCACCAGAAGCTGGGGCATGGCCGGCCTATTTCCGACCAAACCTGGCCTTCATCCTGTTGCTCGTCGCGATTGCGCCTGTGTTGTTCACCAAAGTACCGCGCAAGCTTCTGATCGTCACGGCGGCCTACCCGTTCCTACTGCCCTGGTTGATGTGGGGCGGTAGCATCTGGGGGCCACTGATGGTCGCCGCCGGATTTGCCATCGGGTATATCGCCTACAGGCTTGTGCTACCTGCCGCGGGTTCACTGACGGCCCTGATCCTTGCGATCGTGCTGCCCATTCTGTGGTGGTTGTTTGCAGCCGGCCCGGTTGCCGATACCATCGATGCAGCACTTCCAATCGGCATCGCCGCTGTGGAAAGTCGTGACTTTGGCGGCTTCATGCTGGCGATCCTTCTGGGCGTTGTGGCCATCGGTGTATCGCTGCCTATCGGCATCCTTCTGGCACTGGGTCGCCAGTCCGACCTGCTGATCGTCAAATACATGTGCGTGGGCTTTATCGAGTTCATTCGCGGTGTGCCGCTGATCACCCTGCTGTTCGTGGCCTCACTGCTGCTGAACCTGTTCCTGCCGCCGGGCACCAATTTTGACATCATCCTGCGGGTGATGATCATGATGACCCTGTTCTCTGCCGCTTATATGGCCGAGGTGATCCGGGGTGGTCTGGCAGCCCTGCCAAGGGGCCAGTACGAAGGTGCCGACAGTCTGGGCCTGAACTACTGGCAGGCTCAGCGGCTGATCATCATGCCACAAGCCCTGAAAATCTCGATCCCGGGCATCGTGAGCACTTTCATCGGTATCTTCAAGGACACGGTTCTGGTGTCGATCATCGGCCTGTTCGATGTAATCGGCCTGACCAACGCGATCCGTGCCGATACCGCTTGGAATGGCATCTACTGGGAACTGTTCGCCTTTATCGGCGCGCTGTTCTTTGTCGTCTGCTTCTCCATGTCCCGTTATTCCATGTATCTGGAGCGCAAGCTTCAGACTGGCCACCGTTAAGGAGTTCAACACATGTCTGAACTTGCAATTGAACGCGAAATCGACCGCTCGAAGATGCAGGTGAGCGACGAGGTCGCCATCGAAATCACCAACATGAACAAGTGGTACGGGGCATTCCACG